>NZ_JAMSKY010000030.1:0-7799 GCF_023806745.1 Lactiplantibacillus sp. B652 | reverse complement strand
CAACAATTTTTCTGAAAAGCAGATGTTATTTATTTATAAAAGCAACAAAATAGCCCCCAATATCTACATTATAGATATTGGGGGTTATTCTTTCAATGTTTTCGAGGGGTGATTTGTATATTATGGACCCTATATATTCATAGCCCCTTTCTGTTTGGTGTTAAAGTATTAGTCATCGATGTCATGCACTATCTTGTTTAGCTCCGTTTTGATGGAACTGGGAATATTTTCTAAATTGAAATGGTAGATTGTAGCTATTGATCATCAGTAAAATTGAGATATTTTTATCGAAAATGAGTATTATTTGATTATAATTAAAAAAAGATTATAATTCAAAGCAATCGACTAACCAGTTTAGGAGAATACTCAATGAAATTACTAAAAAGAATCTGTTCTGACTACTTGCATGGACTAGTATTTTTCATAATAGTATTTTACTTTATGACGGCTAATCCAGATGGCAGTATGCCTCTAAAATGGAGTTTTGTTAACGTCTATTGGACTATTTCCTTTCTGATCGCATACCCATTACTGTTAGAGACGGTGCCCAGTATTAAAAAAATCAATTTCCATATGAAGTCTCTGCAATCACGGTCAATTCATATGGAAGATAAGGCCACAAAAAAACTGTCTGATTTGTACCATGATTCAACAAATCCAGTTAGCAACCGAATAGATTTACAAGCCCGCAGTGATTATCAAAATGACTGGTTTAATTTAATGATTAGTTTTTTTGTTAGCGGACTCCTTATCGCCATTTCAATACCAAGTTTGTTTTTTATTGCTTTTAAAAACCTTTTAGGGAGACGAATGTTATGAAAAAACTTTCACTTATGGAAGGTAGATTGTAAAATTAATCCCAACGCTGTTCGGGAAAAATATCAGCTTCCTTTAAAATGGTGTTTACCACAAGCCCATTTTTTAGGAGCTGATTTTTTGTCTAGTATAACCTATTCTAAACGAAGTAAAATCGAAACCTGTTGTAAACTAGGACTGGCTATTGTTCAAATGGATGAGTGATTAAAACGATTCTGGTTAAAAGTTGGAAAAAACTCAAATTTAGGTGACAAACAAAAAATACTAAGCTTAGTATTTTTTGTTTGGTTTTGTTGTCTCGATAAATTTGGTAAGCAAGTCTTGCGACTGCTAGACCAAACCAGCACCAAGCTAACATGGCTGAAAACTTTTCCTAGTATGGGTGCAGTATATTGCATATGCACCACCACCTTTCAAGCAAAAACAGCCACTACCCTTAAAACTCTCCACGATAGAATTATATTATATGTTGAGAGACGTATTCTAAGCCCTCGTTGACTTGCTTTAGTGCATCGTTCCACTATAATATACTATACATAGCCTTTTACTATGATTATTTAGTTAGATGTAGGCTTATAATTGTTGAGTATAGGAGTGTAATGTTAATGGAGACTATATCAAGCATTGCTAAACGATTAAATGTTACAAATGGTCGTATTTATCAGATAATCAAAGAAATACCGGCTGATAAGCAGCCTAAGAAAGATGCTAAGGGTAAGTATAATTTCACTAAAGAGTCTGTAGAGGCTATAGAAAGCTATTATAATATTTCAAGTAGTCCCAAGACCGACAATGAAAGTGATCTAGTGAAGCAATTACGTGCAGACTTAGAAGACGCTAAAGCAGAGATTAAGGCTAAAAATAATCAGATAGACAAGTTTCAGCAATTACTGGATCAACAGCAACAACTGAATTTAGCAACTAACCGTCAAAATGAGAAATTGTTAGATGGTAATGCTGATAACACCCCACAAAAGGTTAGTGAGAGCCCAAATAAGGACGATACAGATGGTTTAGAACCGAATGAGGATAATCATAAGGTGGAAGACAATAAAACGCCTAAAAAGGGTTTCTTTGACTGGTTAAAACGAGGCTAATATAAAATACCCCTCGACTATTCAAGTAGTCGGGGGGTATAATTATGTTTGTAAGTAAATTAAATAGACAAAAAAATTCCCTCGGTGGGCACCGGGGGAACACATAACCCTTATCAAAGTTTATGTGTTCATTTTACCTACTATTGTAAGATTTTTCAAGTAGGTAGAGTTGAATTTTTCTGGATCACGGGGGAGCCAAGCCCCGTTACTAGAGTGGCAACATTCTAGCCAAGCAAGTTAATTCTACCTTTCGAGGACTGACAGCCGGTTAACAAGCTACTGAAACAAGTCGACAGGTCAAACGAGAGCCGCCGCTATAAACTCCCGTTAGGAATTAACCTATACTTGTATTTAGGTTTCTTCCGAACGTATGCCCCACGCACGGGGCGGGCGGTAAAGCAGTACGAAAGTACAGGGCTATTACGCAAGGCCAGTGATCCAAACAACTGAAAATAAATGATTGCTGGCACCTATAAAGGGTGCTTTTTTTATAGGCTAAATTAGTTAGGCTAATCTACAAGCGCAATAGTAACAATACAAGTGTTTTTACGTGACGGTGATTCGTGACGAACAACAAAAAGTTTTCTTCTTCGCAAAACAAGGGGAAAACTATATCCCGCTCAGGCTCAAGCGTTCTGAACAGCAAAGGGCGAAACCAAAGTCAAGTTAGTTTTAAGTGTTTTTATAGAGTTTAGGGGGATTTGTTTTTGAGTAAGTCTGCAATTAAAAATCATTGGATAGAAAGTGTCTTGGTTGTTTTCCTAGTTGGAGTTACAGTTTTAAGTATTGGGTGGCATATTTATCGGTATGGTGGTGATTATTACTACATGCGAGTTAATGGTAGTAGTGAATCATTTCCTGTAACAGTTCCGGTTGGGATTACACAGAACGGCTATGTTTATCGTGGTATTGCTAAAGATAAGTATGGGAATCGGCAACGGTTAGAGGTTCACACGGTTGCTGATGATTTAGGGCCATTTCATAAGGGACAGATCATTAGAATTACATATAATCCTAAATTTGGTGTGACTAATTATAAGAAAGTTAGCCGTGATCAGGTTCCACCATTGGCTAGAATTCACTAACTTTCCTAAAATAAGAATGCTGTTAAAATAGGCTTTGATTTGATCGTTTTACCTAGACCAATTTAATTTCACAAAGTAAAAAACAAGTACCCCTGCTAACATGGTGTTAGTAGGGGTACTTTGATTAATTTGGGGATTATGTTAACTAGTGTAGCTTATTTTGCTTAATGAATTTTTGAGTATCTTTCTGGTTTATACTGTATGGCTGGGTTTTAGTTTTGGCATTATATATTTTTATTTTGTGATGGTGATGGTCGGTAAGGTATAGGTTTTGGTTTAGTAATGTTAACCCCTCTTTAGAATCACTTTTGATACGAAACACGACTTCTTTTGAGCCAAACGGGCTATGGGTTTGTTGGCCATTGATGTAGACGTTGTTTTTACTAGTGTTCCAACCGTAGTTGCCACCGTTGCTGTTGTTGTACTGAGTGAAGGCACCGCCGCTATAACTGGCAAAGGTGGGCTTTAATTTGCCATATAGGTAAAAAGTAGGTTTTCCATTTTCCATGGCGAAAAATGTATTGTAGATTTTGACATCTTGAATATGCAAGTCATCAAGCTGATTGCTCCAAAAGTTTAGTCCTAAAAACAATAAAATAGTTGCCACTAATAGGCCTAAATACTTCAAAATGCTGATACTTTTTCTGTAAAGAGTGCTTTTCATAATAATATCCTTTCTTAAAAGTTTATCTTGACCCAAGAGCTCGTCAATACTGATATCAAATATTTTACTGAGTAGTATTAATTTATCGATATCGGGATAACTTTTATTTAGTTCCCACTTAGAAATAGATTGACGCGAAATATATAATTTTTCAGCTAGCTCACTTTGTGTCAGTGAGTTGTCGTGCCGTAATTTTTTTAAGCTTTCAGCGAATGTGATCTTTTCTTACTCCTTTCGTAAATTATGACTTTATTTTATCTGGATGTTGATATGTAAGCACGCACCAGCTGGTTGCATTGAGTGAAATTAATATATGATCTGAACATATCCACGTTTTTAGGGGGCTTAAATAAATCCGTTTTGAAAATTAAAGAGGGGGAGTACGGGATTTTTAACTGTCTAAATTTAACTAGCACTACGCGTAAGAAATGGACTTTCCTAAAATTTGATTGTGAACAATCAAATTGGCTATTTTCCTATCAGACTAGGTCAACTTATTGGCAGTATTGACAACGACAAGTATTAGAGCTAAATCTTGCTGCTATAAAAACCGAATCTCAATTCGTTGCAGATTCGGTTAGGTTAAGTAAATAAGCATAGTATATAAAAATTAGCCGAGAGGACAATTTTAGGAAATTTGAATTCGGCCCATGACTAATTATGCCATAATGAGTTTGAATGGCTTAAAACTCATTTCAGACGGGTATAAGGACTAGTGACTTTTGATTTCCTGTACAAAATGCTGAAACACAGTTGATTGGTCTTGATATTTAATCTTGCTAGTAAATTGTTTTAGTTCTTGATAGCGATTTTCAGCGCTTAACAGTTGTTGTAACTCCTTTTCGATTTGAGCTGCATCGCCGTGGTCGTCAAGCAATTTTTCTAATAGGGCGCCTTTTTCGATCAGCCGTTTGGTCCGAGCTTTGCGAGCTTGCTGACTAAGTCGGTTACGTAAGACCCTTTTTTTAGCTTTAAGTTGTTTTTGCTGTTCGTCTAGTTTAGCAATTCGGGCTTCCGTTTTCTTAATCTCTTCATTGGGTTCTGGCATTTTCCTAACTCCTTTTTAACTTACTAAATGTTCTACAAGTGAAGTATACTGTTTAAAGGATAAGAATGCTATACTGGTTTTATGAATTAGTTGCCCCCTGCTAAGGGCGCACTTATATGTACGCTACGCATACATATTTTTCGCTTACGCTCATGTGCTCGCTCCGCTGGGGCTACCGCCGGTTGCCTTGCCGGCAGGACAGAATCAAAGGCATTCGATTTTAAAAATTTGATTTTCGGCTTTTTCCGCCTCATCAAATTTTTAAAATCTCACACAATCCTGATCATCAAAAGTCGCCTTTAGGCTCCTAATGATGAACAAGATTGTGAGGATCAAACCCCAATTCAAAACCAAGGTCAAAGTCAAAATCGGAGGTCAACGTCATGGCGATTTATCATCTCTCACTGAAAACCATTAGCCGAAGTAAAGGCCAATCGGCCGTGGCTTCGTCCGCTTACCGCTCTGGCAGTAAGCTTAAAGACCGTGAGACCGGCGAAACGAAAGATTTCACTAAAAAGCACGGTGTGGAGTATAGCGAAATCCAGCTTCCCTCGCAGGCGCCGGCCGAGTATTACGACCGTGAGGTGCTCTGGAATGCCGTTCAGGAAAAGGAATCCAAGGCCAACGCCCAGCTGGCCCGTGAGGTTGAAGTGGCGTTACCACAGGAGCTTGACCGTGACACGCAAAAAAAATTGGTACACGACTACGTGCAGCGAAGCTTTGTCGACCGTGGCATGTGTGCTGACTGGTCAATCCACGATAAAGAAGATGGCAACCCTCATGCTCATATCATGTTGACGACCCGGGCAATCAAAAAAAACGGTACCTGGGCGCCGAAACAGAAGAGTACCTACTTACTAGACGAGGACGGGGCTAAAGTCCCGCAAATCGACCCTAAGACGGGTCAGCAGAAGATTGGCGCCCGTGGTCGGAAAATGTGGAAACGTAACACCGAATCCTACACAGATTGGAACGACCGGAGCAACGCCGAAATTTGGCGTAAAAGTTGGGCCGAGAGCTGTAACCAGTACTTGGCGCCGGAAAATAAAATTGACCATCGAAGCTATGAACGCCAAGGTGTGGAACAGATACCGACTATCCATGAAGGACACGTGGCCCGTGAGATGGGCGACCGCTCGGAACGAGTTCAAACCAACATTGACGTCAAGGCGGGTAACCGTGAGTTGAGCGGTCTAAGCGCCACCATTGCCAAAATTCAAGAAGAAGCCAGAAAGCTATTCCGCCAGATTGCCGAGCTAACCGAGCTCATCAGGAAACGAGCACAGGAAAAGGCGGAAGCTAAACGGCAGGTAGAACAACTCGCCCAGACAGGATCAGCGGAACCCACGCCGAACGTGGCAGACAATTTCTTGAAGAAACTCAATGCTGACAAGGCGAAACAGGCTAAGCCGGCACCGCCGGAAGAATCCGTGGCGGGAGATTTCTTGAAGAAGCTCAACTCGGATAGGAGTAAGAGGCAAGCCCATAAATACCGTGAGCGAACGCATGAACAAGGAGGGCCAGAACTATGACAGAAAACGAACAGGCACTGGTACAGCTTTTGAAAGCTTACGATAACGGGGAAATCGACTTTACGAAAGTCCCCGCTATTCAAGTAATTATCCGGCAAGAAGTCGCTCGACAGGTGGCCCATGCGGTCAACCCCGCCAAAATACAGGAACAGGCCAGCCAGCAACTAAAGAACGACCAAACGAGCTATAACGAGCAGGTTAACAAGATTTTGAAACAGCAAGGTGCCCGACTACAGGAGCAGGCCAGCCAGCTCGACGTGGAAGGAGTCAAGAAGCAGTTGCTGGCCGACATCGACCGGCGTAGTAAAGCGGTCAAAGAAGCACAGACCAAACTGGATGACGAACGGGAAAGACTAGCAGACCGAGAGAAAAAACAGTTCTGGCGGGAGTTGATACCGAACCTTGCCGGTGGTGTCGTGAGCCTGTTTTTTGCCGTCATGATTTTGTTACTGTTCAAAGCACTTCTCTGGGACGGTGTTTGGCGTGGATTAGGACTTAACAGACTTACTGATTTTGTGCTGACGTTGGCGAGATCACACCCTTTCGGCGGGAGTATTCTTGGGTTGATTCTGATGGTGCTGATTGCCGGCGCCATCATTGTCAGTTTCTGGGGGATGGTCGAAGCTGTAAAGATGCTGACGGACTGGGACGCAGAAAAGCTCATGTTTTGGCGACATGACCGGTACTGATAAAGGAGAATTTAAATGTTGCTCAATTGAGTTTAAGGGGATTAACCAAAATCAATTTTATCTAACATATTTTCGGTACTAGCTTGATCTAAGCCTAAATAAGTTAGTGTCATGGCTTCACTGGAGTGGTTTAACAAGTTCATGACGAGCCCAATATTATAATTTGATTGGGTGTAGACGCGATAAGCACCCGTCTTACGCATTGTATGCGTGCCTAAGTAATTAATACCTAACAAGTCACCAGTCTTACTCATTATTTTATAAAATTGTTTTTCAGTAATGTGTCGATCAGGGTGTTGAGTTGAAGGAAATAACCAAGTTGAGTGTAGTTTTTGTTCCTGGTACCAAGCTTGATAAGTTAATAGATCAGTTTGAATTGGTTTTAGGTAGAGCAAATTAGCTTTACCGGTTTTTTTGTCGTGTATAAACGCATTCTGACGCACGGTTCCATTTTCGTTAAAGACATCGGTCCAACGAAGGCGCATAACATCACTTACCCGTAACAAGGTGGCTTTGCCAACCTGAAAAATCGTGTAGTTACGACGACCAGCTCTAAAATTGTGTAATAAGGTATCTTGTACTTCGGTCAGGACGTTTGAATCTTTGATTGGTAAGACGATTTGTTGCATAGTTTTAGCCCCTTTTCTTGAGATATTAAAGCAGTTATGTTATTATCTTTGTAAGGAAAAAGTAAGGAGATGGTATTGTGAGTGCAGGTAATGTAACTAAGGTTAGCTCGAAGATCACAAGTAAAAATCAGATTACAATTCCTAAAACAGTACGTGAGCTGTTAAAAGTTCGGTCTACTGACACAATTGAATGGCAGATTGAGCCAAATGGTAGAGTAATGATTGTTCGTAGTAAACCT
>NZ_JAMSKY010000002.1:445329-477719 GCF_023806745.1 Lactiplantibacillus sp. B652 | reverse complement strand
TGAGACAGTTCGGTCCCTATCCGTCGCGGGCGTAGGAAATTTGAGAGGACCTGTCCTTAGTACGAGAGGACCGGGATGGACATACCTCTGGTGTACCAGTTGTGCCGCCAGGCGCATCGCTGGGTAGCTACGTATGGATGTGATAAACGCTGAAAGCATCTAAGTGTGAAACACACCTCGAGATGAGATTTCCCATTCCTTTATGGAAGTAAGACCCCTGAAAGATGATCAGGTAGATAGGTTAGAAGTGGCAGTGCGGTGACGCATGAAGCGGACTAATACTAATCGGTCGAGGACTTAACCAAGTAATTGGTGTTCCGGTTCATATGAAACATTTGATATTGTCTAGTTTTGAGAGCACAAGTTTCTCAATAGTGTGGTGACGATGGCGAGAAGGATACACCTGTTCCCATGTCGAACACAGAAGTTAAGCTTCTTAGCGCCGAGAGTAGTTGGGGGATCGCTCCCTGCGAGGGTAGGACGTTGCCATGCGATTATTCCGACATAGCTCAGTTGGTAGAGCGCTTGACTGTTAATCAAGATGTCGACGGTTCGAGCCCGCCTGTCGGAGTTATCTACGGTAAGCCATGGAGAGTTGTCTGAGTGGCTGAAGGAGCAGCATTGGAAATGCTGTAAACGGGTTATACCTGTTTCAAGGGTTCGAATCCCTTACTCTCCGTTAGTTAGATATATAAATATGACCCCTTGGTCAAGTGGTTTAAGACACTGCCCTTTCACGGCAGTAACATGGGTTCGAATCCCGTAGGGGTCATTATGGAGGATTAGCTCAGTTGGGAGAGCGTCTGCCTTACAAGCAGAGGGTCACAGGTTCGAGCCCTGTATCCTCCATCTGATGAGAATTTATTCATCAATAATTTAATAAACTCCATCATGAAGAATGATATGGCTCGGTAGCTCAGTCGGTAGAGCAATGGATTGAAGCTCCATGTGTCGGCGGTTCGATTCCGTCCCGCGCCATTTATGGAGGGGTAGCGAAGTCTGGCTAAACGCGGCGGACTGTAAATCCGCTCCTTCGGGTTCGGTGGTTCGAATCCACTCCCCTCCATTCTTTATAGGGATATAGTTTAATGGTAGAACAACGGTCTCCAAAACCGTCGGTGTGGGTTCAACTCCTACTATCCCTGCCATGATGGCGGTAGTGGCGAAGTGGTTAACGCACCGGATTGTGGCTCCGGCACGCGTGGGTTCGATTCCCACCTACCGCCCTTTGATTGGGTTATAGCCAAGTGGTAAGGCAATGGACTTTGACTCCATCATGCGCTGGTTCGAATCCAGCTAACCCAGTTGGGTTTGGGCAATAAATGATGGCGGTATAGCCAAGTGGTAAGGCAGAGGTCTGCAAAACCTTCATCACCGGTTCAAATCCGGTTACCGCCTTTCCTGAAAAGGTTATAATCCTGATCAGTAAGTTTCACCCATTTTATTTTGCCGGCGTGGCGGAATTGGCAGACGCGCTGGACTCAAAATCCAGTTCCCGTTGAGGGAGTATCGGTTCGACCCCGATCGCCGGTATCAATAAGCTATCTTGAATAGCCTTCGATACTTAAAAAAGTCGTCATATCTTCGGATATGGCGGCCTTTTTTGCTCTGGATTCTAACTTAATTTACCTTGCGCCGAGCTTGCGAATAACTGTGAGTGGTGGGGACGACAAGAGCCGTACTTTCTGAATATTCTTGATGATTTAAAGGGGTTGATTGTAGAAGGGATTGATTGTAGCATGGACACTGATTCTAACTGGAACCATCTGATTTGTAGTAAGACACATGTTAAGATTTAAGCCAGACTAAGATAATATGCTTTACAGGGCAAATAGAACTCGACTATAATTGGGTGATGAGGTATTAATATGGGAGGAATAACTATGGCTGTTATGAATGACAAGAAAAGTTTAAAGCAAGTTATTACAGTTTCAGAGCACAAAGATTTATACAATGTAATGAACAACTTACTCCCTACTACTATGGGGCAACATGATACTATTTCACGGCGTAAAAGCATAAATAGGGCAGTTACTTCTTTGAGAAAAGCAACGCTACGATTTGATACGCAAAAGTAACATTTCCGGTTTGACTGACACTCATCTACTAAATGAATTTGATTGTGGAAATAGGGTAGTCAATAATTACTTGAAAACGAAGGCTCTGGAAGATGAGAGTAATAACACACGATCAACCACGGTTTATTACGATGAAAAACAACTTGTTAGTTATTATACAACCTCTACTAGCATTATTGAGGTAAAGACAGCGTATGATAGAAAGATTTTTAATGGGTTGCGCAGTCTTCCGGAAGATAATAATCAGAGTATTGTACTGCCTGCAGTTGAGATTTCATGGTTCGGGGTAGCTAAAAATTATCAAGCCAAGCATATTGGAGCGAGCATGATTCTTGATATTTTCAGAACTGTCATTAAGATGAGGCACGTTTTTAACATCGGTCTTATAGGAATAGTCGTTAGCTCACTGCCAGACGCCTTGGAATTTTATACGCATTATAATTTTAGATATTTACACTATAACTATGATGATGAGCAAGCAATGATGATACCTGAGACGTATCCATTGTTTGTTGATATTGATAGCATAGTTGAAATTGTTGGATATTTGGATTGAAGATGTACTACTTTTACGCCTCAACAGAGCATCGTATTAATGATAAGCGGATTCAACAGCGAAAAAACTATCGAACAATCAGAAAGATCACATCTGCATTTTCCATTGCGATGTGATTTTTTTGATGCGCTAAAACTTTTGTTGATGGTCTTATGTTTCTATGGATGATAACCGCTTACTAAATATTTCAATGCGCAAGAAATTTGGAGTGATTTGCATGTTACTTTTTCTTATTTTAGGCTTTGTTTAGGATCATCCCTGCATACGCGGGGAACAGCAATTTTGTTAGCCGGTGGTCCCCATGATGGCAGGATCACCCCCGCATACGCGGGGAACAGCAAAGAATATTTTACCGGCTTCCGTCCAAGAAGAGGATCACCCCCGCATACACGGGGAACAGTATTCGGTGGAGTTCCCTAACCTACATGAGATGGGATCACCCCCGCATTCGCGGGGAACAAGACCGTTCACACTTAGCTTTGTTCTCAATTCCGGGATCACCCCCGCATACGCGGGGAACAGAACGGGCGAAAGCTGGTAAAGTTCGGCGGTTGAGGATCACCCCCGCATACGCGGGGAACAGACAATTGATAAGAAATACGCGGCCGAATCACAAGGATCACCCCCGCATACGCGGGGAACAGTGAGATACTGGAAGATACATGGATTGGGTTTAAGGATCACCCCCGCATACGCGGGGAACAGGCTGTGACGTGCTATTAATCGTTCTCAACAGTGGGATCACCCCCGCATACGCGGGGAACAGTTTAAGACCGCTGGTTGAAATATGTTTGATGTGGGATCACCCCCGCATACACGGGGAACAGAAGCGCTGGGTGCCTTGCGATATGGAGATGAGAGGATCACCCCCGCATACACGGGGAACAGTCTTCCCAGGGCTAGCTAAAGCTGAAGAAATTAGGATCACCCCCGCATACACGGGGAACAGAATTTAATAGACACGCTAGCATCATCAGCGTTAGGATCACCCCCGCATACACGGGGAACAGTATCACTTGTCGCTTGACCAAGTTCACTTAACAGGATCACCCCCGCATACACGGGGAACAGAACTTATCGGAACGATTAGCCGTAACTTTTCGGGGATCACCCCCGCATACACGGGGAACAGACTAAACAAATCCCGTCAAATCAACAATACAAAATCGCAAAATTGAGGTTTTACATCAACTTGGGTTTAGCATACCAGACTGACAGGTCATTGCAAGTAGATTCATTAGTAGATGACGGTCAATTGTCTAAAATATCTTCCGTGAAAGTATGGCGTGATTATCATTTTAGTTGAATTAGCATTGCCATTGAAAAATGATTGCTTCTCAAGATTTCGCGAATCGCTCGAATTCGGCCCAAAATTGCCGTATAAACGAATTTATAATTGACCGGTCTAAATGGTCATACAATACTGATAAAGCCAAAAATGGCTATAAAATCATCCGTTAAATCTGTTTCTGCGGCGCGGTTCACTACTACTAGTTATATTATTCTGAGCTATTTCCATCAAACAGTGGCAATTTAGCCAAAAATTCAATGTCTGTTCGTGTGCCAGCTGCACCTTCTGCCAGAATTGCCGTCTGAGCCACAATCTGTGCGCCGACTTGTTGTAGCAGGCGATTGGCAGCTTCCAGTGAGCCGCCCGTGCTGATGACGTCATCAACGATTACGACGCGTTTGCCGCGAAGGAGGGTGGCGTCCGCGTCATCTAAGACGAGCTGCTGCGGCGTGTGGGTTGTGATGGCCGTCACCGCTATCGTATGGGGGTGCGTCATGTACGGCTTGACCGATTTGCGCAGCACGATGAAGCGGGGATGGTGGGTCAATTGGCTCAGAGCCTGCGCTAAAGGAATGCCTTTGCTCTCCATCGTGACCAGATAATCAAATGGGGTGTGTGTCAGTCGCTGTGCCAATCGTTGAGCGGCGTACTGAGTTAGTTCCGCATCACCAAGCAAAACGAACGAGGCAATGCGCGTGTTTGGTGCGATTTTAATTAATGGCAAATTGCGGGTGAGTGGGCCTAAGCGTAATTGATATTGCTGCACGTTAATGACTCCAATCTAGGTGATTTTGAGTGAACCGAGCATTTGAAACGTCATGTAATCGTGACGAATGGCAGAATCTTTGCTGTAGACGCCGACTGATGACAAACTATCGATGATGGTCAGTTAATTGAACCACCAACACGATACATTCGGATATATGAATAATATACCGCTATACATCAATAAAATCCATTATATGGCATGAAATAAAGAACTTAATATCTAAAAACAATAATATCGTTCGTACTATTAGTGAACCTTATCAGTGGCTGTGGTGCTCAAATTACGGTATACTAAGCCTAATAATCTAGAGAGGAAGGATTAGATGTCCACGGTTGCAGATTTCTATTTACATGATCGGCCGACATTGCTATTTTCATTGCACCCAGGGCCAACTCAAGCAATCATTGATGGTTCGAAATTGTTGGAGTATCGCCGGCGCTTTTTCAGCGAACCATTTCAAGTCTTCGTTTATACTTCTGGCTCCAATGGCGGGATTCGGTTGTACTTGCGCTGTGACAAGGGACTACAGTTGCCACCAGATCAATTGGCTTTGGTCGGGGCGCTGATTCAACATGATTCGCCAGATGTGACAGCGGCTTATTTTAAGGACGCTGCACAGGGCGTGGCGTTGCCGATTACGGCCTTCACGACGCTGCCGAATATTCCGTTGGCTCAATTGCAGCAGCAATTCACTAATTTTGTCGCGCCGCGGAGCTATGTCTTTTTGGATCGGCCCGCACGACAAGCTCAGCTGGATTGGTTGCTCCAACAACCTTGTCAGCCACTACAACTCATTGATTGGACCCGACGTTATGCGGCGTTGGCGACTTTATTGGCACGGTGAAGCAACGTGGATACGGCAATTCCTATCCACGACATCATCTATAGTGGTCGTGATGCAACCCGCGTGTCTGGGGATAGTGTGCGAACACGGGTTTTAATGGCGCCGCGCACGACGCTACCGATTCTAACCAGAACGCAAAAAAAACTTCCAAACACTGGCTGGACAGTCAAGTTTGGAAGTTTAGTTAAATCAATATCGCCTAAAGCAATTTTTCGTAAACGTAGCAGACATCATCAACGTGGTAGACGCCGACCATGTCACCAACGCGCTCGAAGTTCATCTTGGCAATCAGATGTTGCATGGCAAGATTGTCCGCGTGGGTGTCGATGCGAATACTTTTGATTTCGGGATGTTCCGCCGCAATGTGGGCGATGATTTTTTCGAATAATTGAGTGGCGTAACCATGGCCAGCATGACTGGAGTGAATGGCGACGCGGTGAATAACAACGTACGGATCCGTCGTGTTTAGCCAGTTGGCGTTGGCCGTATCGTAAGTTTCATCCGGTGAGGGGACAACTGCGACGGCGCCAACCGTGGCATTGTCGTCCGCGTTAAATAAGTAGGCTGAACCTTGCATAATGTCCGCTGTAATCTGTTTGCGCGACGGGTAGTCACCTTGCCACTGGTTCACACCAGCTTCGGCGAGTTGGTTCCGGCCGTCACTTAAAATGTCGATGATTTGGTCTAAATCATCAAGGGTCGCTCGTTTGAAATACATAATTCTGGCTCCTCTCTTGAACAGCGATTACCACCTGAGTAGTAATCAACTTTTAAAAGTATACAGAATTTTCAGAAAAATGAAACTATTTGTTCCCGATTCTTAGCAGATTTTCAGCGACGGTTTTCGAGTAGAATTTTGCGAGCTTCTTGAGCCATATCGTGCTGAGTATTGTAGGCCGCGACCGCACTTGGGGCGTACTGATAAGCATTGGTTCGTAAGGTTTGTTCATAAAATTCTACATAGGGCAGGTGGGCCTGATGAGCGATGGTGATGGCTTGTTTCCAATCAAAATCAACAGAGCGGTAGTCGATCTGTTGCAAGCCACTCGCATCGATGGTCAAGACTAAGTAGTTCGCTCGTGGCTGTCGTAAGTTGGGATTAAGGGCAGTTGGTAAGCCAACCGTGCCCGCGTTCAAAATCAACTTGCCGCCGGTGCCATAGCGCATGATGGGCGTATGGGTGTGGGCATAAATCACAATGTCAACATCACCGGTCGTTGCTTCGTCAAAATTGGCTTGACTCGCAGTTGGTGCCAATGCGTGGCCACTCGCCACAGTTGGCAGCACGTGTTGGAGCCGAATTGTTAAGGGGCCGACCTGTTTAGTAACTGTCATTGGTAAGTTAAGACACCTTTCAAAGTGTTCCGGACTTAATTGGCGACGGTCAAATGCCGTCAGCACCGTTGCCATGACTTGTTTGGGTTTCGTAAAGGTATTTGGATTTGCCGTCAGGACTTTTTGGTAGTTTTCTTCGTGATTGCCGAGGACGTACGCAGTGGGGGCGACGGTATCCAGTAAGCTGAGAACGCGCTCAGATTCCGGCCCTCTGACGGTCATGTCGCCAACCGTCCAATATTCGTCGACTTGTTGCGCACGGGCATCTGCCAGGACGGCCTCCAGCGCGGTTGCGTTTCCGTGGACGTCGGATAGAACTGCAATTTTTACCATTGAAATGCTTCCTTTCTACGCTATGTATATCAAAATACGAAATGTTTTATTCTGGTAATCATTGGTTGCAAAAATTTTGGTTTGTAACCACTATGAAAAGCCATCGTAACTTTTATCTGTTATAATGGGTATGAAACGAAGTAATATATAGCACGTATATTCAAGCCAATTCGTTTCATGCCGTGATTATCCTTGCGATAGTCACGGTTTTTATTTTACCATAGCAGGGGGGCTTGCTGGTCAAGATTCAGCATCCCAACCGTTCATATTTGCAAGTGCACCCAATCAATGGCCGCTGAGTATCAGGCTACTTAACAATGAAATCGATAACAAGGATCGAAAATAATGAAATCGTTAACAACGACCGTAACACTTTAAGGATGGTGACTGATTTGGCAACTAGTTTTCAACACGAAATCGTTACGCGGACGCAACCCTTGTCGGCGTGGATTCATTATCATGATCAGCATGCGCCTAGTGAGATTGCGGCGCATTGGCATCAAGGGATTGAACTGTCCTATACCATCAGCGGCCATATCGATGATTTTACGATCAACGGGCAACATTTTCGCACCTCCGCCGGGCAATTATTAGTCGTGAATTCGCAACTGATTCACAGCATTCACACGCATAATACGCCCGAAAGCCGGGCACTATCGGTCATTTATCCCTACGATTACGTGCGGCGGCTTTATCCTAAGATTGAGACCGAAATTATCGCAGTCAACGACCCACACCAGTTTACCAGTGCGCAACAAGCGATGTATCTGAACCTGCAAGGACATTTTGATCAGCTTTATTTGGCCTTGCAACGGCCGAGTGCGGTGACTAATTTACGACTGGAAGCTGAAACGGCGCAAATCTTATCAGAACTTTTAACTTATTTTACCAGCGCCAAAGCCAGCACTGGGGTGATGTACGGCAAGGACGCCCTGGCAGTCGAGCGCATCCAGAAGATCAGTACCTACGTGGCCCAGCATTACACCGAGCCCATCAGCTTAACGGACGTGGCCCAACAAATCAACGTCACCAAAGAATATCTGACGCGATTTTTCAAAAAGCAGATGGCCATGACGGTCGGCCAATACGTCAACCTGGTCCGAGCGCAACATGCGTATGAAGACTTGCTTGGTGAGCGGGGCAACCTGACGACGATTGCCTCGATGAACGGCTTTGCCAGCACGCGGGCACTCAATCGCGCTTTCCAAACGGTGTATCATCAGTCCGCTGCCGAAATTTATAAAACGAAACATACTTGGGATTAGATTCCGGCATCAGTGAACTAGCAGGTTAACAATTGCGCCTTGCACGAAAGGTGGTGGTCCATCATTAGCCCGCTGCTGTAATTTTTAAGGGGGAGGCAAACTTGGCATCCGCGTCGACGGCTAAGGCGGACCAGCCAGCAGTGAAGCGTAAAGATTGGTGACTATCACGAGAAGGCACTCAAGCAACGAACCACAAACAAGCTAAGATTGAACGACTAATTGGTTGATTTCGCACTATCAACTGGTGAGTCGTTCTTTTATGATAAAGGCAATTAATGGAGGCGCTTACAATGACTGAAAAAGACTTAAAGCAAGCAATTATTGAATTACGGACCGCGTTTAAAACTAATGATGATGCACGTGATGCCGGTTTGCCACGAGAAGTCGCCGGTGTTGAACGGTTAGACGACCTGAGTTACGGTCCCGACCCAAAGTGGCACTTACTCGACTTGTATCGCCCGACGGATGCACCGCGGCCTTTACCCGTGATTATTAATATTCACGGTGGCGGCTGGTGCTATGGGACGAAGGAAACCTATCAATTTTACGGGTTAAACTGGGCACAACGGGGCTTTGCATTCGTCAATCCCAATTATCGCTTAGCGCCGGATGCCGTTTTCCCTGACGAATTGGATGATGTCGATCGTTATATCCACTGGGTGGCAGACCATGCCGATGAATATGGATTGGATCGGAATAATGTCTTCCTATTGGGTGATAGTGCCGGTGGTCAGATGGCTGAACAGTACGCCGCCATTTTGACCAATCCGGACTATCGCGATTTATTTGGCTATCAGCTGACGGATTTGCATTTCCGGGCCATCGTGTTGAACAGTGCCGCCGCCTTTCCACTCGATGAAGGAATGGTCACGGGTGCGGTAGCCGCTTACTTCACGCCGGAAGCGATTCAGAAACA
This sequence comes from Lactiplantibacillus sp. B652, assembly GCF_023806745.1. Classification (NCBI taxonomy): domain Bacteria; kingdom Bacillati; phylum Bacillota; class Bacilli; order Lactobacillales; family Lactobacillaceae; genus Lactiplantibacillus; species Lactiplantibacillus sp. B652. The sequence goes on along the minus strand of NZ_JAMSKY010000002.1, from coordinate 468,332 downwards.
ACGCAATCAAATCGAAGCCGAACGGTATATTCAAGCGAACTACTTGCCGACCTTCATTTGTACGGCGACGGAAGATTTTATTCGCAATAATTCGGCCAAACTCGACGGCTTTTTGACCGCGAAGGGGATCGAACACGTCTTCAAAATGTATGGTGATGAAAAACATCCGCGCGGGCACGTCTTCTTAGTCAGTCAAAAGGATGACATTGCCAAGCAGGCGACGGATGATGAAATGGCCTTTTTGAACGCTCATCTGAGTAAATAGGAGGCGACGACCATGAAAGCAAATCAAGATCGATTTATTTTCAAGGCCTCACTGCTGTCAATCTCGTTATTTTTGATGATGGCGCCACAGATTGCCTCGGCCTTACCGCTGATGTATCATGCGTTCAAAGGCGTGCAGGCTGCCGGGGTGCAGACGTTATCGACGATTCCTAATTTTGGCATCGTTGCCGGTTTGTTGATCAGTCCGTTCATGGTGCGGTGGTTCCATGAAAAAGCGACGATTATCATCGGCCTGTTAGTGACCTTGATTGCCGGGACTTTTCCGATGTATGCGAGTGCTTACGTGCCAATTCTGATTTCACGTTTTCTGATTGGCCTGGGCATTGGGTTGTTCAATTCGTTAGCGGTCAGCTTGATTCCGCAATTCTACAAACGGGATGAGGATGAGCTAGCGCGGATGATTGGCTATCAAAATGTGATGGGCAGTGTTGGTGCGGCGATTGCGTCGTTCTTAGTGAGTTACTTAGTGACCATCAGCTGGCACGCGGCCTTTGCGATTTATTTGTTGGTGATCCCAGTTCTGATTCTATTTGCGCTGTTTGTGCCACTACCACACGCGGCGGCCGCTCGTCAGACCAACCAGACTGAAACAAAAGCGACCGGAAGTCACCAAATCAATCGGCCGGTAGTTGTTATTTCTATTTTGATGTTTTTAGTGTTTACGTTCTATATGCCATTTTCCTACGAATTACCCAGTCTGATCGTCAATGAAGGACTCGGGAATGCCAGTACTGCTGCGTTGATTGCCGGTTTATCGACCTTGGTCAGTATCCCAATCGGTGCCAGTTTTGGCTTCTTTTTCAAACGCTTACACGACCGCATCTTCCCGTTAGGCTTTGTCCTCGTGGCCGCTGGATTCTTGCTGATTGCGGTGGCGACTAACATCATCTTTCTGTTTATTGCCGTCGTTATTTTAGGCTTTGGTTTTGGCCTCGGCGTCCCGTACTTGTATAACTGGCTGGATTGGGCCGCACCCGAACAGTCGTTGAATCTGGCGACGACGATCGTCTTAGTGCTCGTCAATATCGGGTGTTTTATCTCGCCAACGATTATGGATGCCTTGGCTGGCGCGGTTGGTCATGGCACACCGCGTGGCATGATGGTGCTCAGTGGTGTCGCCTTCATCTGCATTGCCATTTACGCAGTCGGGCACTATCTGCATGTGCATCGCACCCAGGCAAACGTGGCGGGTGATTCACGTGACTAATCAATACCTGTGTTTTGACATTGGTGGCACGAACTTAAAGGCCGGACTACTCGATGCAAATGGGGGTCAGATTCAGCCGGCCACCAGCGTCCCGATGGCCCAGGATTTGGCCGCATTTTGGCAACAGCTGTTTGCCATCGCTGACCAATACGTCGGTCAGATTGCGGGCATTGCAGTTAGTGTTCCGGGCCAAGTTGATCCGCAGACTGGCATCGTTTATCATGGCGGGGCGTTGCCGTTTTTGGACCAATGCCCCTTACAACAAACTCTAGCGATGCGGTATCAGTTGCCAGTCGCCGTGGAAAATGACGGTAAGGCGGCGGCCCTCGCTGAAAATTGGCGGGGAAGTTTGCAGGGCTGCCAAAATGGCCTAGTCTTGGTACTCGGTACCGGTGTGGGTGGTGGCTTGATCATTCATAACCAGCTGTATCGCGGCAGTCATTTTCAGGCTGGCGAATTAAGTATGATGTTAGCGGCCAGCACATCTGCGCCCATTAAAATAACCGGGCAGACGGGTTCAGCAGTCGGGATGATCAGTGCGATTGCGCATGAATTGCAGCTGCCAGATGAACATGACGGTCGACAAGTGTTTGCGGCGTTGGCAGCTGGTGACCCAAAGGCGCTGGAAATGTTCAATGCTTATGGTCACCAAGTGGCTCAGATTATTTTAAACGTTCAAGCCGTAATGGACCTGAACGTGGTGGCAATTGGCGGCGGCATCAGTGCCCAGCCGAGTGTCGTTCCCATGATTCAGCGGCAGTACGCCGAACTACTCGAGCAATTGCCCATGATTCGGGATACGTTATCACAACCCCAAATCGTGGCCGCTAAATTTCATAATCAGGCTAACCTGATTGGGGCGTTGGCGGCGCTGCTGGGGATGGCAACTGTTTAAGTAGGGTTGCAGGACACTAGCGATGCGATGCTGATTCGACGCTTGACGCTGGCTGTGGGTTTAATCTGCATGCAGCTTGGACTTGTTGAGGCATCTCCAATCTGCGACTGAAGTTCAGCGGAGGAATGCTGCGACTGGTGAGTAACCCGTGCGTCAATGATTGGGCCAAGCATCGCTGATATTTTTCTTCAGAAAGTAAACCGCCGCAACCGCTAAAATGGTTAAATTGAAAGCCGACTAAAAATCCGAGTTGGAAGTGTCCAAAGCAGGCACTCCAACGCGGATTTTTAACGTGGCAATCTCTTGCTGCACGATGACCATTATCACACAGCGCAGTCGGTTTCAAAACAAACTATAAACCAAATAAACATTCAAAATCGTAATAATTCCCGCCAAACCATAGCCGAGCCAAGTCACAGCGGGGCGATTGACGTGCGACCCCATCAGCTGTCGATTATTCGTTAACGCGACTAACGGCAATAAGGTGAAGGGCAGGGCGACACTGAGCGCAACCTGCGCATAAATGATCAGGTTTTCAAACGCGGCATCACTGAAGCCAACCATAAAGCCAATGATCAAGATTGGAATCAAGGTGACCGCCCGGGTCAATAGCCGCCGTTGCCAGAGCGGTAGGCGGATGTGCAAGTAACCTTCCATGACGATTTGGCCGGCGAGCGTACTGGTGATCGACGAAATCAGGCCGGTGATGAGTAGCGCGAGTGCGAAGAGCCAGCTCATGAACGGACTCGCCAGTGCACCCACGATGGCCGGATTTTTCAATCCATTGAAGACCGCTTGCAGACTTGCCAGTGCAGTGGTGTGGCCGAAAAATAAGGTCCCACCGAGCACGAGTAGTAGCGCATTGATGAGAAAAGCGGCAATCAAATGAACCGTCGAGTCCCAGTTAGCGAAACGTAAGGCCTCGTTGACTTGTAGCGGGTCGTGATAATCGTAACGGCGACTCTGTGCGAGCGACGAGTGTAAGTATAAGTTATGCGGCATGATGGTTGCGCCTAAAATACCGAGGCTGAGCACGAGAGCGGTATGATTTTTAATAATCAAGCTATTTGGAACAAGCCCGAGCATCACTTGACCGACTTGGACGTGCGCGCGACCGACTTCCAGCCCGAAGATGATGCCGACACTAATGATTGCGGCTAAGACTAAGAATTCGACGCGTCGAATCCCAAAACGTAAGAATAGCAAAACCACGAGCACGTCCGCAATCGTCAGTAAAATTCCGGCTAATAATGGCAACCCAAATAATAGTTTCAATGCGATCGCCGTCCCGATGACGCCGGTCATATCAGTCGCCATCATCGCGACCTCATTTAATATCCAGAGCGCATAGCGGATGGGACGCGGCAACTTGGCCGCAATCGCCTGCGCTAAATCTTGTCGAGCGACGACGCCTAACTTGATGGCCAGCGCCTGCATGAACATCGCGACGATAATTGCCAGCGCCAGCACCGTCAGTAGGCGATACTGGAACTGACCGCCACCTGCCAGCGAAGTCAGCCAGTTGCCCGGGTCCATGTAGCCGACTGCTACCAGCGCGCCGGGTCCACTATAAGCGAGAAATTTACGCCAAAACGCGGTCTGGTGCACGTCGGGGACGGCAACACTCTGATTGATTTCTTCCAAACTCTGGTGGCTACGTGGTTGCATGGGCACGCACCTCCCACTTTTGAACCGCCAAATCAGCGAGTAACTGACTGAATTGGGGGTCCGTATTCATTGGCGGCACGAGTTCGAACCGGTCACCGCCGCTGGACTTGAAGGTCTGATAATTTTGAACATAATCCTCTTCTAAAGTTTCCAGACAGTCGACGACAAATGACGGGGTCGCAATCAGTACGTTACGTTTGCCAAGTTCGACCAGTTGCATCAGCTCATTGCGCAAGTAGGGTTTTAACCATGGCATCGGGCCAAACTTGGATTGATAGGCGGTGACGACCTTGTCCGCCGGTAATTCGGGCAGCTGCGCCAAGACGGCCGCGGTTGTCGCTTCACACTCCTTTTGATAGGGGTCGCCATGCCGCACCATCGCTGTCGGAATGCTGTGATAGCTGAAAATGACGGCATCAAAATCGTGCTGCTGATAGCTTTCCCAGACCTTGGCAGCGAGTAGTTGAATATACGTGGCGTTATCGTAGAAGTGGTCGATGAACGTATGCGGTAAACCGGTCGCTTCGACTTGCCGGTGAATGCCGCCATGGGTACTCTGTGTGTATTGCGGAAACAGTGGCAGCACGATTGGTTGTTCACAGCCGTCCGCCACCATCGCCTGCAACGTCTCGCCAATGTCTGGTTGGCCATACGTCATCGCCAATCGCACGTCCCAATCAGGGAGGTCAGCTTGGACCTGTTCACAGATTTTTTCACTATAAACGATCAGCGGTGACCCTGCCGGCAGCCAACTGTCTTGATAAAAGGTAGCGGAGCGCCATGAGCGTGTCGGTAAGATGATGCCGCGAAGCAATGGTTGCCACAGTGCAGCTGGCATTTCGATGACGCTTGGGTCACTTAAGAATTCTTGTAAGTACGTTTTCACATCCTGCGTTGTCGGGGATGCTGGGGAGCCTAAGTTAACGAGTAATAATCCTGGATGCATTGAAACCCCTCCCATAATCTTGTTAAATTAATCATAGCATAATTAATCACTAGTATACGGGGTCAATTATTTATTAATTCGATTATCGTGTGATAATCAATTAGTCGTCCTGATTTGAAATTGCGGGAATACGGGCGGATGTGAGTGTGCGCGCGGATGGCTTGTTTGAGCCGCGCTGTGGTTAGGTCGTTCACCTTACAGATCTGATTTGGCAAGCTGCTTAGAGCTAATGAGAAAAGACCACGTCACTCAAGATTGGATTACGGATGCAACTGAGCGTTGATGATGTAGAACGTGGCCCTGACTGACTGTTCGTCTGCGCGTGCCCGCCATCGTCCGATTACGACGCCGACAAATCGGATTAGGCGCGACAATCACATCAAGTTTAAGGCCAGCGCGCACTGTTTTCAGTGGTGCTGAGCAGGCTACTTTTAAACGCAAAACGGCAGCCGTTCCTCAATGAGAATGACTGCCGTTTGGTTGGTATGATAACATTAATTCAAATCTAGAGCTTGAATTCCGCTGACAACACGCATGCCATCACGGTCATTGACACGTTACTTCTCCGTATCCGTGGCCGGATGCCGTTTGAACTTGCGGCTGAGGTAATAGCCGAGGTAACAAATCGCCACGAATGGCACCGTATAGTAGAGGGCAATTCGCTGGTTAGGGTCGAACCAAATCAGCAAACAGGACAAGCCACTCAAAATGAACGCGAGCCACGGGACGACCGGATAACCCGGTGTCTTATAGGCTAACTTGTCTAACGATTGCCCGCTTTTGAGGTAAGCTTTGCGGAAGTTGATTTCAGATAAGGCAATTGCCATCCAGACGATGACCACCGCGAGACCTGAGATTGACACGAGGACCAGGTAGACTGAACCGGCAGCATAAACGCTGGAGAGTAGGGCTAAGATGCCGCCCAACATGCTGGTGATCAGGGCGACCAGTGGCACGTCGCGTTTGGTCGTCTTTTTGAAGACCTGCGGAATCGTGCCTTCGTTGGCCAGTGACCACAACATCCGCGTTGAGGCGTACAAGCCCGAGTTGGCCGCGGACATAATCGCCGTCAGCACGACGAAGTTCATTAAGTCGGCTGCATACGGAATCCCAATTTCTTTAAAAACGAGCACGAAGGGACTTTGTGTGACGCCGGCTTGTTTGTATGGAATCAGCGCAGCCATCACGAACATACTGCCGACAAAGAAAATAATAAGGCGCCAAAGGGTGGTCTTGATGGCAGTCGGAATCGTGTGGGCGGGGTCCTTGGTTTCGCCGGCCGTGATGCCAATCAACTCGGTCCCTGAAAAGGCGAAGTTGACGGTCAGCATGGTGGTGAAGACGCCGCCAAAGCCGTTTGGAAACCAGCCGTTGCGCGTATAATTCGTTAATAGCGGTGCGCTGGCATGCCCGTGCAGCGGTAATAGGCCAATCATCGCTAGGCCACCCAGCACGATGAAGACGACGATGGCGACTACTTTGATACTAGCAAACCAAAATTCGGCTTCGGCGAACCACCGAACGGAGAGCGCGTTGACCGTAAAAATCACGACCATGAAGACGAGGCTCCAGATCCAGGTGGCGATGTGCGGAAACCACGTTTGCATGATGAGCCCAGCGGCAGTGAATTCGGAACCGAGGGCAATCGTCCACGTCAGCCAATACAAGATGGCCACCGTGAAGCCAGTGCCGGGGCCGATGTATTTTTTTGCATATACGTGAAAGGCCCCGGTATAGGGCATGGCGACTGAGAGTTCTCCCAGGCACAACATGACCAGGTACACCAGTACAGCGCCAATTGTATAGGCAATCAGCGTCCCAATCGGCCCGGCTTGATGAATCGTATAACCGGAACTTAAAAATAGTCCGGTCCCAATCACACCGCCCAGCGAAATCATGAGCACGTGGCGCGATTCCATCTGGCGGCTAAGGTGGGTTTGTTTTGACATAATGTTACGGCCTTCCTTACTTGCAGAATATATATGATTAGACTATGATTAGAAAATCAGCAATGCTCTAAGAATAACATAATTACAGCCAAGAAAGGAAGACAATCATTCGGATGATTTCATTAACTGATTTACTAACTAAGGGTCCAGTCGTCTCAGATGGCGCGATGGCCACCGAATTGGAAAAACGGGGCGTGGCGACCAACAGTGCGCTGTGGTCGGCAACGGCGATGCTTGATCACCCCGCAGCGATTCAAGCCGTCCACCAAAGTTACTTGGATGCTGGCGCGCAAATCATGACGACCAATACCTATCAGGCCAACGTGCCGGCTTTTGAACAGGCGGGGATTCCCGCTGAACAAGCGCGGCAACTGATTCGAAAGGCCGTCACTGTGGCCCACGATGCCCGGGATGCCAGTGCGGCCACCGGCGCGGTGATTGCCGGCAGCATCGGACCTTACGGGGCTTATCTCGCGGATGGTAGTGAGTATACTGGTGATTATCAGCTTTCATCAGCGGCCTATCAGGCATTTCATCAGGAACGACTCGAATTAATGATTGATGCGGGTGTCGATGTCTTAGCACTTGAAACGATGCCGCGACTAGATGAAGTTCAGGCTCTAGTCGATCTGGTGACGACTCAGTGGCCAAAGCAACCGTACTGGGTCAGTTTCAGTATCCGCGATCCACAAACGTTATGTGACGGTACCCCCTTAGCGGCCGCCGCACAGTGGGTCGCAGCCCAACCTAACGTGGTGGCCGTGGGGGTCAACTGTACCGCATTAGAAAATATCGAACCCGCCTTGAAAACGTTGCGGGCAGCAGTGACGATGCCACTGATTGTTTACCCCAATTCGGGTGACCAGTACGATCCAGTCACGAAGACCTGGCAGCCAACCGATTTAAGTCACCAGTTCGCGAGCTTTGTGCCTAAGTGGCTGGCAGCGGGTGCGCAGATCATTGGCGGCTGTTGTCGAACAACGCCAGCTGATATTGCGACCGTGGCGCAGGTGGTGGCGCACAGGTGAGTTCACGTGGTTAGGTGCGGATGCACGCTGGGTGATTTCCGTACCTGACGGGTGATGTGGACTTACTGGTGGGTCCGTCTAAAGTTACCGACATTCACATCTTGATCGGACAAGGTGCGATATGATTGTCAATTAAAAAAAGTCGCTTCAGATTAATGACTGAGGCGACTTTTTTTCGGCCAAAGCGGGTTTAATTTTAAAATTGGCGTTTGTTTTGAGCTATTAAATTAGTTATTAAAGGGTAAAATGATTGCTCATCAGTTGAGTGGGTGTGTGAATAGAAAGCCGAAAAGTGGACCAATCGGAAGGGTTCGGTAAACTGATAGGATTGGCTATACCAGTCGTTTGGTCAATTGGATGTCCCTGAGTTATTTCAGCCAATTTGCGCCGCTTTTTGCTTAAGGACGGGTGATCGCCTGTAGTCAGTTCGAATGAAGTATGGTAGTATAAAAATAGTATACGGTTACAATGGATAAGGTGGTAAACAATTACCTGTAAGTTAAAAAGCAAAAGTTGTGGTAGCGTTCACAATTTTTCGCAAATGTCTCTTTGTAACTCAAAATCGTCATTAATGTGTGAAGGGAATGACAACGAATGTATTATTTTGTGGGGACAGGCCTAGGTCAGAAGGTCACTGGAATTGAAAAGGCCCAGTTGAATCGCTTATCCTTGTTCAAGGAAGCTGGACTACCAGCCAAGTGCGTTTATGTGAACTATAATCCACGGCTTGATGGCAATTCTAAGCGGTTTGGTGCACAGAATCAGTGTTTTAGCATGTATGATTTCTTTCAGGAAGTCATGCCCGAAACAGTCACAACGATTACCCATGATTGGCGTCACTACTGGGAAGCAACCTGCCATTTCAAGTTGGTGCGGGTGACCGACGCGAATGACTATCGTATTTTTGATACTGATGGCAACTATCTGATGTACGCTCATTTTGTCGATTCAGATTTTCAGCTGCTGGATTACGTGAACTACTTCGATATGCAGCATGTCAAAATTCGGCGCGAATTTTATGATGACCGCGGATTCTTAAGTCGGACTAGCTTTCTCGTTAAGCATCAAGAAGTTCATACCGAAGTTTACTACAATGCGCACGGGCAAGTTAAACTCATTAAGCAGTACGATATCTCTAAGCCTGAACCGAGTTTACGGCAGATCATATTAAAAGACTATCATCAGCGGGACTATTTTTTTGAGACCGAACAAGAATTGCAAACGTTCTTCTTTGATGAATTGGCTAGCGCAGATGATGTTTATTTTTGTGATCGTAATCGCCAGACAGGGGAAGCACTCAGTAACACACGACCAGAGATACGGGTTTGTTCAGTTCTACATAACACCCAATTTCGGGTGGGCGTGGACCCAATCACTGGCCCATTAAAAGGCGTCTACCGTTTTGTCTTGGAACATCCAGATCGATTCGACCAGATGATTGTTTCAACAGCACATCAAAAACGTGATTTACTTGCACGTTTTGACAATTTGCCTCCAATCACGGTCATTCCGGTCGGCTATACGACTGAGCAACCGATCAAGCGCGATGGTCGCGAGCCTCGGCGGATGATTAGTGTGGCGCGTTATGCACCAGAAAAGCAATTAATGCATCAGCTAGCAGTGGTTCGCCGGTTAGTGCCAGAATTTCCGGACTTAACGTTACACTTGTTCGGGTATGGCGCCAAGGTCGAACGGCAGATGCGCCAGTTCATCAAAACGAATCATTTGGAGCAACACATCTTTATTCGCGGCTTTTTCCCAGATTTGGCGGCTGAATATCAGAAAGCGAGTGTCGCGCTAATCACGAGTATTGAAGAGGGCTTCTCACTCGCCACCATGGAAGCTGAAAGCTACGGTGTTCCGGTCATCGGGTATCGCGTTGCATACGGTCCAGATGATATTATCGAGGATGGCATCAATGGCTACTTAATCACCCCGGATGACATCGATGAACTCACTGATAAGGTCCGGTACTACTTGCAACACCCAGAGATTCACGAGCAATTTTTGGAGAACGCCTATAGTTCTTCGCAGCGGTTCAGTAAACAGTCGGTCATTGAAAAGTGGCGACAGTTCACTCAGAATTTACAAACGAAAGCTTGAGCTAATTAAAACGCACGGTCAGCGGCATCAAACGGATGCGACTGTCCGTGCGTTTTTAAGGCACAATCAATACAGTAAGAACATCAAAATCAGCTGAACCCCCACATTGATCATCAAATGGCGGCGTGTGCGGCCATACGACTGCTGACTGAACCAGACGGCAATCGTAATCAAAATCGCGAGGATCGTCTGCCAGGTCAACGGTTGTAAAAAGATGGTGATGACCAGCAGCGCGCCAGTTATCGCGGAAATCAACTGATTGATTTGGCGCTGATGGCTGAAGCTCGGGACGTAGAGGAACACGTAACTGGCCAACATTGGCACTAATTTCCAGAGGAAGGTCGTAGATAAATAATTGTTCTGTAAGTCAAAGACCGCCACTGGAATCGTGTAAGTCATGATGACGCCGAAAACGACCAGACCGAAGTAGTTTTGCATACCAAACCTGGGGACGGCCATGATGAGCAGCCACGCGCTACAAGTCAGTAAGAGATAGAGCAGTTCTGACTCCTTAGCGATGATATTGGTGAAGGCTAAAGCAACGGTAATCCCAATGGCAATCAGACTCCACTGCGGGGCGATGCGCCGGTCTAAAATGATGAAGACCGCCGCTGCGACAGCTAAGGTGTACCCAATCAGGGGGAGCTGCGCGGCTGAAAAGGTCGCCGTTTGAAATGACCGGCCGTAATCAAGCGCCGCCCACCAACTGATGATACTCTGGGCAATGGCATAGACGGCCAAAGCGACGTAATCGCGTTTGAGATGTAATTTTCCGATTCGAATCATTTTGTCAACACTCTCTAATTAAGATAATGCTTTAATCGTACCGGTCGGGGGTGCCGGCGTCAATAATTTCACGGAATTCTTTAAAAAAAACGGTGATTGTGATAACCTTATATAGTTATGAGCCGTTCCCGAAAGGATAAGTAACGTAAGTTTTATCGACTTACGATGCTTAGATGCCTTGTAACCGAAATTATCAAGGGGGAATTTATTGTGAGTGAAAGACACTTATTTACATCTGAATCAGTCTCTGAGGGTCATCCAGATAAGATTGCTGACCAAATCAGTGACGCCATCCTCGACGCCATGTTGGCGCAGGATCCGCAAGCACGGGTCGCCGTTGAAACCTCGGTGACGACTGGATTAGTGCTGGTCTTCGGTGAAGTTTCGACCAAGGCCTATGTTGATATTCAAAAGGTCGTGCGTGACACGATCAAGTCGATTGGCTACGTTGATGGTCAATACGGCTTTGACGGTGACAACTGTGCCGTCCTTGTCTCATTGGATGAACAATCACCAGATATCGCGCAAGGGGTCGATGACTCACTAGAGACGCGGACTGGCGATGCTGACCCATTAGATCAAATCGGTGCTGGTGATCAAGGGATGATGTTTGGCTATGCCATTAACGAAACCCCAGAATTGATGCCACTGCCCATCGCATTAAGCCATCGCTTGATGCGTAAAATCGCCGCATTGCGCAAGGCCGGTACAATCAAATGGTTGCGGCCAGATGCTAAGGCTCAAGTGACGGTTGAATATGACGAGGCCAATCAACCCCAACGGATCGACACGGTCGTCCTATCGACCCAGCATGATCCGGACGTTGACCTGGACACGATTCGTCAAACGGTCATCGAACAAGTCATCAAGGCAGAATTACCTGCTGAATTGTTGGACGACAAGACCAAGTACTTGGTCAACCCAACTGGTCGGTTCGTCATCGGGGGTCCTCAAGGGGATGCCGGTTTGACTGGTCGGAAAGTGATCGTTGATACGTACGGTGGTTTTGCCCATCATGGTGGTGGGGCCTTCTCTGGCAAGGATGCCACCAAGGTTGACCGTTCAGCGAGTTACGCGGCGCGCTACATTGCCAAAAATGTGGTTGCAGCGGGCTTAGCTGACCAAGTTGAAGTTCAGTTGGCCTATGCTATCGGGGTTGCAGAACCCGTTTCAATCGCCGTAGACACTGCCGGAACCGGTAAAGTCAGCGATGAAGCGTTGATTGCGGCTATCCGTAAGAACTTCGACCTGCGTCCAGCAGGTATCATTAAGATGCTTGACTTACAACGGCCAATTTATCGCCAAACGGCTGCATACGGCCACTTTGGTCGGACCGACATTGACTTACCATGGGAACACACGGATAAGGTCGATGCCTTAAAAGCAGAATTTAAATAACGCGGTAACGGTTCGCCGTTACGGTCTGTAGGTACTCGACGCTAAAAGCGACCTTTTATTCAGGGTCGCTTTTTTTTTGCGGGCTACTTTTGTGAATGGTATTGACGGCAACAGAGAATAAAGGAGAATTAATGAACATGCAACAACGAAAAACGAATGTCGTGGCGGTGACGATTGCCATTTACGTCGCGACTTTTATGAGTGCGATTGAGGGGACCATCGTTTCGACGGCCTTACCGACGATCGTTGGGGACCTGCATGGCGTGTCACTGATGAACTGGGTCTTTTCGATTTATTTACTGACCAACGCCATGATGACCCCAATTTATGGCAAACTAACGGACTTGGTTGGCCGTAAGCCGGTCATGCAAGCCGGCCTGATTATTTTTATCATCGGCTCAATGATGAGTGGGCTATCCAACTCGATGCCTGTGCTGATTTTTTGGCGCGCGATTCAAGGGATTGGTGCTGGGGCACTGATGCCAGTGTCAATGACGATCATTGCCGATATTTATTCGTTCGAACGTCGGGCCAAGGTACTTGGCTTCAATAGTTCGGCGTGGGGGATTGCCTCCGTATTGGCGCCACTGATTGGTGGGCTGATCGTCGATAAGTTGAGCTGGCACTGGATTTTCTTCATTAATGTGCCGGTCGGCCTGATCACACTGTTCCTATTCCAATTCTATCTACGCGAACCTAAGCGCCACAATGACGTCAAAATCGACTATCTTGGTAGCTGGTGGCTAATGCTCTTCTTATTATGCTTGATGTTGAGCTTCCAGTTGTTAGGTAACGCCACGATCAGTTGGACTGCAGTCATTGCAGCGTGGGTCATCAGTGCGTTAAGCTTGTGGCTATTTATTCGGCGCGAAAGTCGGACTGATGAACCCGTGATTTCGATGGACTTATTCAAAAATCGGACTTTTGTGATTCAAAACGCGGTCGCGGCGCTCGTGAGTGGCTTCTTAATGGCTGTGGAAGTCTACATTCCAACCTGGACGCAGGGGATTTTGGGCGTACCAGCCTCGTTAGCCGGATTTGCTGTGACACCCAGTTCATTGATGTGGATCGTCGGTTCATTTGTCACCGGCCGCCTGTTAGCTAAGTGGGCCCCACGGCGAATTCTCTATCTCAGTCTGGCATTCATCTTAGTCACCAGTATTTGCTTAGCTTGGCTGCCAGTCACGACTGCCTTCCCATGGTTCTTCCTTATCACGGCAATCGGTGGGATCGGCTTCGGAATCACGATTACCGCAACGACGGTGACGTCTCAGCATTTAGTCCCTGCGAAAAACGTTGGGGTGGCGACGTCGTTCAATACGTTGAGCCGGACGATCGGTCAAACGCTGATGATTTCCATCTTTGGGATCGCGTTAAACGTCGGCATGAACCAAGGCATTCAACAGCACCCAGCGACGAACATGGCAATGCTGAACAAGTTAATTAATCCGCAAACGGCAACGGAATTACCACAGCACTTGTTGCCGACCTTGCATCGGATCCTCTACACCGGGCTACATTGGGTTTACCTGATTGGTCTGGGGTTAGTCATCTTGGCGTTATTAGTCAACAGTTTGGACCGCGGTGTTCAAAAAACGGCGGCCGAACATGCGGCAGATTTAAATCACAATCAGGGTGAATTGTAGACGAGTGACTAGTAGACCAATTACTTTTAGATTGAAATAATTGTGTGAAAGCATTATCAAATTTATCAGTATAAATAAATTTCAAGAAAAAATCACAAAAAATTCACAATTTATTTTGTAAAAACAGTATTAATAATATTTAAGTAAACTAACGAGTGTTATGGGCTTTTCAGCGCCTATGACACTCGTTTTCATTAATATTATTTATTTAATAAAAATGTCATGCGGATAAATGGCGTGAGGGCGACAAGATTGACTCAGTTAACTATTGGCATTTGAACCTAATCATAGTATTATTAACTTAACATCAAACGGTTAATGGTGTATACCAATAACGATATATATGAATGCACGCTATCATATATGAATGGGTTTGATTAGGTTTAAAGAAGGAAGGCTAAACCATGAAATTTCTGAGACATAAATCTTTTAGAGGAGATCCGAAAGTCCACTACAAGATGTTCAAAGTTGGTCGTACTTGGGTATTTACGGCCATGGCATCTTTCGTATTGACTGGTGCACCACAATTGGTATCCCACGCGGACACGGTTGCGGCGGACACATCTAGTGATGCCACTAGCAGTACGACTAGTGCGGCGAGTTCGGAGTCGAGTTCATCGACCTCATCAGCAGCAAGTGCGGCGGCACTGGCTGCTGCCACGGCCAGTAGCTCGACTAGCGAGAGTACGTCAACGGCAAGCAGCTCGGCATCTTCTTCCAGTGAAACTGAGAGTAGCAGTAATTCCGATAGCAGTTCGTCAAGCAGTTCAACCAGTTCGAGTAGCTCTGCAGCGAGTTCGGCAAGTAGCACGAGTACGACTAGTGCCACGTCAACTTCCAGCACCGCAAGTAGCAGTGTAAGCAGCACGACGTCAACTTCAAGTGCAGCTAGTGATAGCACCAGTAGCACTAGCGCTTCTAGTGCAAGTTCGAGCAAAACCACAAGTTCAACATCGAGCAGCTCTAGTTCAGACAGCAGTTCCAGTGCTGACGCTAGTTCTAGCTCAACGGCCAGCTCCAGTTCAGCCAGCACGTCCAGCGCCAGCACTTCAAGTTCCAGTGCTGCCAGTTCCAGTACTGCCACAAGTTCAGCATCGAGCAGCTCGGCGAGTTCGAGTACAGCGACTCAATATGCGACTATTGCGGCATATTCAGCCACAACGACCTCATCCAGCGCCAATACGGATAGTACGGCCGCAAATGCTGCATCATCCTCAGCTTCATTAGCTGATTCATACGCGACACTTGCAAGTAGCTATGCTAGTTTGGTCAACGACTTAACGACGCAAGCTGCAGTGAGCGCCGCCCAAAGTGCCTATCAAGAAGCAATTTACGCTGCTGACTTGGCACGCCACTATAATAGTTTGGCAAATATGTACTTAGATGCAAATGATAATGAGGTCGGTAACGCTGCAAGCAATGCCGTTAACTACGCAAAAGCGTCATCTTCGGCTACTTCGGCAATGACTGCAGCTAGTTCATACGCTGTAGCTGCTTCAACTGCCGCATCGACTGCTAGCAGTGCGGCAACGCAAGGGCTGGTTAGTTTAGCAAGCAGTACTTACGCTGCTGCCTCTAGTGCAGCAAATACCGCAACGGAAGCTGCTAGTTCAGCTGCCGAAGCCGCTAATAGCGCTTACTTAGCAATGCAGTATGACAAGACCAGTACCACTGTTTCATCCGCGTATGCCGTTGCTTCTAGCACGGCCGCAGCCGCATCGACCGCTGCGTCAACCGCAGCCGTTGCCGCAGCTGCAGCTTCATCAGCTTATGCAGCCGTAAGTAGCGCCGCAGCCAACGATGATTATGAAGCCACCAGTACGGCCTATGTTGCAACGACCTCAGCCGCAACGACTGCAGTGAGCGCCGCAACAGCTGGGAGCACTGCCGCAAGTACGGCAACTTCAGCTGCTAGCCTTGCAAACAGTACGGCAATCAGCGATTTAGCAACTGCCGCTTCATCTAGTGCCACGGTTGCAAGTAACGCGACGAGTACCGCTTCGAGCGCAGCCAGTGTTGCTGCTACTCAAACTGGGACACAAGCATCCGCTTATGCTTCCAGCGCAGCAACCGCAACCAGTTCAGCTTCATCAGCTTATGCGGTTGCTAGTTCCGCTGCAGTCGCTGCCGTTAGCGCCAGTGATCCTGGTACGGCTGATTCTTATGCGCGGGTTGCACAATCTGCGTCATCATTGGCAAACAGTTACGCTGCAGTTGCAACTTCAAATGCGGCTTTAGCTGCTAAGTTCTCAACTAATGTTAGCGGACAACAAACAACTAATAGTAATGCCACTTTGACCAGTGCGACGACGACCAACAGTATCTCAGTTGGTGGGACGATTTCGATCACGAATACGCTTAAAAACAGTACGACATTCTATAGTGGTGCAACGTATACTTGGTATGTTTCGACAGATGGTGCGACTTGGACGGTAATCACTGGTGCAACTTCTGATACCTATTCCGCAACGATTTCAATTGCTGGGACTTATTACTATCAAGCCGTTGCGACTGGGACTACGGGTATTTTAGGAACCGGGAGTTATACCGCTTCTGGTAACGTCATCACCATCGTCGTCACGAATCCAGAAGGAACCTACACGGAAATTGCCAGCAGTTATGCAAGCACCGCAAGTAGCGCTGCTTCAACTGCGACTTCACAAGCTAATGCAGCCAGTGATGCCATCAGTTTGGCCAATTCTTCCGCTAACTTGACGGGTTCATTGGCAACTTACTATACGTCGCAAGCAACTTCTTCATATAATGTTGCTAATTCGTATGCTTCATCAGCAGCTATGATGGCTAGTTCTGCAGCTTCAACCAGTGCCTTGGCTTCTTCCTATGAAGCTGAAGGTGCATACTCCACCGCTAACATGGAAGCATCAGTTGCTGCAAGTTATGCCAGCTATGCAACAGGTTTTTCAAGCCTTGCAAGTAGCGCTGCTTCTGCCGCCATGGCTAGCCTCAACACGGCGCTTGAAAATGCCGTTACTGAAGATAATGATTCCTCAGCGGCAGACTATCTGGGTTCGAGTTACGCTAACTTGGCTTCATCATCTGCAACCGAAGCAGGGAGTCAAGCCTCATTAGCTGCATCATATGCCGCTAATGCCGCTAACGCTTACAACGTTGCGGGATCATTGTTTAACACGAGTGCCACGAGCAGTTATAGTACGGCAGCTAGTTCGGCTGCAGCCGCAGCTAGCTCATACGCAGCCGCAGCCAGTGATGCCGCTAGTTTGGCCGCATCGTATGCTGCAGATGGTGAGTATAAATCAGCTGCTTTGCAACAAAGCTATGCCGCACTACGCTTGACTTATGCGACTGATCAAGTTGCTGCAGCTTCAAGTGCCGCCAGTGCAATGACTGAGACAGTTGTTGAAGCGCAGTCTAGTTACTACAACTCAATTGCAACTGCAGCTTCAAGTGCTGCCAGTGCAGCTTCTTCAGCTGCGACGACCGCCTCGAGCGTTGCAAGTTCATTGGGTGCCAAATACACGTCAAACACGGTGTTGGGTAGCTCATATGTTGCCGACACGAATAGTTACGCAACCAGTACTTTAGGGGCTGCCGCAGCTGCAACATCTGCAGCCGCAATGGCAACTCAGTATACCAGTCAAGCTTCCTCAGCGGTTGCTGCGGGTGACTATGCTGCTGCAAGTTCGTATGTCACCAATGCTTCAGCTGCAGCGAGTGAAGCAACTTCCTATGCTGCTCTTGCAACAAGTTATGCGGCACTTGGCTCCACGGCCGCTTCTTCAGCAGTCGCTTATTCGAATGATACCAGTTCACTGCAATCATCAAACGTAGGCGATGCAATCAGTATCTGGGGTATCACCATTTCGGGTGGGGTGACCTCGCAGCCGTCAACAGTTACGTCAACGGTTACTGGGGGAACTGTAACATTATCAGCCGCAACTGCAACTGGTTTGTTCTCCGTGGCCACTACTTCGTCAGGAACTTGGTATGTACAGATTAATGGGACTTGGCGGACATTGTCCTATGCCACTAGTAACGGTTATGTAACGCTTGTCTCAAGCAGCTCGTCAAATAATGCGACGACCAATACGAGTTCGATCACGTTTACGGTTCCAAATACCGGAACATTGCTATTCCAGTATGTTTCAAACTATTCATTCCTTGGAATCGTCGGCACAACCACGTTTGCAAGTAACATTGCAGAAGTTGACATTTACGAGAGTGATATTCCAGCAACGGATATCAGCATCTCAGGTGATGATTACGTTGTTAACCCAACGACGAGTTCGACTTCAAGTAGCTCAGTGACAAGTCAATATACCTCAACGACTAATCCATCGAACGCGACTGGCGAAATCACATGGACAACTAGTGATTCTAGTGTTGCAACGATCGATGATTCTGGACTTTTGACCGTTGTTGCTGATGGTACGGTGACGATCACCGTAACGATCACAAATGCGGATGGGACAACCTATTCGGCTTCGAAGACCGTTACGATCGGTAATGGACTTGATGACGAAACTGCCGATGCAGGTAGTGATCTTACCTGGACACCAAACGGTAGTTATACCAGCGATACTGGTGATAGCACGTTTACGTATCAATGGTACTATTCTTCAACTGCTGATGGCACTGGTACCGCATTGAGTGGCCAAACTAGTGCGGAGTTGCAGTTGGATGACTTAACGACTAGTGAATCCGGTTACTACTATCTAGTTATCACAGGTACCAGTGGTTCAACGACTTCGACAGTAACATTAGGCCGGGCATATTTGACCGTTAACGCAGTTCAAACTTCAGCAGCTGATTCCGCTGCAAGTGAAGCGGCTGACTACGCTAACCAAGCCACAGAATACGGATCGGTTGCGAGTTCATATGCGACTGTTGCTAACGAATACGCAAGCAGCAATTCAACTGCTAGTTCTTATGCTGAACAAGCAGCCGCAGCTGCATCCGAAGCACAATCAGCTGCAACCGCAGCATCAACTGCAGCTTCAAACGCGGCAACTGCTCAATCAAGTGCTGATTCCGCAGAAGCTGCTGGTGACAATTCAGCCGCTTCAAGCTATGCAGAAGAAGCTAAGTCAAAAGCTTCTGAAGCTTCAGAAGCTAAGAAGAAGGCTTCCAGTGCTGCGGATGATGCAGGGTACTATGCTGATTTAGCTGCTAATGTTGTTGAGGATGATTCTGACTCCGACAGCGATTCAGACTCGGATAGTGATTCAGATTCAGACAGCGACTCGGATAGCGACAGTGACTCGGATTCCGACAGCGATTCAGATTCAGACTCAGACAGCGACTCGGATTCCGACAGTGACTCAGACTCGGACAGCGATTCCGACTCCGATAGTGACTCGGACTCAGACAGCGACTCAGACTCCGATAGCGATTCTGACTCGGATAGTGACTCGGATTCCGATAGTGACTCAGATTCCGACAGTGATTCCGACTCGGACAGCGACTCAGATAGCGATAGCGATTCGGATTCGGATAGTGACTCAGATAGCGACAGCGATTCAGACTCGGACAGCGATTCCGACTCCGATAGTGACTCGGACTCAGACAGCGACTCGGACTCCGATAGCGATTCAGACTCGGATAGTGACTCGGATTCCGACAGTGATTCAGACTCGGACAGCGACTCAGATTCAGATAGCGACAGCGATTCGGACAGCGATAGCGACTCGGATTCGGATAGTGACTCAGATAGCGACAGCGACTCAGACTCCGATAGTGATTCCGACTCAGATAGCGACAGCGATTCAGACTCGGACAGCGACTCAGATAGCGATAGCGATTCGGATTCGGATAGTGACTCAGATAGCGACAGCGATTCAGACTCGGACAGCGACTCAGACTCTGACAGTGATTCAGACTCTGACAGCGATTCAGATTCTGACAGCGACTCGGATTCCGACAGCGATTCCGACTCCGATAGTGATTCAGATAGCGACAGCGACTCAGATTCTGACAGCGATTCAGACTCAGATAGTGATTCAGATTCTGACAGCGACTCTGACTCCGACAGCGATTCAGATTCTGACAGCGATTCAGACTCTGACAGTGACTCAGATTCTGACAGCGACTCTGACTCCGACAGCGATTCAGATTCGGACAGCGATTCAGACTCTGACAGTGACTCAGATTCCGATAGTGACTCAGACTCGGACAGTGATTCAGATTCCGACAGCGATTCAGACTCAGACAGCGACTCTGACTCAGACAGTGATTCCGATTCTGACAGCGATTCGGACTCAGACAGCGACTCAGATAGCGACAGCGATTCGGACTCAGATAGTGATTCGGATAGTGACAGCGATTCAGACTCTGACAGTGACTCAGATTCTGACAGCGATTCAGACTCGGATAGTGATTCCGATTCTGACAGTGATTCGGATAGTGACAGCGATTCAGACTCAGACAGTGATTCAGATAGCGACAGCGACTCAGATTCTGATAGTGATTCCGACTCCGACAGCGACTCGGATTCTGACAGCGATTCCGACTCCGACAGTGATTCGGATAGCGACAGCGATTCCGACTCCGACAGCGATTCCGACTCCGATAGTGACTCAGATTCCGACAGTGACTCAGATTCTGACAGCGATTCCGACTCTGACAGTGATTCTGACTCCGACAGCGACTCGGATTCCGACAGCGATTCAGATAGCGACAGTGATTCCGACTCTGACAGTGATTCAGATAGCGACAGTGACTCTGACAGTGATTCAGATTCCGATAGCGACTCAGATAGCGACAGTGATTCGGATTCCGATAGTGATTCCGACTCCGACAGCGATAGTGACTCTGACAGCGACTCGGATTCCGATAGTGATTCAGATAGCGACAGTGACTCAGATTCGGACAGCGATTCCGACTCCGACAGCGACTCCGATAGTGACTCGGATAGCGACAGTGATTCAGATTCGGACAGCGACTCCGATTCAGACAGTGATTCAGATTCAGACAGCGACTCAGACTCGGACAGCGATTCAGATTCGGACTCGGACAGTGATTCGGACTCCGACAGCGATTCAGATTCGGACAGCGATTCCGACTCTGATAGCGACTCAGACTCAGACAGTGATTCGGACTCCGACAGCGATTCCGACTCTGATAGCGACTCAGACTCAGACAGCGACTCCGATTCCGATAGTGATTCGGACTCCGACAGTGACTCCGACTCCGACAGCGATTCGGACTCCGACAGTGACTCAGATTCGGACAGTGACTCCGACTCCGACAGCGATTCCGACTCCGACAGTGATTCTGACTCAGATAGTGACTCAGATTCTGACAGCGATTCGGATTCTGACAGCGATTCCGACTCGGACAGTGATTCAGATTCCGACAGTGATTCAGATAGCGACAGTGACTCAGATTCCGACAGCGATTCCGACTCCGACAGCGACTCAGATTCGGACAGTGACTCAGACTCGGACAGTGATTCAGATAGCGACAGCGATTCTGATTCCGACAGCGATTCAGATTCTGACAGCGACAGCGATTCAGATTCCGATAGTGATTCAGACTCTGACAGCGATTCAGATTCCGATAGCGATTCAGACTCTGACAGCGACAGCGATTCAGATTCCGATAGTGATTCAGACTCTGACAGCGATTCAGATTCCGATAGCGATTCCGACTCTGACAGCGACTCAGACTCAGATAGTGACTCGGATTCCGACAGTGACTCCGATAGCGACAGCGATTCCGATTCAGACAGCGATTCAGACTCCGATAGTGATTCCGACTCAGACAGCGACTCAGATTCCGATAGTGATTCCGACTCAGACAGCGATTCAGATTCCGATAGCGATTCTGACTCCGACAGTGACTCAGATTCGGACAGCGATTCCGATAGTGATTCGGATAGTGACAGCGACTCGGATTCAGACAGTGATTCCGACTCAGACAGTGATTCCGACTCAGACAGCGATTCCGACTCCGATAGTGACTCGGATTCGGACAGCGATTCAGATTCCGATAGCGACTCAGACTCCGACAGCGATTCAGATAGCGACAGCGATTCCGACTCTGACAGTGATTCCGATTCTGACAGCGACTCAGATTCCGACAGCGATTCCGATTCTGACAGCGACTCAGATTCTGATAGTGATTCTGATTCGGATAGCGACTCGGACTCAGACAGCGATTCCGACTCAGACAGTGATTCTGATTCAGATTCCGATAGTGATTCTGACTCCGACAGCGATTCTGACTCGGACAGCGATTCAGATTCCGATAGTGATTCAGACTCTGACAGTGACTCAGATAGCGACAGTGATTCTGACTCGGACAGCGACTCCGATTCCGATAGTGACTCGGATTCAGACAGTGATTCCGACTCCGACAGCGATTCAGATAGCGACAGTGATTCTGACTCGGACAGCGATTCAGACTCGGACAGCGATTCAGACTCGGACAGCGATTCCGATTCAGACAGTGACTCCGACTCGGACAGCGACTCCGATTCTGACAGTGATTCCGACTCGGACAGCGATTCCGACTCGGACAGTGATTCAGATAGCGACAGCGACTCAGATAGCGACAGCGATTCCGACTCGGACAGCGATTCCGATAGCGACAGCGATTCAGACTCAGACAGTGATTCAGATAGCGACAGTGACTCAGATTCCGACTCGGATTCCGATAGTGATTCAGACTCCGACAGTGACTCAGATAGCGACAGCGATTCCGACTCAGACAGTGATTCTGATTCAGACAGCGACTCAAACTCCGACAGCGATTCAGACTCAGACAGTGATTCAGATAGCGACAGTGACTCAGATTCCGACTCGGATTCCGATAGTGATTCAGACTCCGACAGTGACTCAGATAGCGACAGCGATTCCGACTCAGACAGTGATTCTGATTCAGACAGCGACTCAAACTCCGACAGCGATTCAGATAGCGACAGCGATTCCGACTCTGACAGTGATTCCGATTCTGACAGCGACTCGGATTCGGACAGCGATTCAGACTCAGACAGTGACTCAGATAGCGACAGCGATTCAGACTCAGACAGTGATTCTGATTCAGACAGCGACTCAGACTCCGACAGCGATTCAGATAGCGACAGTGATTCCGATTCCGATAGTGATTCAGAC
>NZ_JAMSKY010000002.1:0-445231 GCF_023806745.1 Lactiplantibacillus sp. B652 | reverse complement strand
ACTCAGACAGTGACTCAGATAGCGACAGCGATTCCGACTCAGACAGTGATTCTGATTCAGATTCCGATAGTGACTCTGACTCGGACAGCGATTCCGATTCCGATAGTGATTCAGACTCAGACAGTGACTCAGATAGCGACAGCGATTCCGACTCAGACAGTGATTCTGATTCAGATTCCGATAGTGACTCTGACTCGGACAGCGATTCCGATTCCGATAGTGATTCAGACTCCGACAGTGACTCAGATAGCGACAGCGATTCAGACTCAGACAGTGATTCTGATTCAGACAGCGACTCAGACTCCGACAGCGATTCAGATAGCGACAGTGATTCTGACTCGGACAGCGATTCTGACTCGGACAGCGATTCCGATTCTGACAGTGACTCCGACTCGGACAGCGACTCCGATTCTGACAGTGATTCAGACTCGGACAGCGACTCCGATTCAGACAGTGATTCCGACTCCGATAGTGACTCGGACTCCGACAGTGACTCCGACTCGGACAGCGATTCGGATAGCGACAGCGACTCAGATTCCGACAGTGATTCCGACTCAGACAGCGACTCAGATTCCGACAGCGATTCCGATTCTGACAGCGACTCAGATTCGGATAGCGACAGCGATTCCGATTCCGATAGTGACTCAGATTCCGACAGTGACTCGGATTCCGACAGCGACAGTGATTCCGACTCTGACAGTGATTCAGATTCCGATAGCGACTCAGATAGCGACAGCGACTCAGATAGCGACAGCGACTCGGATTCCGACAGCGATTCAGACTCCGATAGTGATTCAGATTCAGACAGCGACTCCGATAGTGATTCAGATTCAGACAGCGACTCAGATTCTGATAGTGATTCTGATTCGGACAGCGACTCCGATTCGGATAGCGACTCGGACTCAGACAGCGATTCAGACTCCGACAGTGATTCTGATTCAGATTCCGATAGTGACTCGGATTCCGACAGCGATTCAGACTCCGATAGTGATTCAGATAGCGACAGCGATTCCGACTCTGACAGTGATTCAGATTCCGACAGCGACTCAGATTCCGACAGTGATTCCGACAGCGATTCAGACTCTGACAGCGATTCAGATTCCGATAGTGATTCGGATAGCGACAGCGATTCAGACAGTGATTCAGACTCCGACAGCGACTCAGATAGCGACAGCGACTCAGATTCCGATAGTGACTCAGACTCGGACAGCGATTCCGACTCGGACAGCGATTCCGATTCCAACAGCAACACCGGATCTGGTTCTGGCAACAATTCCGGCAGTAACTCCGGTAGTGGATCGGATACTGAGACTGACTCAGATAGTAGCTCATCTGACTCGAACAGTGGCTCGACTAGTGGAACAAACAATACCGGTTCAACGACGAATACTGGTTCTTCTACTACTAGTTCAAACAGTAGTACTTCAACTGGAACGTCAAATGGTACCGTGGCTTCAAGTTCAACTAACTCGACGTCGGCTTCAAGCGCTAGTGCATCAACTGTAGCTGCAACGAGTGGTGTTTCAGCCACAGCTGCTACGTTGGCAGTTGCATCGCCATCAAGTGATGGTGCAGCAACCACGTCAACGACTGCTGCAACTCCAGTAGCTTATGCGGCTGCAAGTGCGCAGAGTACGGCAACCACTGATTCTGAAGATGGGACGACTTCAACATCATCTGACTCAGACACTAAGGGATCAGATAGTGATGATTCGGATACGGATGATAAGTCCACTGATACCGACAGTACGAATGATAAAGTTGGTACAGGCAATACAGATGAGAATGGCAAGACTGCATCTGACACAAGCAATAACGCTGGAACGATCTTTGGCGGGTTGCTTACAGCAGCTGCAGCGGCCGGACTCGGCTGGTGGTTCTTCTTGTTCGGCCGTCGTCGTAAGAAAGATGATGACGAAGATGAGGATCAACAAAAATAGTTTGAATTCAAAGTAACTTTGTTAGCACTGTAAACGAAACTCGGTGTAAAATTAAACTATTGACCAAAGCGGGCTGAATAGGCCCGTTTTGGCATACATATAAAAGAGGTCGTAACATGCAGAAATCAGTTGTGAAAAAGCTAAAACAGGCGCTTATTGATATTGGTAATCTACAGAATGATGCAAGTCAAAAAGTGACTTTGGCATTGTCAGTTTCAGACAAGCGACATCGTGCGAGTGTGAAATTTTATCGTGGTGATACATTTAACGATGTTTGGCAATCCATCGCAAAGGTACTGGGCGCAACGTCAAATAATAGTTGGGTGCGCTTGGATATCGTGCAAGGAGTTCAGGTGCTAGCACGCAAACTTTTTGAAGAAAAGCTTTTCAAGATTACTAAAATGAACTTTTGGCGCTATGGCGTTAGTTTTGACGCTGATTTTAGGACGGCACTGCTTGAAACCGAAATTAACGGCCAAGCATTCTTCAAACCAAGCAAGGCGTCTCGAGTTGGTGACGGACATGCTAATTCATGGGCTGATTACGATCGCATTGCCGATTATCTGAAGACGCGTGAGCCGGATTTGGACGTCGATATTGCGCAGGCGTCACATGTGTGGAGTTTTACGACAAGTGGGGTGTTCTTTGACGGCCAGCAGATTCATACGCTAGAAACGGATGGCTATCTGGAAAAAGGCATCCGCAAGATCACCAATGAACGTGAGACAATTAACCAGGTCATTTCCGAGGGTGAATCTTATTTAATGCGTCAGCTTGATGATGCCGGAAAGTTTATCTACGGATACTTTCCAGCATTACAACGTGTGTTGACCAGCTATAATTATTTGCGTCACTTTTCGACCGTCTATGCGCTACTGGAGGCCGCTGAACAGACAAAGCGTTCAGCAGATTTTCCGCGAATTAAACGAGCGCTGCAGTGGGGCATCGATCATTCACTCCTTAAAGTGGATGACGCCGTGTATTTGAGCGATAAGGACGAATTGAAGCTGGGCAGTCAAGCGATGTTAATTCTGGCACTTTGCAAGTATCAGGAATTATCACTGGATCGAACTTTTTCACCAGTTCTGCAGCAGGCGTTCAATGGCATTAAGAAATTCTGGAACTCCGAGACTGGCTTTATCCATGTGCTAAACGAGGACTTAACGCTCAAATCCGGATTCCGAATCATCTATTATGATGGTGAAGCCGTGTTTGCTTTATGTCGGTTGTATGAGTTACAACCCAATGATGAGACGAAGCAGTTGGTTCGTGAAATGTTGGATCGAATGGTCGCTAACGATTATGGTCAGTTCCACGATCACTGGATTGCTTATGCCATCAATGAAGCACTTTCGGTATTTCCAGACAACCAAGATTATATGAAGTTGGGCATCAAGAATGTGTTTACGCATTTTAACTATATTAAGAACCGGGTCCATGCTTCGCCAACCTTGCTAGAGTTATTGGATGCTTCCCAAAAAATGGTGGACCGCATTCAACGTTCTGGAAATGACGAATTGTTGGCTGATTATGAGGTTCCAGTTCTTCATCAATTGATGCATCGTCGAGCCCTTTATGAGATTCAAGCCGGTGCTTGGCTACCAGAAATTGCGATGTATTTGTATCGGCCGGAAAAATTCGTTGGTGGCTTTTATGCCCGTGATGATAATTTCCGTACCCGAATTGACGACTCTGAGCATTTTCTTTCAGGTCTGGTTAATTATTACAACTACACATATCGGCAAGCATAATGTGAACGGAAGAAAGGGTGGACTGTATGTTTTACTTTATCAATGAATATATTTTGGGTAAGAACTCGAGCGTTGAACACGCGGCAATTAATCGGGTGAAACTCTTCAATCATCATAAGGCACCAGCAAAAATCGTGACGAAGATGTATGATCGGTTATTACATCAAACGATGGGTACTTTTGGGTTAGCCAATGAGCAAGTACTCAATATGTTTGACTATTTTCAGGGAACGACGGATGTTCCGGTCAAAGTCTTACATACCGAAGATATGCGGCTGCCTAAGGAATATGCCGTAGAAGTCGGCGCCAATTTTAGTAAAGTCTTCAACGGCGATGACTTGGTCAGCAACGTTGGCTTCATTCCGGGGACGATTGGGCGTGTCTTCTATCAAGAATTTTTCGATAATCAAGGCAATTTGACGGCCACGGACCTCTGGGATTGGCGGGGCTTTAAGTCGAGCACACAGTATTTTGGCCAGAACGGCAAGTTGGTTTTAGAACGCTATTACAATCTACAGGGCCAGACCGTCATGGAACAATATTTCGTTCCAGATACGAACGGTAATCCGTTAGCGTCTCGTTTGATTCTGAAGAACTATCGCGGCCAAGTGGAGCGGTTCTTCCAGGATGCAAATCAGTTATTCCGGTTCTTCTTAGCTGAATTAAGTCATGAGGATCAGGACACGACGACGTTTATCAGTGACCGCCCTGGGACTAGTGTGGTGCCATTACTGGAACTTCAAGACGATTCGCACAAATACGTGACCGTGCCGATTTATCATGCCAAGGACATCAACGATCCGGTCCACGCACCACTGGACGGCTTCTTAACGCCAGCTTTTGATAACTTACAACACTTTGATGGCTTTATTACGAGTACGGAAAGTCAAGCACAACACCTCAAAACGCGGTTTAGTAAGGCGAACGTGACCGTCTTACCGGCAGTGACGACTAGTCCGATGGCGCAAAGTAAGCTGCGGCCAATCTTAGAACGGCCCAAAGAGTTGTTATACGTTGGTCGAATCGCACCAGACCGTCAGCTAGACCAGTTGATCAGAGTGATTGCGCTCGTTAAGCAACAGCTACAAGACGTACAGTGTGATTTCTATGGTTATGGGGATCCTGAGTACATCAAGACGTTGACGAAATTAATTGAAGAATTGAAATTGACCAATAACGTTCATTTATTGGATTATCATCCCGACTTAGAAAAACGGTATGACGATTACCAAGTCCTATTGAATACCGACTTAGTGGATGGCGGCCCAATGAGTATGCCTGAAGCTATGAGCCATGGGATTCCAGTCGTTAGTTATCGCTTCAATTATGGCCCTAAGGACTTTATTAACGATGGGCAAGATGGGTTCGTCGTGGATGCCGGTAATCAACTGGCAATGCGCGACCGGGTCCTGGAGTTGATGACGGATACGAAGAAGTTGACGGCGTTTAGTGAAGCAGCCTTTAAGAAGATGCACACCTCCCAGACTGAACTGAAAGTTTGGCACCGTTGGCAACAATTATTAGGGCTTAAGTAGGAGGGACGCTTATGTATTATTTCTTAAACGACAACATGCAGTTTTCAAAATCAGGAATCGAACAAGCTGAGATCAATCGGCTGAATTTATTTAAAAAGAATCAGGTCGCGGCTAAAATCGTGACACGGATCTTTGCCATGAATCTGCACGACGTTCTTGATGGCGCGCAGATTGCGAATGACGATTTTGTCAATCTCTTTGACTTCTTCAATGGCAGTACCAGTGTCAAACGCCAGGCGTTCAACCTCGCTGACTTTGAAGTGCCCGCTGACGCCATTAAGACCCGTAAGGACAACCAAGTTCAAGTCGTTGAACATGGTAAGTTAATCATGATTATTTACCTACGGGCTGGGACTGAGGCTATTAGCAACGTTCAGTATTTTGATGTTAATGGTCGGACGCTCAAGATGAGCTGGTGGGATACGCGTGGCTTCAAATGTTTGGAACAGCTTTTTGATTGGGACGGTAAAATCGCCCAGGAAGCTTACTTTGGTCCCGATGGGTTGATTCATATCGAAAAGATTCACTTGCTCAACCATGCCGGCCAAGAACGGGTGACTTGGCGGGTACTGAACTATCACGGTCAAAGTCATACATTTAATGGAATGAACGAGTTGACCCGGTTCTTCTATGATGAGTTAAATCAATTAACGGATGATCAAAATGTCTTTATCTGTGACCGGACCGTGGAATGTGCTTGGGGACTCTTCAATATGAAGACGCCCGCCAAGAAAGTCTTGCACTTACATAACAATCATGTGAGTGACGCTAACGATATTCTACATTCAACGCTCAATAACAACTATGCGAATGCCTTAAATAACTGGCAAGAGTGGGATGCGGTCATCTCGGCAACGCCCGAACAGAGTAAGGACGTCGCTGCCCGGTTTGGAACCGCGATTCCGGCGTTTACCATTCCAGTCGGCTATGTAACTGATGCGACCTTGGCTGAACAACCAGTGGCCTTTGATCAGCGCCAAAAGCACCTAGTTGTGCATGTCGCACGGTTGGCACCCGAAAAGCAACAGAATCATTCAATTGAGGCCTTTATTGAAGTCCACAAGCAATTCCCAGATGCCAAGCTCGAGCTGTGGGGTTACGCTAATGGTGATATCGAAAAGCAATTGCACGCACAGGTTGCAGCGGCTCACTTAGAAGATGTCGTGCTGTTCAAGGGTTACACCACGGACGTTAATGCGGTCTACAATCGTGCCCAATTGGGATTGTTGCCAAGTCGTGCAGAAGGGTTCTCGTTAATGCTATTGGAAGCACAAGCACATGGGTTACCAATGGTCGCGAATGATATCAAGTACGGCCCAAGTGACATTATCCAGAATCATCAATCCGGTGAATTAACGACTGACGGTGACGTTAAGCAGTTAACGGCCACGATTGTGGACTTATTGAAGGACCAAGATAAGTTGGCGAAGTACAGTGCTCAGGCTTATCAGAATGCCAAACGTTATTCGGAGGAAGCTGTATTCAAGCAGTGGCAAGCGTTGTTGGATTATTTCGCACCTGCCAAAGTAACGGCTTAACTCGTTTTAGTGGCTAGGAGGACTAATAATGTTAATGATAATGACCATTTATGGGACTGTTAAAATGTTCACCCGGTTGATTGTCTATTGCGGCATTGGTGGCATTGTCCTGATCATACGTCACCACAATCGTAAGAAGCGGCGCCAGGAGATGGAAGAAGGCACCAAAAAAATCATGCGTGAGACGCCTAAAGACGAGAACGGCAAGTATCCGTGGGAGAAGTGAAATCCAACTATGGATATAGCAAAAACCACTAAGTTAAGAAATTAGCTTAGTGGTTTTTGACGTTAATATAATCGGAACGACCAATGACTTCACTGAAACGCGGATGGTAATCCATTAAGTGACTAGGCTAGCCAAGTAGCGTGACCAGATCGGACGTTCAGTAGCAATATGCCATGCAATTCATTTTACAAAATCAGCTCAATTAAAAATCAGGATTCACAACCAATTAAGGGCTGTGAATCCTGATTTTTAGTTATTATCGTTTTTGAATCGCCAACAGATACGGTGGGACGTGGACCTGATTGACGAATTGGTACTGAAGGACTTGGAATTGATGCTGGTCCAGACTTGTGGCGTAATCTAAGACCGCCTTAGCTTCAGCGGCGCCACCGGGGTGACCAGCGTAGACCAACAGAATAATCAGGCCATTGGTCACGAGCCGTTCTTGAATCGCTTTGATGGCGGTTAACGTGGTCGTCGGTTTCGTAATAATCGATTTGTCGCCACCGGGTAGGTAACCGAGGTTGAACACGGCACATTTAATCGGTTCATCCGCGGCAATCTTATCCGCAATGTGTTCGTGGCCGGTCTGCCAGAGCGTGGCCTGATGATTAAAGCCAGCTGCGGTCAATGCTTTGGTTGTTGCAGCGATGGCAGCGGGCTGAATGTCGAAGCCATCCACGTGTCCCGTCGTGCCGACTAGCTTGGCGAGATAGACCGTATCATGGCCGTTGCCGACCGTGGCGTCAATCACGTGATCACCAGGATTGACGACTTGATTCATTAGCGCGTGGCTGAAAGCTAATGCCGAACTGAGTTGAATGAGAGTGACCCCCTTGATTAATTCGTTTGCTTAAGATGGTCGCTTGAGTGGTCCGTGTCGATAGGGGCCGCTCAAACGCGTACTTATATATAGTAAAACACTTCCCAGTAAAAGACCACCAATTGTATCGCTCGGATAGTGAACGCCAACGACGACGCGGCTAATCATCATTAGCAGGATTGCCGCACAACCGAGCACTGCGAGCAGATTTGTCTTGGGCTGGCGATGCCAATAATCGAACGCGAGCACGAGCAGGCTACCGATTAAGACGGTCGTTGTCGTGGAGTGTCCGCTTGGGTAGCTGTAGCCGCCAATTTCTAGCAGGCGCCAGGCGGTTGGGCGTGGCCGCTGAATGACCTGTTTGACCAAGTAGTTGCCATAACCAGCCAAGATCCAGGTGTTTCCCCAGAAAAATAGGGTGGCGCGCTGGTCATGACGAAGCCAGATGGTCGCCCCAATCAGCAGTGTGATGAGCGTAATCGCGTGTGGATTGCCGAGTTGGGTGTAGCCGACCATTATTCGTTGAAACCACTGCGGACTCGCATGCCAGAAGTTGGCGACGTGGGTGTCGAATTGGACTAGCCAGGTGACCCGTTGCCAGACCGCGGCCGTCCAGCCTAACCAGATGAGAAAAATCACGGCCATTACCCAGTCGGAATGTCGCCAAGCGCGTTGTTTCAAAATGAATCCTCCAATGACTAATTTATTGAAATAATTATATCATTTTTATGGCACACTTGATGATGAGTCGATGAGAATTTTTATGCCTGAGTCGGTCGCGACCCCTTGAAAAATGCGCGGTGGTTTGCTACTATGAAAACAATAACTTTACGACTCTGAGAAGGATTAGTAATCGGTGGTGTTTTACAGAAACTCCGTGGTGGTTGCAAACGGGGACTCACCAGCGACGAACTCACCTTTGAGTCATCCGGCTGAACGCACTTGTAGGCACGGACGTGGTTTCGCGTTAAGATTCCCAAGAAGCCACGATAACGTGGAATCATAGGTGGTACCGCGGAACCCGTTTTCGTCCTATAAGCATAATTGGCTTATAGGATTTTTTTGTTTTTTAACGGGCATTCGCAGATACTCAACCGACAGCTCATCTCACCGTCGCAATGCTAGCTTTACATACAAGGCAGCAAGAAAGGGGCACCATTATGGCATACAACCATAAAGTCATTGAACGCAAATGGCAACATTATTGGAAGGAAAACAAAACCTTCAAAACACTCGACACAACGGATAAGAAGAAGTATTACGCCTTAGACATGTTCCCATACCCATCGGGCCAAGGATTACACGTTGGACATCCAGAAGGCTATACCGCGACGGATATTATGTCACGGTTCAAGCGGATGCAAGGCTACAACGTCTTACATCCAATGGGGTGGGACGCATTCGGCCTTCCCGCAGAACAATATGCGCTCAAGACGGGCCACAACCCGAAGGACTTTACGGCTAAGAACATCAAAAACTTCAAACGCCAGATTCGCTCACTTGGTTTTTCATATGACTGGGACCGCGAAGTCAATACGACTGACCCTAGCTACTACAAGTGGACGCAGTGGATTTTTGAACAGCTCTACAAGAAGGGCTTAGCTTATGAATCTGAAACGTTAGTCAACTGGGCGCCTGACATGATGGGCGGGACGGTCGTTTCTAACGAAGAAGTTGTTGATGGCAAAACGGAACGTGGTGGTTACGACGTTTACCGGGTCCCAATGAAGCAATGGAGTCTCAAAATCACCGCTTATGCTGACCGGTTGATCGATGACTTGGATGACATCGACTGGCCAGAAAACATCAAGGAACAACAACGCAACTGGATTGGCCGTTCCGTTGGGGCCTCGATTCGTTTCAAAGTAGCCGACCAACCAGAAGACACGGAAATCGAAGTCTTCTCAACGCGCCCGGACACGTTATTTGGGGCCAGCTACATGGTCTTGGCACCAGAACACGACTTAGTTGAACAATTGACGACGCCCGAACAAGCGGATGCAATCGAAGCCTACAAGCAGAAGATCGCTAGCAAGTCTGACCTCGAACGGACTGACTTGAACAAGGACAAGACCGGGGTCTTCACTGGTAGTTACGGTATCAATCCAGTCAACGGTGAAAAATTACCAATCTGGATTGCTGATTACGTCCTGGCTTCATACGGGACGGGGGCAATCATGGCCGTGCCTGCTCACGATGACCGTGACTTTGAATTCGCCAAGAAGTTCGATTTGCCAATCAAACCGGTCATTGCTGGTGATAACGACTATGACCAACAAGCTTACACGGGTGATGGCGAACATATCAACTCTGGCTTTGTTGATGGCCTCGCTAAGCAACCTGCTATTGATAAGATGATCGACTGGTTAGGCGAACATCATGCCGGTGAAAAGAAGGTCAACTACCGCCTACGTGACTGGATCTTCTCACGGCAACGTTACTGGGGCGAACCAATTCCAGTTATTCACTGGGAAGACGGCGAGACGACCTTGGTGCCTGAAGACGAATTACCATTACGTTTACCAGCAACGAAGAACCTGGAACCATCCGGGACAGGTGAAAGCCCACTCGCTAACATCGATGACTGGGTTAACGTGGTCGACGAAAATGGGCGGAAGGGTAAACGTGAAACTAACACGATGCCACAATGGGCGGGGAGCTCATGGTACTTCCTGCGCTACGTTGATCCACATAACCGTGAAGCCTTAGCCGATTACGACAAGCTGAAGTACTGGTCACCAGTTGACTTGTATGTCGGTGGCGCTGAACACGCCGTCTTGCATTTACTCTATGCCCGTTTCTGGCACAAGTTCTTGTATGACTTAGGCGTTGTCCCAACCAAGGAACCATTCCAGAAGTTAGTCAACCAAGGGATGATTCTTGGGGACAACCACGAAAAGATGTCCAAGTCACGCGGTAACGTGGTCAATCCAGATGACATCGTTGACCAATACGGTGCTGATACGCTGCGGTTATACGAAATGTTCATGGGACCGTTGGAAGCTTCAATTCCGTGGAGTACCGATGGGTTACACGGGGCCAACAAGTGGATCGAACGGGTCTGGCGGTTAATGATTGATGAAAACAACCGCGTCCGCGACCGGGTCACGACCATCAATGACGGTAAACTCACTAAGGTTTACAATGAAACGGTCAAGAAGGTCACCGAAGACTACGAGGCAATGCGGTTTAACGTCGCCATCTCACAGATGATGGTCTTCGTGAACGAAGCCTACAAGGTAGACGATTTGCCAATCATTTATATTGAAGGATTCGTCAAACTTCTGTCACCAATCGCGCCACACTTGTGTGAAGAATTATGGTCACTATTAGGCCATGACGACATCATCACGTACGCGGCTTGGCCAACTTATGATGAATCTAAGTTGGTTGAAGACACGGTCGAAGTGGTCCTCCAAGTTAATGGTAAAGTCCGTTCCCACGCAAAGGTTGCGAAGGATATGGGCAAAGACGAGCTTGAAAAATTAGCGCTCGCCGACGACAAGATTCAGGAATTCACTGCCGGCAAGACTGTCCGGAAAGTCATCGCCATTCCTGGCAAGTTAGTCAACGTGGTTGCTAACTAGTTCGACTGAATGACGCTACAATTAGATTGAATGAATCGTGGTCCTGACCCGTTGGGGTTGGGGCACGATTTTTTTGATTGAATCGGATGCCATTAGTCGGTATTCGCCGCGCCTTTGTTCGGTGAACAATGGTTCGTTGGCTGGAAGTCGCCGGGTTTTACGTGTGCCAGAGGTGCATTCGTTGGTCAATGGGTATCGCCGCTACTATGCTGGATGTGGTGGTGTTGGGAGAAAAATGTAACGGGTTTGTTTTTTAGTATTGATGATGATTGAAAGGTGTCGATTACTAAGGTCAAAAACCGCCAGCTGAGAATCGCTGGAAACAGTGCGAGTTATCGTAAACCTGCCGTGATAAGTTCGTCCTAGACCGGCTTCCAGGTATTCGAAAGGATGACATGTGCTGACCCAACTTTTTGTCCGATTAGTCGTTGGTTCCTTGGTACACGGTTATTCTAATATTGAACTGTCAGACTGGTTTCTAACAATTGTTAAACTCTTCACTCATGGTTTAAGCCTTCGGACAAGTAGCTTCATGGAACCTGATAGAACTTTTTCTGGTTGATTGATATAGCAAGACTTCAACTTATAAACGAAGACGATCTTCTCAGTACTCAAACGCCATAAAGTATCATCAATCCCGATTAAAAAATTGCCTGAAAAACCAGTCACGTAATATTCAGTGGTCAATTGTACCCAGATAGGTGGTCGTTCATCTGCCATTCGAACGGATTCCCGACTGGAGGGGTTGGCTGACAATGCTCAGTAGCCAAATTATTCTTAGTCGGAAGTGGGTTGTTTCCGGCTTAGAATAAGACTCGTTTTTGAAATTACGCAGTGATTTTCTGCGTGAGTTCAAATCGATGTCGGCTTACGTTCCAGCAATTGTCAGCCGGCCCCGGAAGTCGGACTAAGACGATCACTGGCTGACGAGCAGGAATCTAAACTGGCACATTTGAATCATGATTCAAGGGACACCAGGTTTCAATCGTAAGTGGTAACAAGTTATTCGGTATCATTAAAGTTCAGTTAAACTCTGGCATAAGGCTGGAATTGAATTGCAACTTGCTTGTTTTTCATCTAAAATGATTAGGATTGAATTAAGAAAGTGGGTTACGAACATGTCTGAGGAATCAAAAGCTAATCAGCCCAAGACAACACACGTGAACTCCGAAGCTGAAGCGCACCAAAAGATGGTCCGGGGCTCAGCTTGGATGACGGCTGGGAGCCTCTTTTCACGGGTTCTGGGAGCCATTTACATTATCCCGTGGGTGATTTGGATGGGCGCGGATTATACGCAAGGAAACGCCCTCTATGCCAAGGGGTATAATATTTATAGTTTTTTCTTACTGATTGCTATCGGGGGGATTCCGTCCGCGATTTCCAAGCAGCTTTCCGAATATAATGCGATGAACGAGTATGCGGTTGGTCAGCGGTTGTTCAAACGGGGCTTGTTGTTGACGTCCGCGTTTGGGATCGTTGGTGCGATTATTTTGTGGTTCGGTGCTGGTGCAATTTCAACGGCGTTCGGGGGCTACGATGCCAACTTGATTCCAGTTCTACATGCACTGGCAATCGCCCTGGTCATCTTGCCGTCCATGTCGTTGACGCGCGGTTTTTTCCAGGGGTACCAGCAGATGGCGCCGTCTGCGATTTCACAATTTGTGGAGCAAGTGTTCCGCGTCATTTACATGTTGGGTGCTACTTACTTTATCATGCGCGTGGCTCACGGTGACTGGGTCGATGCGGTCACCCAGTCCACGTTTGCGGCCTTTGTCGGTGCGGCAGCGAGTTTCTTACTGTTAGGTTGGTACTATTTTCGCAAACGACCGGAATTGAATGCATTGGCCGCCCAGAGTGAGAATCAACTAGTGATTCCTGTCTGGCAGTTGTTCCGCGACATCATTATTCAAGCGATTCCGTTTATCGTTATTGATACGGCGACGACGGTGTTCAACTTGTTGGACCAAGCGACGTTCCAGCCAATGATGCGCCTTATTTTCCATTTGGGCACCAAACAAATCGATACCTTGTACGCTTACTTTGCGTTTAACGCCAATAAACTGGTTATGATTATCGTCTCGTTGGCCTCCGCGATTGCGGTCACGGTCGTTCCGATTTTATCTGAATCGTTAGCCAGTCATAATATGCGTAATATTCGCAAACAATTGGAAGATTCCATTATCCTGTTCTTATTTATCATGATTCCAGGGGCGTTAGGGATGGCTGCAGTGGCGCAACCACTGAACACGTTGTTCTATAGTTATGACCAGATCGGCACGTTGATTTTACAGATTTCGGCGTTTACGGCGATTGCCCTCGGGTTCTTCACGGTGATTTCAGCGCTGATGCAAGGCTTGTCACGGAATCGGGACATTATCCGATACTATCTGATTGGCTTATTGGTCAAGATCATTATTCAGTTCCCATGTATTTACTTCCTGTCGACGGCCGGTCCATTAGTGGCGACTGCAATCGGGATGATGGTCGCAAGTCTGATGGCAATGTACGATTTGGAAGTCAACTTTGGTATTCGGTACGTCAAGTTATTGCCAAAAATCAACCGAATTTTGGTCTATTCAATTTTGACATACGCCACTGCACGGCTAGTCGTTTACGGTCTAAACTTCATTTTGAATGAACATAGTAAGACCCAGTCGTTCTTGATCGTTGCACTGGCTGTTATCGCCGGTGGGGCAGTCTACGTTTATTTGGCGCTGCGCTCACGGATGGCAGACTTGATGATTGGGACCAAGGCAGCCGGTTTACGACGGAAACTAAGAATTAAATAGGTGAATTATGCGAGTAGATAAATTTTTACATGCAATGCGAATCGGAACACGGACCCAGGTGCGGCGCTTGATCAAGGATGGTCATATCACCGCAAATGGCGAACCTGTGATTTCGGGCAAACAACAGATTGATCCCGGCAACGATGCGGTCTTTTTAGACGACGCGCCGGTCCGGTATCAACAATATTTTTATTATGTGATGAACAAGCCGGTCGGGGTGATTACGGCGACGACGGATGCCTCGGCCAAAACGGTCATGGATCTCTTCAATACGACCGATTTCCGCGATGACTTATTTCCAGTCGGACGCTTGGACAAGGATACGGAGGGCATCTTGGTGATTACCAATGATGGCGCTTTGTCCCACGACCTCTTATCGCCCAATCACCACGTCACGAAAGTTTATCAGGCTGAAGTGACTGGTGAGATTACAGCGGCCCAACTGGCTGCATTTAATGACGGTATCACGTTAAAGGATGGCACTGAATTACAGCCAGCTCAAGCAGAAATCATCCAGTTCCACGAGATTGAGAACTTTACCACGATTGAAATCAAGATTCATGAAGGTAAGTATCACCAAGTCAAACGAATGGTCGGGACCCTCGGTGAACGGGTCGTCGGTTTACGCCGCATCAAATTCGGGTCACTGACGTTGCCAGTTGGCTTGTTGGCGGGGAACTATCGCGCTTTGACGGACGATGAAGTCGCTGCTTTGAAGGCGGATGCGCATCAACCGGTCGGCGAATAAGTCGCGGCGCAGAGACCTGTACGACACTGCGGGCTGTCCATCAGACATTTTAATGATAGACAAAAGGCCGTTTCAAGTGGGTATGCCTGAAACGGCCTTTTAGTCTGTCAGCGATTAAACTGTGTGTCCACATGCGAGCCCCAAATGACGTCCAGTACGCGACCGGTTCAGATGATTAGTAGGCTGCGAGTGAGTCGTTGTAGGCAGTGAACCCATTTAAAGCGCAACCGGTTCCCCGTCAGCACTAGGATTCGGCGGGGGTCTCCTGACTGAAACGGTGCATATAGCGCGGAATTTGGGCGCTGATTTGGTGCGGTAAGACGACGTAGCGGGTCGCAGCGAGGTCGTCGGCGATCGCACTGTGTAAGTAGACGGCGCTCAAAATAGCATTGGTGAAGTTGTCGAACTGGCCGACGAAGCCACCAATCATACCGGCGAGGGTGTCGCCCATTCCTCCCGTTGCCATGGCGGGCGTGCCACCTGGATTGAACCAGACGCGTTCGTTGGTGTAGACCGTTGTGCGGTGAGCTTTAACGACCGCGGTCACGCCGAGTCGTTGTTGGGCGTCATGGTTGGCGGTCGGGGTCTGATCCTTGATGGCAATGCCACTCAAGCGTTGCCATTCCATCTGGTGTGGCGTCACCACGATGTCAGTCGCCGGTAGTGCCCGCGAATGTTGCGCCAGTAAAGTGAGCGCTGAGCCGTCGAGCACGAGTCGCTGGGGGGCGTGTGTTGCCGTCAGCACCGTGCTGAGTAATTGATCGGCGACCGTATCCGTTCCCAGTCCCGGTCCAATCACGATAACGTCCATTCCAGCTAATAGTTGGAGCAGGGCATCCGTTTGGTGATAATCCATGACCATTGCTTCAGGGAGTTGGGCATGCAGACTCGTAAAGTTAGTTGGGTCGGTGGCGACGGTTACGAGTCCCGCGCCACTGTAAGTTGCGGCCGTCGCTGCCATGATGATGGCGCCACCAAAATTCTGGTTGCCACCAATCAGCATGACGCGGCCATAAGTGCCTTTATAAGAATCAGCCGGCCGTTTAATGATCGTCCGACTGACAATTTCAGTTGTAATGGGTTGCATCAGGTTGCCAGCTTTCTAAATTTGATTGAGATACGGGCCACGTTTGCCGGTGATATTGCGACCTCAAAATGCAGTTGCGATGGCATTTAGTCGCATTGGTGGCCGCACCTGCGTATACTTTGAGTATACCATTTTCTAAAAGCCGTTACTTACGATTATTAAGTTACCGCGAGCTATGATAAAATTAAGATAACAACAGTGGTTGCGTTTTAATATGCTGAAGTGCGCGACCGAATATCTGGGAGGATTTTGACATGTCAGTTGATTGGAAAAATGAAGCGACAAAGCACCAAGAAGATTATTTAGCAGATTTGACCACGATGCTCCGGGTACCAAGTTTTAGAGATGATAGTCAGGCGACCGATGACGCCCCACTTGGACCAGGCCCTAAACAAGCGTTAACGACGTTTTTAGCGATTGCCGAACGGGATGGCTTCAAGACGAAGAACATCGATAACCTCGTTGGCTATGCTGAAATCGGTGAAGGTGATGAAACCTTAGCAATTTTAGCCCACGTCGATGAAATGCCCGCCGGAAATGGTTGGGATACTGATCCATTCGAACCAACCATCAAGGACGGCAAGATGTATGCCCGCGGTGTTTCTGATGATAAGGGTCCCGGAATGGCCGCCTATTACGGCTTGAAAATCGTCAAGGAACTCGGTTTGAAGCTCAACAAGAAGATTCGGTTCATTGTTGGGACGGACGAAGAAAGTAATTGGACTGGGATGAAACGGTACTTTGAAGTTGAACCTGCGCCAACCTTGGGCTTCTCACCTGACGCGATGTTCCCATTGATCAATGGTGAAAAAGGGAATGTGAGTCTGCAACTGCAATTCGGCCATGAAGATGGTGGCGACTTCAACCTCGTTTCCTTCGATGCTGGCTTGCGGGAAAACATGGTACCACGTGACGCCGAAGCTATCGTGTCAACGAGTGACAACGAACAATTTGCGGCTGATTTTACCGCGTTCTTGGACCAACAACCAGTCACTGGTGAATTGACTGTCGTTCCAGAAGGTGTCAAGTTGGAAGTGGTCGGCAAGGCTGCGCATGGGATGGAACCACGTAACGGCATCAACGCCGGCACTTATCTCGCAACTTTCTTAACCAACTATGCGTTTGGTGACGATGCGGCTGCCTTCCTCGACTTCATCGCGCACAAATTACACGATGATTCACGGGCTAAAGAGCTCGGATTAGCGTTTACGGATGACGTGATGGGTGACTTAACGATGAACGTAGGGTTACTCAGTTTCGACCATCAAAAGGGTGGCCAAGTAACCTTGAACTTCCGTTATCCTAAGGGCATCGAACCAGCTGACTTGACGGCTAAAGTGCAAGCCCAATTACCAGCTGGTGCGACGGTCAGCCAAGGCGATTTCATGGTACCACACTATGTTGATCCTGAAGACCCAATCGTTAAGGATTTAATGGACGTTTATCGCCGTCAGACCGGTGATACGGCCTCACAACCACAAATCGTCGGTGGTGGGACTTACGGCCGGATGATGGCCCGTGGGGTCGCTTTTGGTGCCTTGTTCCCTGATACCGAAGACACGATGCAT
Source organism: Lactiplantibacillus sp. B652 (assembly GCF_023806745.1). Lineage (NCBI taxonomy): Bacteria > Bacillati > Bacillota > Bacilli > Lactobacillales > Lactobacillaceae > Lactiplantibacillus > Lactiplantibacillus sp. B652. The sequence continues at coordinate 427,639 of NZ_JAMSKY010000002.1, read as the reverse complement.
CAAGCCAACGAGTTCCAGCCAATCGATGAATTAATGGCAGCAATGGCCATTTATGCGGAATCAATCGCCGTTTTAGCGACGGATAAATAATTGATGCTAGGCTGCCATATGTTTGCGGCAGCTGCGGTGATGATGCGTGTCGGTTACGGATAAACGATGAATTTGAAAGGAGTGTCGACGAATGAGTCTCGTACAGCGAATTTTAGTGGGCATTGATACCAGTCACCAATCTCAGTTGGCCTTGCAAGAAGCGATTACGATTGCTGTTGAGCAACGGGCCGCGTTGGATATTGTGACGGTGATCAATACTGAAAAGTTTATCGGGCTGACTCAGGGGCCGATGGGGTTTGGCGCGACCACACCGCAGTCATTGAATGAACTGACGACGATGTTGAAAGCCAACCTCGCGAAGGCCCGTCAGCAGGCAGTGGATGCTGGTGTCACGGATGTCCGGGTTCACTTGCATTCGGGTAACTCCAAGCTGTTACTGGCGACGACACTCCCTGAACGCTATGGCACTGATTTAATCGTCATTGGCGCGACCGGCCTAAACAATGTGGCTCGGGTATTGATTGGCTCCAATGCGGCCTATGTGATTCGTAACGCCGCGTGTGATACGTTGGTCGTTCGAACCGACGAAGACCAGCAACCGGTCAAATTCACCAAGCGTTCGACGCGCCGACTTTAATTTAAATTAGCTTTACTGTTCACTCAAGAGTGGCAATCATTTCAATTTGAGATGGTTGCCACTCTTTTTTTGTTGAAACGCTGCGTGTCTACGACTGGTGACGAGTGTCGGCGACGCTTTGAAACGAGCGACTTTTCAGAATTTAGTTAAGGAGTGGGCACCTGAACTTTAATGATGTTTATGAAAAAAATACATAACCCATACGTTATTTTTACATTATGCTAACAGTTCTGATACGTTGGTCTGTCATGATTTAAGAGTAAGTTAAATCAATGACAAATCAAAGGGTAATGCGAGGGGATAACACTATGGGAATTGAGTTACAAAGTGTCACGAAAGCCTATGACAAGAATGAACAACCAGTCTTGCACGATGTTAATGCTGAGATTCAAGATGGCGAATTGTTCGTCATTGTCGGGCCATCCGGTTGTGGTAAGAGCACGCTGTTACGCATGATTGCGGGGATTATTCCAATCACAAGTGGGCGACTCCTGATCAACAACCAAGTGATGAATGCCGTACCACCAAAGGACCGCCAGTTATCGATGGTCTTTCAAAGTTATGCGCTGTATCCATTTCTAACGGTTGCCGACAACGTGGCATTCGGATTGCGCGCACGTAAAATGCCCGCTGAAGAAATCGAGCAACGGGTCAATGATGCCTTGAACATGGTTAACTTAACCGCCTTTCGTGACCGCAAGCCACGTGAATTGTCTGGTGGACAACGACAACGGGTGGCCCTGGCGCGTGCAATTGCCAGTGATTCTAAGATTTGTTTGATGGACGAGCCGCTCTCCAATTTGGATGCCCAACTGCGCGTTCGGATGCGTGCTGAGATTCGTGAATTACAGCGAAAGCTAGGCCTGACTTTGATTTACGTGACCCATGACCAGACTGAAGCGATGACGATGGCTGACCACGTGATGGTCTTAAATGACCACCATGTCCAACAAATCGATACGCCATTAGATATCTACAATCATCCGGCCAACCATTTTGTGGCGCAATTCTTTGGGACGCCCCAAATCAATTTGTTAACCGCAACTACGATGTCGAGCAAAGCAACCCGTGAATTACAAGTGGCGGAAGGGGTCCAAGTCACTTTAGAACGGCCAATCACCGTCGGCACGTACACGGTCGGGATTCGGCCTAATCAACTGGTCGCGACCCCAGTTGCCGCAAATGAAGGTAATGCGACCGTCGTGAACGTGGAAGCTTTAGGTGAGACGACGATCATTGAAGCGATGGCCGACAATGGCAAAGCCCTGCGAATCGTTCAAGCTGGACAAGTTCAACTACCACTAAATCAGCGCATTGCGGTCACAGTCAGTGGTAAAGTCTTTATCTTTGATGAACACGAACAATTAATTGCAGAAGAAGGGGGTGCAACCAGTGATCAATTCGTTTCCGTCCATTAAGCGACGTCCTAAACCGGGACTGTCACCAGAGTCCAACGACCAGGCACAGGCCCAACCGGTCAGCTTTGAGCTCAAGCGCAATGACAAATATTATGCCTGGCTGTTTTTAGGCCCATCACTGTTGTTACTCAGCATCTTCGTCTTTTATCCGATGTTACGGACATTTTATCTTAGTCTCTTTTTAACGAACTCATTTGGGGAACCGACCGTGTTCGTGGGGCTCCAAAATTACATTCATTTGTTGCGTACGAAGAGTTACTTGGCAAGCTTGCAAGCTACCGGACTATACGTCGTTGGTGTGACGGTCTTTACCTTGATTGGTGGCCTATTGTTAGCCGCCGTCGCCAACCAAAAAGTGCGGGGCATCGAGTTCTTTCGGACGATTTTTACATCGACGATGGGGGTATCAGTCTCGGTTTCAGCTATTTTCTGGCTATTCATGTTCAACCCGTCGATTGGGATTCTCAACAAAGTGGCACTTTGGCTGCATTTGCCGGCGATTAATTGGCTGACGGAACCACATTGGGCGATGGTCGCCGTCATCATGACCAGCGTTTGGATGCACCTGGGCTTTACTTTCTTGATTTTCTTTGGTGCGCTTCAATCAGTGCCCAAGACGTTATATGATGCTGCAGATGTGGCTGGCACGAATCGACGTTACCAGTTCCTACACATTACGCTACCGATGATTTCGCCAACACTATTCTTCGTGGCCGTGATCACATTGATTTCAGCCTTCAAAAGTTTTGGCTTGATTGATTTGATGACTGCTGGTGGCCCAACCAACGCGACGAATTTACTCGTGTATCGTATTTATCAAGATGCCTTCGTGGACGGTAATTACGCCTTAGCAAGCACCGAGTCGATCGTCTTAGCGGTCATTATTGCCGCTATCACGGTGGTTCAATTCAAACTTTTAGCAAAGCGGGTGAACTATTAATGGAAAATACATTAGGCCATCAAGCCATCGTCCGGCGGCGGGTGGCGTTAGTCTTAAAGTATCTCGTCCTCAGCGTGTTAGCCCTGATCATTATCTTGCCCTTTATCTTAGGACTTTGGACGAGCTTTTTACCAACGACCGCTATCGCCAAAGGGTCGTTGAGCGGGGTGATGTCCTGGCAGAATTACCATGAAGCCTTCACTCAAACGCCGATTTTACGCTATTTGTTCAATAGTTTGGTAATTTCATTAATTCAGATGTTTGCACACTTGTTCTTCGCATCCATCGCAGCCTACGCCTTTGTGTTCTTAGAATTTAAGTACCGGGATCAGCTCTTCTACGTGGTCCTGGCGACGATGATGCTGCCATTTGAAGCCGAGGTCATTCCTAATTTCCACACCGTCCGTGCCATGCACTTGTTGGACCACTATGCGGTGATGGTGATTCCGTTTTTAACCTCTGCATTTGGGATTTTTATGTTGCGGCAAGCGTTTAAGCAGATTCCATGGGACTTAAAAGAGGCCGCGGATGTCGATGGTTTATCCCACTGGCAATTTTATCGTAAGGTCGCGCTACCATATTCGCGAATCAGTCTATTGACGTTAGCCGCCTACAGTTTCTTAGGAAGTTGGAACCAATACTTGTGGCCAATGTTGACGACGTTCTCGAATCGTTTACGGCCGGTGCAAGATGGCCTGCGTCAATTGCATTCTGAAGAAACGGCGACTAATTGGGGCCTGGTCCAAGCCAGTGCTGCCATCGTCGTCATTCCAACATTAATCGTCCTATTCTGGGGGCAACATTACTTTAAATCTGGATTGAACGAGGGCTCAGTGAAATGATGAAAATGATGCACAAATGGCGGTGGTCCTGGCAATGGGGACTCGGATTAGTTGTTCTGGTACTCGCGCTGGGGGCCTTCGCCTATAATCGCAGTCAGGTGCAAGCCAATACTGGCCGCATCAAAGTCGTCTTTTGGCATGAAATGAAGGGACCCGGCCAAAAGGCAATCGACACCTATGTCAAAGCCTTTAATCAGCAGCAGTCTAAATATGAAGTGGTCGCTGAATTCGAAGGCGGCTACAACGGCGTCATTCAGAAGATCCTCAATACGCACGGGACCGCGGCATCACCGGCGTTGTTCCAATCGATGGACATCTCGACGAGTCAGATGTATCATAGTGGTTTTACCACACCGATGCAAAAGTTCATTGACCGTGATGGCTATGATGCCAGTCAGATTATTCCAGGGGCCAAGGCCATCGTGATGCGTAAGGACCAATTATTAGCGATGCCGTTCAACGCCTCTCAGACTGCCCTCTATTACAATAAGGCGGTGTTGCGGAAGTACGGCATTACGCCACCACCTGTCGACCCAACCTACGATGACATCACGCGGGTTGCCAAAGCGATTCATGATAAATCGCATGGTGAAGTGAAGGGGATGACCATGGAGGCTTACTCATGGCTCTTCGAACAACTCGGGGCCAATGCGGGCGTTCCAGTCGCTAATCATGATAACGGCCACACCGGTAATGCGACAAAGGTCGATTTTACAAGTCCCGCGGCCATCAATGCCATGAAGTGGGTCAAAGAAAATATTGATTACGGTGACTTCATGAACTTTGGTTCTGGTGGTAACGCTGCCGCCAATGAAGCAGCTTCTTTCTTGTCAGGTCACCTCGGGATCTTTATGCAGTCATCAGCGAAGACCGGCCAACTCTATCAAGTCTTGAAGAACGACCTCGGCGTCACATACTTCCCACGGCCAAATGGTCAAAAGGCCAATGGTATCGCCGTTGGGGGCGCGGCGTTGTGGATCGCGAATGACAAACCTAGCGCTGTTCAAGACGGGGCATGGGAATTCACCAAGTATTTGACTAGTCCTAAAGTCCAAGCGGATTGGCAGGCCAAGACCGGCTACTTAGCTGTTAATAAGGATGCTAAGGATGAACCAACACTGAAGAAGCTCTTCAAGAAGTCACCAGTGCTGGAAGTCTCTGGGAATCAAATGGCTCGCACCAAGCCTAATAATACCAACTCAGGTGTCTTCGTGGACGGATGGGTGCCTGCCCGGACTGCCATTCAAAATGCGATGCAACAAATTTTTGCGGGTCAAGATATTCGTAAATCTTTGCAAACAGCTGAAAATACCTACAATCAAGTGTTAGAATCAAATAACCGTGCAAACGGTCGTCATTAATCGAAAAGAGTTGAAACCACGTGCCAAATATGTCATTAATTTACGGTCATCGCGGCGTGCCCGTGAAGTTTCCAGAAAATTCCTTAGCGGGCTTCGCCTACGCCATTAACCATCATATCGACGGACTCGAATTTGATGTGCATCTGACCAAGGACATGGTGCCCGTCATCATGCACGATGAACGCATCGATCGAACCACGGATGGTGAGGGTGCCATTGCCGATATGACTTTCAAACAGTTACGTTACTTCAAGCTGGCTAACGGAGAACCCGTGCCATCACTGCAAGAGTTTTTGAGTCTCGTCAGTGGTGAGCCGGTACACTTAAACCTAGAGTTCAAGACCGACCGCCACTTCTATCCTGGCATCGAACGGATCGTACTGCGGATGATCAAACAGACAGATTTAGTCTATCCGGTCGTCTTTTCGTCCTTCAATTTGAAGAGCTTGAAGCGCGCCTATGCCATTGATGCCAGTCAAAAGTACGCTTTTTTGACCTCTGCACATTTGGGTAATCCAGATGAATTTGCCACCCATGAACATTTGGAAGGGGTGCATCTCGAGCATTTCCAACCGGTGAAAGAAGTTGCAGAACGCGTGTGGACCGTTGATGAGCCGGCAGTCATGCAACAATTGTTTGCAGCAGCCGTTAACGCGGTCATTACGAATAATTTTGAGTTGGCGCAGCAAGTACGAGCGGCCATGTAAGCGCAGCTCGAAGCGCGACACGTTAGTTCAAACGAACTTACTAATTATTGATAGTTGTGATTAATTGTCAGCATAAGAAAAGGAGTGGATTTCCATGGCGGAAATCCACTCCTTTTTATCGTTAGAATGTTTAAACACTGGCTGGGTTGCGAATCTTACCCAATTCAGCATCGATTTGTGCGAGTACGGCTTGTTGATTTTCAGGTTTCTCTAAGTCGTATTGTTGTAAGTCGATCTTCATCTTAGGACTCGCATCATATTCGTCATACCACTTGCGGTAGGCGGTCCACATCTTGTAGTAATATGATTCAAGTTCAGGATTGTTATCGAATTGTTCGTAGTCACGACCCCGCTTCTTGATCCGGTAGAGGATCGTATCGAAGTCGGTTTCGGAGTAGACCATCAAGTCCGGCGCCTTTTTAGGGAGCTCGGTTAATTCGGTCATCATATTGTCTAATAGTTGCAAGTAAACTTTCAGTTCAGTGTCAGAAATATTACCCTCAGCGTTGTTTTCTTTGGTAAAGAGGGCATCTTCGTAGATGGAGCGGTCGAGAACGTTGTTATCATCGGCCAATGCCTTCTTGATCATTGCAAAGCGCTTGTTGAGGAAATAGATTTGTAATAGGAACCCGTAATTCTTTGGATCCGAATAGTAAAGTGGCAGTACTGGGTTGTCGCCAACCGGTTCGTAAAATGCCTTCGTTCCAAGGTGATCGGCAATCAGCCCCGTTAACGTGGTTTTGCCGACCCCAATCATTCCTGCTGTTATTATCACCATGATAGCCCCTCTTTATAAAAAATTGCACAATATATTGTATCTCAAAAAAAGTTGGAATACCATATAGACTTTTAATGAAAAATTTGCTTCGGTGCTATTTTGGGCTATTTTTTGGCTTGTTCCTTCAATAAATCACGGATTTCTTCCAAGTATTGCGCGGAAAGATCGACTTCTTCTTCATCCTCAGTTTCTTCCGGTTCATTTTTAACGACTTTATTAATAATTTTCACCAGAATGAACACAACGATGGCGACGATGAAGAAATTAATGATGGCATTCAAAAATGACCCATACTTGAAGGTGGCATCACCGATACTGACTTTTAAGTTGGATAAATCGATACGACCTAGGAAAATCCCAATCAACGGATTGATCAAGTTATCGGTTAACGATTTGACGATGGCGGTAAACGCAGACCCGATAATGACCCCAACGGCCAAGTCAATCACGTTCCCACGAGCAATAAATTCCTTAAATTCTTTAATCATGTGACGAGCGCTCCTTTTTTGTTTAGCTGATAACAGTATAGCCAAAATCAAACGTTGACTCAATTGATATACGAGATGAATTTCGGGGCAATTGGTGGTTAACCACAGCATACGCGGTCGAATTTTGCCCGTACTAACGATTTGTTTCGTTTGGATAGTGACCTAATCTGGTGGGCGCTGTGCTTGAGGCGGGGGTTGGGGTGGGGAGCACAGCTGCACGTTATCGGTGGCTAGTGACTAGGATTCAAGACTTCGGGAACATGGCACGACAAGCTCGAATCAACCCCAGTATATCGGTTAGTCGCGAAAAGCGTTCAGTTACTGACAAAATCGATACAAAAAACGCCCCAACACAAGTGTGCTGAGGCGTTATTAGACTGGTGGTCAATATTAAGCGGTGCACTGACCAATCATCATATCCAGTTAGTGTACGTCGGGTTCATCACTTGCTTTAGCTCGCAGCCGACGCTGAATGTGCGTGGCTAGTTTACTCTGCGTCGCTTTGAGGGCAGCCGGGTCGTCGAAATCAATTTGTGCGAGCCGTGGGTAACGACGCAGGAAGAACAGCCCAGTAAAAGCAACGAATAGCGTGAGAAACAGTGTCAGGATGCCCAGCTCACCAAGCGCGGAATTGCCAGTCATTAAGGTTTGTCGTAATCCGTTAACGCTGTAGCTCATCGGTAACCACGGGTGAATCATCTGGAAAAAGCGGCCGGATAGTTGAATCGGGTAAGTGCCGGCTGAACCGCCGAGCTGCAGGACCAGCAAGACCATGCTGAAGAAGGCACCGGCCTTACCGAAGACGAGGTTCAGCCAGGCGACGATCGTCATGAATAGGAGTGCCGTCAGAATCAGCACCAACCAGGTGGCGAACGGATGAATCGGTGTGAGCGCATCGATGCGCATCATTAACCCAAGCATAATGGTGCTTTCCATCAGTGAAAAGACCAGCACTAGGATTGCCTTACTGCACCACCATTCGAAGGCGGATTTTGGATGCTTGCGGGGTGTATATAAATCAAACATCATGTTAAACGCAAGCGCGCCGACGAAGAGCGACACACTTAACATGTAGGGTGCCATGCCAGTCCCGTTGTTGGCAGCCTGATCCGAATCTGAATGAGTCGTCGTCACCGGTTTAGCAATTTGTTGATACGTCAAGCTGGACGGATTGACCTGGCCTTGCTCGGCGGCCGACCCTAATTTAGTCGCCAAAGTTTGATTGCCGCTTTGAATGGTCTGGTCAGCGGCCGTGACCTGGTTCGCACCGTTGGCAAGTTGTTGCGCGCCACTTGCTAACTGTTGATTACCATTGGTGAGCTGGGTGTTGCCAGTCGTTAAAGTGTTGCCGTTAGCGGCGAGTTGGTTGAGACCATTGCCGACACGTTGCGCCCCGTTTGTAAGTTGGGTAACACCAGTCGTGAGGCCAGGCAATTTAGTCTGAATTGTGCCAAGCCCAGTCGCGATTTGATTGCTGCCGCGGGTGAGCTGGTTGCCTTGGCTACTGAGTTGGGCCGTTCCCGTCGCTAATTGTTGGGTTCCCGCTGCGACTTGACCAGCACCAGCGGCGAGCTGCTGACTGCGTTGGTTAAGTTGGTCGGTGCCTGTGCTTAACGCCTGGAAGCCCTGGGTCAGCTGTGTGCTAGTGGTCGTGAGTCCGGCCGTTCCGCTAGCTAGTTGCGTTGCGCCATTGGCCAGCGTCGTGATGCCGGTAGTGAGCTGTGGCAGGTCGGTCTTAAATTGGGTCAAACCAGTGTTCAGTTGGCTGGCCGCTGTTCCGGCAGTTTGAATGCCGTTAGTCAACCCTTGTGCGCCGGTAGCAAGCTGAGCGACTGAGCCGGCGAGGGCCGTCTGCTGCTGATTGATGGCGCTGAGGGCGTTGGTGAGGGCGGTCGCGTCAACAGTGGGCTGTTTAACTTGTGCGAGCGCAGTCGTCAGACTCGCAAGCGCAGCGTTGATGGCGTCCTGATTGGTTGACTGATCCACCGTCGCTAAAATGGCGGATTTTTGGGCAGCAGTTAGGTTTTGATGATCCGCTGTCGCGGCAACGTTGGCGCGGACCGTTGAACTAGCCTTGATGGCCGCTGACAGGGCGTTGAGTGCGCTGTTAACGGTGGTCAAGTCACTGCCCGTCGCTTGCTTTTGCAAGGCGGTCACAGCTGTGTTGAGCGCTGCCTGGTCGCTGGTCCGGTGTTGCAGCTGATTTTGAAGCTGTTGCAGTCCGGCAGTTAGTGTTTGACTATGTGAATCTAGCGTTTGAAGACCGGTGTTAAGCTGACTAGCGCCATCCGTAAGTGCGGTCGTTGCGCCAGTTAAACGGGTCGTTTGAGCCTGTAACTGGCTGGTGCCACGGCTAAGATCCGCGGCACCAGTATTGACCTGGCTCACACCGTCCACATAGCGATTCAGTCCCGTTCCAAATTGCTGCGTCCCAGTAGCTAATTGCGCCGTACCATGACTGAATTGCTGAGCACCAGTCGCCACTTGACCGGCACCGTTGTTAACCGTGGTGGTGCCGACGTTAACTTGCTGAACGCCGGTGACGTAGCGATTGACGCCCTGATTCAGCGCTTGAGCACCGGTATTAAGTTGATTGAATCCAGCGACCAGCTGATTACTTTTGACGAGTAGCTGCGTCAGTCCAGCGACGACTTGTTGATTACCTGCTTGCAGTTGGTCGACGCCGTTAATATATTGGTTTAAACCGATGCGCATCGTTTGACTGCCTTGTGCCAGTTTCAGTGAACTGGTGGCCAGTGTATCAAGATGCCCGGCGAGCTGCCGATTGGCCGATGCCAGTTGAGTGCCACCGGTGGCGAGTTTTTGATTAGTCGTCGTAGCGGTTTTGAGACCGCCATCTAGTTGCTTGATAGCTGCAAACATCGTCTTGGCATAGCTGGTCGTAATCGTTTGTGCGACGGATGTCCGAATTGAGCCGACCGCGGAAGTTGCCATTTTGCTGGCGACAAAGTTATGGCCAGCACTCGTGTCATAGTGCAGCACCATCGCCTGTGGGTGCCGATTGAGCAAGGTCGTGGCGTGCTGTGAAAAGTTTTTAGGAATCGTGAGGACCATGTAGTAGCGGCCATTTTTTAACCCGGTTTGGGCTTGGTCTGCCGTCATCGCATGAAATTCCAGCGCATCGGATTGCTTGAGTGTGTGCGTCAGGTCGTGGCCGATACTGAGTCGGTGGCCCTGGTAAGTGACAGCCTGGTCCTGGTTGACAACAGCGACCGGTAAGTGATTGAGCCGTCCGTACGGATCCCACATTGACCGAAGAAATGTGACGGCGTATATCGATGGAATCAACATAATAATTGCCATGACGATCATCATAAATTTGTGGCGCTGCATATAGGCCCATTCTGCTTTAATCATTGTCATTACTCCCCCTTGTGGTGAAAGGTGTCAGGTAACACCGCTGGAAATTCGCCTGTGCACCAATGAGAATAACAGGTTTTAAATGAAGTGCCACATCAGTTTCCCCGCGTGTGAGGCTTATGCCACACTTGGGGCGTAAGTGGGGTGTAAAACGGCGCTGACATTTGGAGATTGTTAGTATGACGAACAGATCACGTGCAAATCACCCATTACAGATGGAAATAGATGGGGTCTATTAAAATTCAAGTATACTTCCGGATATAGTTGGATTAGAAATTGCGGATTTGCTTTCTTGAACATGAGCGTACATTTATAATAAACGCAAGGGTAGGGGAATTGTATTAACGCTGAAGTTATTATTGGCGGATAATCGAAAGGAATGGCTATTGTTATGAAAAATCCAATCATGTGTTGTGCCTTAGCCACTTTAGGGGTAAGTCAGGGGAAAATTGATAAGTTAGATCCCACCACTTGTCACTTTTATGACTTAATCAATGAACAGCACGTTGCATTATTGTGGGAACAATTAGTGGGTCGTAAAAGTGCCCAAGCGGTGAGTCAAATCGAAGCTGCTCAAGTGAACTGGCGGCAAAATCATCCTGATCTGGCTGATTCGCTGTACTTTCTAGTAATCGTGGGCGCAAGTGATAAGTTAATCCGAAGCTTGCAACGAAATGGGGTCAGAACGGTCTCACAACTAGATGATATGATTAGGCAACAAATGAAGATGCCAACCGATTGGCGGAAAAATCCAACGGAAAATGCTGCACTCGTACAAGCCTATTTTGATTGGAAAGTCACCAATCAATCGGAATTACAGCGGGAGCTTGAAACCAAGCCAGAGGTTGATTTGAGTGTGCGATTAGCGCAAGCTGCAAATCAGCAGCGAACCGCAGTAAAGCTTCAAAAGTGGTTTGGCGTTGAGAAAATTCCGAAGACGTTAATGGCATTTTTAAGGCTAGACTTCAAGAAGAAAGACATCCTAGTTAGTCGTTTGTCTGGGGAGACGTTACAAGAAATCGGTGATGAACATGGGCTGACGCGTGAGCGTGTTCGTCAGATTATTGCCAAAATGATTCAACAGCTCCCATTATTTGACGACGTTGAGAAATATCACAAATTAGTATTGACTTATGATATCCAACTCGATCAATTTTTAAACTATACTCAAGGGACTGAGGAAATATATACTTATTTGACTCTAAAGTATAAACGTCCTAAAACGCTGGCGTCATTGGACCAATACTTACTCGCACTGAATAAAGTCGCACCAGATGCTTTAGGGGCCCGATTGAATCAGCACGGAAAATTCATTAATCACGCGAATCAAGTGGTTCCTTTTTCGGCCGCCAATGTGATTGATGAAATTCTGTTTAACAATCGACGGGTCTTTGATAATGATGAAATGGTCGTTCAAATGAAAAGCTTTTTTGAAGCTCATGGTCAAATGCAGGCGACTGCCATTTCGGCTCGTGCGGTACTGGCCCAGATCGAACGACAAGCACATATTATTCAACGAACAAATGGCTACTTTCGGTACTATGAGTTGGATCTGCACGATATACTGGACTATCTGGACGAGTTGAATGCACTATTTGATGTTGCAGATGGCATTTATGGGATTGATTACTTTTTTGACCACAATCAGTCGCTGATGGCCGAACTAGGGCTGCAAGAAAGTTCTGAGTTAGCTAATTTGTTAAAAGGCTTGGGCTATGAGCGGTTTGAGCGCTTAAATACAATTGTTCGTCAGTCGCAGGTTTACATTGGGGCAATCAAGAATGATACCCAGTGCAAGGAGCAATTTTATCTTGGTGTTTTTTCACAGTTTGACGGGCAATCATTGGCAGATACCGTTGACTACCTTGAAGCTAATTTTGCGCTTCAGCGTCCAACGATGTGGTCATACTTGGGAACAACTTATAAGCCATACATTCATCGCAATATGATCAATATGAATGTTAAGTTGCCCAGTGATGTAGATTTTTATCGTAAAATGAAAGTTGTTCTCAATCAACCAATATATCCTTATGACCAAGCTGCAGCGATTATTAAGCTAGTTGATCCGTCGATACAAGTGTCACCATTACTGATGGATCGACTCGGTTACATCGAGCGAAGTGCCCTGTTAATGCAAAAATCTTATGCTTCTTTGAATGATGCAATTAGAGCACTGTGGTTGGCGGATGACGAAATTTCAGTTGAGAAGGTTCAAGCTTATCCGAACAACTGGTTTAGATTCAAGGCGTATAATTTGGAATTGCAACATGACCTGGTTGCGATAGATTCGACCCGTTACTTGACTTCGAAGGGATTGAATAGAATTGACGTGACTAAGCCGGATATTGATCGGTTTCTGCAAGAAGTCATGTCATTTATTGAGGATGACGTTTTCTTCACTTGGAAATCGTTGCTTGATTCTGGCTTTGAAAGTGATTTTATGGCTAAAGCTAATCTGAGCGACTTTGCGTATGAACGGTTGATTTTCACCATTCCGTCCATTAGAACCATCAAAACGCGAGGTTCAGTCTATGTTAAGCAGAGTCATCCGACACCAAAATGTCCGCCGTTAACTGATTTCTTTGCACAAGAACTGGGTGGGCAGTCACGTGATATTGACGATTTCTTACGTGAGCTGAATCATAAATTCGGTCTGGATGTGACTAGAACAAGAGCACTTGAGAAGTTGGCTAAAGGCCAATTAGCGTATTCAACAGAGACTAATCACATCTATCCAGATAAATTGAGTATGTATGAAGATACTTACCAAGAGCTCGGAATCGATGTTTAATGAGCGCCATAAGCAGTTCAAAAGCTACTCATGGCTGATAAATCAACGTTTATTTAATCGAAAATTTTATTTTAATGAAGCAATTTAGATGAAATTAGGCTGACTAGTCCCAATGGAGACTGGTCAGCCTAATTTTTTGATAGTTATGATTTGACGCAAATTACGCCGCTTTCTACTGCGCTTGTTTAGCGGATGTTGCCTATCAAGAAGAAGCGCGTGTCATAACTTGTTTTTAAACGCCAACCACTTCAAATAATGGTCATGCGCCTTTTTCATTCGTCGATAACGTTGCGGTTGCTTGCGGTAGAAATCCTGATGGTAATTTTCAGCCGGCCAGAAATGATATAGTGGTTCGATTGCCACGACGATCGGTTGTTTGTAGCGCTTTGAATCAATGACGGCTTGTTTAGACGCCGTGGCAATTGCCATTTGGCTTGGATTGGCGTAGAAAATAACGGGGCGATACTGGTTGCCGCGGTCATTAATCTGTCCAAACTGGTCGGTCGGGTCGATCAGTTGCCAATAGAGTTTGACAAGTTCTCGATAAGACGTTTTACGGGCATCATACCTGATTTCGACCGCTTCCACGTGGCCGGTGTACTGACCACTAACTTGCTCGTAGGTGGGTTGTGCCCACGAACCGCCCGTATAGCCCGAAGTGACGGCAATAATTCCGGGACGTTGGTCAAAGGGCTCGACCATGCACCAAAAACAGCCGCCGGCAAACACGGCGCGTTCTTCATGGCTAGCATCGATTTGTGGTGTGTCAGAATAATCTGATTTGGGCACCACGGACCCGTTGCCGGTCAGTGCCAAGTAGAAATCCATCACGTCCGGCGTGAGGTTATCACGAGTCGCGAGTGGCCGTAAATCGGCTTCCAACTGCTTCAATTGACCAGTTGGGGATAATTGTTGCGGATTATCTTTGACCTGAACTAGTAAATGCCGCTCCCAGTCGCGGGTTGCGGGATTTAAGATTAGGTTGTATAGGTCGCGCATTAACGCGGCATTATTTGTTTTCACGATTAATCACCCGCTGCTAGTTGATTGACTGTGTTGGGGGAGGCGTGGGAATTTAAGTTCGTTTCTGGTTTGGTTCATTTGAATTAGGTACATTTTAGCATGGTGCGAGTGAATACACCTAACAGCATGATTGGGAGTTGTACGCTTTAGCAAAAATTATAGTTTGTTTTTCGCCAGGATGGATAGAAATAGAGGAGATTTGGCTGGGCGATCACGACTAAGTGTAGTTTGTGCTCTAACATATAACGTATCCCGATTTACTGATTCGCAATAATAAGGAATAAAACATGTTCAAATCAGATTGGTACTTTACACTCCAAAATAAAGCGGTTGCATTTCCCCCAATCTTTCGCTAGAGTGGAATGGTAAACCTAAACTGACCGAGGATGGTCGTAGTGGACTGGATGAGAGGGACGATTGATATGTATAAAATGATTGTTTGTGATTTAGATGAAACATTGATGAATGATGACGGGACGCTGTCAGCTAAGAATACAGCGGCCATCAAAGCGGCGGCTGAAAAGGGCGTGTTCTTCGTGCCAAATTCAGGGCGGAGTTATACCTCTTTTCAAAATGATTTGGAAACGATGGGGCTTCGCAATCAACCGCACCAATATTCGATTTCATATAATGGTGGCTTGATTTTGGAAAATGCCGGTAACAAACCGCTGGCCGTTAACGCCATGCCTTACGAACTTGCCAAGGGCGTCTTTGAAGCTGGGGTGGCCGATGAACGCGCAGCGACCCATGTATATACGCAAGATAAACTGTACATTTATAATCCGGTTGCTAGTGATTCCGCCTACCTTGAAAACCGTGGGGTGACGTTTGAAGTCATGAACGAACCTGATTTTTCACGCTTCAAGGATATGAATATCATGAAGATCATCATGGCCTTGCCAACGATGGCTGACCGCAAAGCAATGCGGGCTGCGGCTGAACAACGGGTTGACGCCAGCAAGTTAGCCGTCACCTATTCATCGGACCGGTACGTGGAATTCAATCCCGCCGGCGTGAATAAGGGGAGTGCGACCCTACAATTGGGTAAATTACTCGGCATCACCGCGGATGAAATCATTGCAGCCGGTGATAACGGAAATGATCTGCCAATGTTAAACGCCGTGGGCCTGCCAGTCAGTGTTGCGAACGGGATTGATACCGTCAAAGCAGCAGCGAAGTATGTGACGGCAGCGGATAATAATCACGATGCGTTAGCTGAAGTAATTAATAAATTTGTATTATAAACCGATTTTTATCGTCAAAATGAAAGATACCATTTGGATTTCAATATTTACAAGTGGTATCATGGTAATTGAAAATGTGCTAATATGAGATAAATTATTTGTTACAAATTACCGAATGGGGGAACACGCATGAGTGCGATTCGCGACGATTTAGCTAAGGCGATTAAGGATAAAAACCTCGTTGAGATTTATTCCAAGGGAACCAATGAGCAATTTAGTGTCGGCTATGTCATTCAGCAGGACGAAAAGTTTGTGCTGGTTAAGGCCGTTAATGTCGATGGTGAACTAGATGGGCTAGTGGTTTTTCGTAAAGCATCGTTAGCCCGCGTGATTAGTGACACTGATTATTTGAAGAGTATGACGACTATCATTACACTCGCCAAGCAACGCGGGTACTTTGATGTCTGGAATACGGAACGGTTGGTCACTAAGTTGTTGAAGAAACAAAGTAAGACCAAACATTCACTGCTCAAGACACTATTGAAGCAGGCCTTCCGTCATGACCAAGTCATTCAACTGTCTGGTCGTATCAAGAAGCACGGTGATAGCTATGCCGGCTTTATTCACAGTGAACACAAGAAGTACATCGAATTCAATTACGTTGATATGTTTGACCTCAAAAAGCGGCCGCAAATTGCGATTCGCTATGCCGAAATTGATGAGGCCAGTTTCCATAGCTTTGAGACCTTTAACACCACCGCGGTGATTGAAAGTTTCATGCCCGGTGATTTTCATTAATTAAACTAATCAAGCGACGCCAATAGTGTATGGGGGTCGCTTTTTTGATGCGGTCATAACTGTTGGCCGCAGGGGTGGCGATCGGCTGTCAAAAGGCCTGGATGCCCTTGGACGACCGGTTTGAGGACGATTTTGTTAGAAGTCAGTGATTCGATAAAGATTGTTAAGTTTTTATGCTGTAAATATACAAACCGGATTAATTTCGCTACAATGGTAGTATTGAGCTGAATGTGGGGAGGGGAGCAGTTATCGTTTACGTTTATTGGTATATCGCGGCGTTTGACCATTGGTACTCGGTCATGCTGGTATTTTTACTACAAATACTGATCAATCGCGAGTTACGCCAGAAAAGGGTGTATGCCAGTATCGCGGTGATGTCCGTGCTCCTGACCGCGATTTATATGCTATACGACGACTATTCAGATATTATCACCTTTATGGTCAATATGGGGCTGCTGGCGTTTGTGCGTCGTAAAAAGTACTTCATTGTCACCAGTTTGACGGCGACGTTAGCCTATATTCTATTTAGTTTCTTTGGCAACTACGCGACCGAGTCGATTCTGCACCTGCTCAATCTCGGATTGAATGATTGGAGCGGCTGGTTATTTGAATTGATTGGTGAGACGATCGTAACTGCCTGCATGCTGGCGGTAGTGGTCAGTTTTAAAATTTTACAAAAACGTTACCCACGGCAATTTAGTGATGAAGTGACCTTGAACGTGATCGTCAGTGCTTTGGTCGTCGTGGCAGTGGCCTTTTTCACCATTACGACTGCCGCTGATAATTACAATATTGGCTCCGGCTTTTTAGGCATCCTGATGTTGATACTAGTGGCAATCTTGATGATCAATGCCGGCACGTTTATTTACTTGTTTTATAGCTATACGATGCGCCTTCAGAGCAATCGGCAGGCCCTCGAGCGCAAGCAGTATGATATTTATGTTAAAAATCTTGAAAGTAGCTACCAGAATTTACGTAAGTTCCGCCACGACTACCAGAATATTCTATTGTCGTTGGGCGAATACATCCATACGGCGGATGACCCTGAATTGCAGACCTATTTTGATCGGGTCGTCACCAAGTCCCAGCAGAGTTTGAGCCGCGATTTTGGTCATTTTGATAATTTAGAGCAGATTAAGGACAAAGCCCTCAAAGCAATTGTCCAGAGTAAGTTTTCGGCCGCGCGCCAAGCGGGGATTCAAGTCCGGCTGGAAGCCAATGACCCCGTCGCTGCGTTGGCCATCGACCCGGTGACCTTAGCGCGGGTCAGTGGGATATTATTGGATAACGCCATTGAAGCGGTCAAAGGACAGAGTGGCGGCCAAATCACTGTGGCAGTGGTCAAGTATCCGAAGATGGTCGAATTGATATTTGCCAATTCACTGGCGGCGCCCATCGAACGATTGGACCAATTGATGGTGGCCGGTCATACATCCAAGGGCGCGGGTCACGGACAGGGATTAGCGACTGTCCGTGAGTTATTAGACCCATTGGCCAACGTGACCTATGAAGTCAGTTCGCGCCACCGATTCGAGTTTATTATTAGCATTGAAAGTGAGTGAGCAGCGTGTTAAAAACCTTTGTTGTGGAAGATGATTCAGAACAATTAGCGACCTTAAAGCAAATTATTACGAATCACATTATGATTAATGATTTTGACATGGAGTTGACTTTGGCAACTGGTCAGGCCCAAACGCTGTTGGATTACGTTCAGAGCCATGAAAGTGTAGAAGGCTTGTATTTTTTGGATATTGAATATCCGGGTCAGGACTTGAACGGCTTGTCGCTCGCAACCAAGATTCGTGAGGCCGACGTGAATGCAAAGATCGTCTTTGTCTCGACCCACTCTGAAATGGCGTTTTTGACGTTCGAACGGCGCATCGAACCACTGGACTTTATCGTCAAGGATTTAGGTCAAGATACCGTCAAAGCCAAGGTCGAAACGGATATTCGCGTGGCGTATGAGCGTTACACCAAACAGGGGGCGACAAGCAAGGCGATGTTCTCCTATTCCAAGGGTGGGCAACTCTTCAACGTGCCGCTAGAACAAGTACTGTTCATCGAGACTGGAACCAGTCGTAACAAGTTGGTCTTGCACTTATTAGACCGTATCGTCCAGTATAATGGCAAAATCAGTGACGAAACGGTCGCGCATCCCGAGCTATTTCGGGTGCACAAGAGTTTCTTGGTCAATCCGCAGATGTTGGTGCGGATCGATAAGCAACACCAGCTCGGCTACTTCGAAAACGGCGAAACGGTCGACATTGCCATTCGGAAGATGCATGATTTAGTCGCCTTGATCAAACAGTCCGATTTATCGGTCACGATGGACTAAGCTGACTCTTATGTAACAAAATCGTTAATGACAACTAAATAATCCTAACGTTGGTGCAGGCTATTTTGAGCTTTGCACCTTTTTTGTGTTGCAGTCGTGATTTGCAGGTATCCTTAAAGTATCAAATACCAGTTATGGGGACTGGATTGGAGGTGGTGTCATGAAGCAGTTTTGGTCACTGAGTCTAATGATTCTGGCGGGCTGTCTGTTGATTTTTGGTTCTGAATATAGTTTACAAGGCGATTATCATCGGCCAGTCAAGCAGTTGACAGTGTCGAAAGTGGTTTATCATCAAAACGCCACCTCCGCCACGATCAGCGGTCACACGAAACATGGCGTGATCGTGACAGTCAAGAGTGGCAAGCATGTTCGCCAAGTGATTTCAAATAAGCAAAATGGTAAGTTTTATCTCGAGATGCCCGTTAAAAAGCAAGTGACGATTCGGGTCGTGGGGTTGAAACCGAAAGTCTTAAAGGTACCAACTGGGTCAAAGAGTTAGTTTGGTGGGAGCGTATTGCACGCTCTTTTTTTGTTGGCTTGAAATCAGTCCCAGTTACGAGAATGGCGGGATTTCAGGCTAGCGTTGATGGTCAATAATTGCCAGGCGTTTTAAAGATTGATCCGGACCTTGCACCGCTATTGAGTGAGCCGCGGTGCTTTGCTAAAAATCCATTAAGCTTTATCCCAACGGCTAGGCGCTGCCCGTATTTTAGCGTAAGGTGAACATGACCAGATAAGGGGAGCGTGCGGGAATGTTAGTGATTGGCATTATTTTGATCATCGGGATTATCGGGACTTTTATCCTGCGATTCCAATTTCATTTTCGATTATCGATGGGCGCAGTGACTGAGACCGCGTTTGCGTGTTCGTTATTGAATATCGGCGTCTTTTTATTATTCGTGTTGCTGGGACAACTCACTGGACCGGTATTGTTGTCGCAATGGGCCTACTTGCCAATTTATCGGCTGTTACAAGGCGGCCTGATTCCCGTTATCGGGATTGTGCTCGCCGTTTTCGGCATGGTTCGCGAAAAAGGTCTGATGAATTGGTGGTTACTGCATTTTAACGTCTTATTTCTGATTTTTGACGTGTTATTCGTGTGGGTGGGCACGGATATGTGATGAGTTTGGACCGGTATTTGTATATCAAGTGAAGACTGGAATTGGGGCGGCTGGGGTCGTCTTTTTTTGAGATAATGAGTGAGATGTACTTTCTTTGATTTGCGATATTAGTGGTTGTATTTGTAATGTAGTATCCGCTTATTTCAAAAGCGTCAATCCAATTAATGCAGACCGTAGTTTTTAAGATAAAAATCCGTACTGTCTTTATGACTGGTGCGGATTTTTACCTTAAATATATCGCAAATTGTCAGTTAAACACATGTCCCAAGTTTGTGAATGAACATCAGTCAACTTAATGCATCAAGAGCAGGCTCATTGCCAACGCATTAATGATAAAGTGGAGACTCATACTGGCGTGAATTTTGCCAGTCATCTGATAAACGCTTGCCAGGGTGAGCCCCATTGTGAGGTAAATCATAAAACTGGGCAGTGTCGAGCTGCTGTGCAGGCTGCCAAAGACAATGCCACTGAGAATGATTTTGAGCCAGGACTGCTTAAAAAAAGCATTCATGAGGACGCCACGAAAGACCAGCTCTTCGGTAATCGGCGTTAAAAACACTGCGCTGAGGGCCATCAGCCATAGCGAGAGGGTGCTACCGGCCATCAAATTTTGAATTGCGGCATTATTCTGGGTTTGACTTTGATGATAAATGAGTTGATTCAGTAATTGAAATAAACTTTCCAGCACTAAGATGACGGCGTAAACGCCAAGAACGATGTGCCAGTCGTGGCGAGTCATTCGTTGTGGTTGATAGGCTCCTGTATAATGGCGCATCAAGGCATTAGCAGCTAGGATGACGATACCGAAGACAAGCACGTAAACAACGGCTAAGATGATCTCTAAGTTTGCGGTTCGTGATTGCCGATTGAGTTGGTTAATTAACCTAAGTAACATTGGGGGAATGACGACGCCAATTACCAGGCCAATTGTCAGTAATACCCGGGCGAGCCAGCCTAATCCCCGGTCAACTAATTCCATTAGACTTCACCTCTTGAGCTCATTTTACCGCAGTCATGGGCCTGGAACACGTAATTGCAAATCTAAAATATGAATCGTGTGAATGAGGTTGTTTGGATTTCAGCATTGTTAATATGCTGAAATTTTAAAAATGATGTAAAAACAATCATATATTTAAAAAATAATATTTAAATTCGTGGTTTCCAGATAAATCTTCACAATTTCTTCACAATTATGTAATAGTATATACTTGTACCTAATAGTTATACACTTGTTCATTTTACTCCCCCAAAGTGGATGGACGAGCAAGTACAATCCCCCATATTGTACTTAAACCTAACTCTTTGGCCCTACTGCTAATAAGCGGTAGAGTCATTTTTTTTGCTCAAATCGCAGTCTGAACTGGACAAAATTATTAATAAACCCGTATTGCTCAAGTCTGATTTGCAGCTGATTTCTGGGATTGATTGTTTCTTGGAAAGGGCATTTACAGCTGATAACTGCACCAAAAAAACCGAAGCAGCGTGCTTCGGCTTTAATCGTCTGATTCTGTTAGAACGTGTCACCCGTGTAGTCAATTGTGCTTGGCTTAGCATTCTTAATGCGTTCAGAAGCAAAGTTGACTGTTTCGCGGATTTGGTCATAGGTGTCTTGGTCTAAGCCTAATAGGTCCATGCATGAGTTAACGTGCGCGAAAATCTCAGGTTTAGCATCGATCGCCTTTTGTGACAAGGAAATGTTGACCTGCCGTTCGTCATCAGTATCACGCTTCCGTTCGACCCAGCCTTGAGTCTGCATCCGCTTGAGCAGTGGAGTCAACGTCCCACTATCCAAGTTGACGTGCGATCCGAGTTCCCGGACCGTCATTGGACTCTTTTCCCACAATGCAAGTAACGTAATGTACTGCGGATAAGTCAGCTTAAAGGGTGCTAAAGCTTCGGCGTAAAAGTGATTGTAGCGTTTGCTGGCAGTGTAAAGCGCAAAACAGAGTTGTTCGTCTAACAAAATATTCTTCGTTGGTGTCGCCATCAAACCGCCTCCTTTACTATTATTCTAGTACATTGTACGCAATTAATTTGCTAAATGCAATTAATATTGCGCAAATACATTGTTTTCTATCAAATTATTTATAAAAAGGTTGATTAGCTGACCTTGCTATGGGTCGTTTGCCGGATGCAAGTTAGGAATAAGTGGGCCATGGCTTGCTGGTTAATGACTAACTGGTGATTATCCGTGAAGGCGTATAACGGGACTTGGTCGGGTAGATCAGTCGTGTGGTGCTCACTGACCGGAATCAGGCAGGCCAGTTTGGTTTTATCATGGACAAACTGGTGGGCATCTTCGGGTGCCGATTTGATTGTTAATGACGCGAGCACGTGATAACCGTTAGGAACCAAGTGGCGCGCGTGCTTGACATGCACACCGTGTAGCCGGGAACGTAACTGGAGTCCGGTCGTGGTCGTCAATTGTAACGCTTGTTTCAGTTCAAGCAAGTAGGACTGCTGGTTATCGATATTTTTCAGTCGAATCTTGAAGTGACCGAATGGAATGGCGCGGTCCTGTGCTTGGACAGCTAAGGTGTGTTGTTCGGCCCGCAGTTTCGACTTAACGGGCTCGAAAGTATACTGTTGTAAAAGTTGTGTTGCTGTTTCCAAAAATATCACTCCCTAACCTTTAACTTAGTCCTTTAAAAACGGATGGTCAAATAATTGGTTACGTTTGCTAGTCACGGGGTTTTCAAGTAGAATTGAGGTGATAGGGGGTTGGGATAAAATGTTTATGACAACCGGTGATCTACAACGGTCACACATGATTAAAGGTGTTGTTTCTGTCACCAAGCACCTGATGTTCGAATCTGATGGTGTCGACCAATTTGAACGTTTCGATGATTTGATTGAACAAGTCAAACCATTGTTGCTGAAAAAAGCCGAAGAACAGGGTGGCGACGGCCTCATTTACGTGAACTTCAATACAGAAGTTGCTCAAATGAGTGTCGCACCCCGGTTCCTAGTCGTTACGGGCTACGGGACGGTCGTCAAATTAGTGGACGAATCGGTTTGAGGCGGAGGATCTGAAAATTCAGGTCCTTTTTTGATTTGAGAGGGGAAGATTAGATGAGCAAGCAACCATTTGAACATGGGGCAATCGAAGTCTTTGACGCGACTCAAAATAATTTGCAGCACGTCAGTCTCCAGGTCCCTAAGTATGCCACGACGGTCTTTGTGGGACTGTCCGGTTCCGGAAAATCGTCGCTAGTCTTTGATACGATTGCGGCAGCGTCACGACGCGAACTGAATGAGACGTTTCCGAGCTTCACGCAGCAGTATTTACCAAAGTATGGGCAACCGCATGTCGGCCACATCGAACATTTGCCGGTCGCCATTGTGATTGCCCAGCAGCGTTTGGGTAAAAACGCCCGTTCAACACTTGCGACTTATACCGGGATTTATTCCTTATTGCGCCTGTTATTCTCGCGAGTCGGCCAACCGTTTATCGGCTATTCCGACACGTTCTCGTTTAATCTACCACAAGGCATGTGCCCGACCTGTCAGGGCTTGGGGTACGTCGACGATATTGATGAGCACCAATTGATCGATCCCGAAAAATCCCTTAATCAAGGTGCCATCACCTTTGTGAGTTTTGCACCGGACACGTGGCGCTGGCGGCGTTATGCAACTAGTGGCTTATTCGATAATGACAAGCCCATCAAGGATTATACGGCGGAAGAATATGACTTGTTAATGCACGCGCCCCAACAAAAGCTCGACCATCCCGGTGCCGGCTTTCCAAGAACGGCGTTGTACGAGGGCGTTGTTCCACGCATCAAGCGGTCAATTATTGGCAAAAAGGAAGCGGAACACCATCGCGATGCCATTGCGGCGGTGGTGACTCGCAAGCCGTGCCCCGACTGTGGTGGCACCCGTTTGAAACCGGTCGTACTGACCAATCACATCAACGGCGTTAACATTGCGGAAGTGAGTGCGATGGATTTGAAGCACGTCCTGGCTTTTTTGCAAACGATCGACGCCCCGCTCGCGCAGGATATCGTCCGTGAATTAACGACTAAAATTCAGTCGTTGGTCGATATTGGTCTAGGCTATTTGACCTTGGATCGTGGAACCAGCTCGTTGTCGGGTGGTGAGGCGCAGCGCATCAAGATTGCCAAATACCTGACCAGTGCACTCGTCGACATGGTCTACATTTTAGATGAGCCGAGTGTTGGGCTGCATCCGCACGACATTCAACTAATCAAACAGGCACTCAATAAGCTCAAACAAAAGGGCAACACGATTCTAATCGTGGAGCACAACCCCGCGATGTTTGCCTTAGCGGATTACGTGGTCGAAATGGGCCCACAAGCTGGCAGTGCCGGTGGACAAGTGACCTTTACTGGGACGTACCCAGAATTATTGGCTTCGGATACATTGACTGGTCACTGGTTGCGTCAGCCACATCAGTGGGGCATTGAACGGCCGGTCAAGTCAACACTGGTCTTAACGCATGTGAGCGAAAACAACTTGCAAGATGTCAGCGTTGACGTGCCGTTGGGCGTGATGACGGTCATTTCAGGTGTGGCGGGCTCAGGTAAGAGTTCGTTAGTGACTGCTTTGAAGCGGCAGCTAAAGACCGACTACATTGACCTAGCGCAAACCCCCGTGGGCCTCAATATTCGTTCGACGCCCGCCACGTATTTAGGTGTTTTGGACGCGATTCGCCAATTGTTCGGTAAGGCTAATGGCGTCGCGACTAGCTGGTTCAGCTACAATGGTAAGGGCGCTTGTCCGCGGTGTAAAGGCAAGGGTGTGACGATCACCAATATGGCATTCATGGATCCCGTCGTTCAGACCTGTGAGTTGTGTCATGGGCAACGTTATAATGAGACTGCGCTCAGTTACACCTATCTGGGCAAAACAATTGCGGAAGTACTGCAATTATCCGTGACTAAGGCGCTCGAATTCTTTGCGGATACGGCCAAAGTTGCCGCGCCGTTGAACAATTTGGTGCGCGTCGGTTTAGGCTATTTGACACTCGCACAGCCACTGACGACCTTGTCAGGTGGCGAGCTACAGCGCTTGAAGCTGGCAGTTGAGCTTGGCAAACAGGGGACGGTCTATCTATTAGACGAACCGACCGCCGGACTGCATTTGCAGGATACACAACGGCTATTGAAATTATTTGCTGAGTTAGTCGATGCAGGCAATAGTCTGATTATTATCGAACACAACTTGGCAGTCATCAGTCAGGCAGATTGGTTGATTGACGTCGGCCCAGATGCTGGACGGTATGGTGGTCAGATTCAGTATAGCGGCACGCCGCAAGACGCCGTAGCAGTCAGCGACTCACGGACCGGCGCGGCCTTGAAGGCTTGGATGCAAGCTTGAAGCGACTCATGAAAATAAATGTAAACAAAAAGCACGCGCAAAATAAATTGCGCGTGCTTTTTTAGAAGGGCGGTAGGTGGGAATCGAACCCACGCGTGCCGGAGCCACAATCCGGTGCGTTAACCACTTCGCCACTACCGCCATCACGTTAACTTTTCGCCAACATATCTAGTATACACTAAAATGCTGGGGTGCATAGTGTTTTTTCTGGATTTTTGAAAATTAATGTAAATGGAAGTGGCGCCAAGTGATGAGCATACGGTGGTGAGTCTGGGACTGATTGAATGAGCCAATGATTCCATGCCCGTGATGCCGCGATTCTAAGACCTTCAAATCTAAGTGAGCGTGCTCAAAATGGGGCGTAATCATTGATGAAAAATGAGTGAGTAGTTGTCACCGGTCAATAATGTTTGTGTTAAATAATAAGAATATAAATAATAATCGCTGGAATCGTTTTCATTCATCGATTAACGCGGTATACTATCAGTGGGTAGAATTATATGAACATCATGTTTTGATAATGGTAAACCTTTGGAGGGGCAATTCATGAAGAATAATCAGGAATATGTAATGATGGCGGCGCGTAAAAATCGGCGCTTTTGGCTTGCGGCGGGGACGGCGTTGTTAGTATGGCAAGTCAACAATCAAACAGCTCAGGCGGAAGTCCAACAGACGCCAACGAGTAGTGCTGATACGACTGTTGTCACAGCTAATGCGACAGCCGTGTCGAATGTCGTTCAATTGCAGAGTGGCACTAAGACTAGCACGAAGGCGACACCGACAGCTGAAACAACTAAGTCCGAGTCAACGAGTCCACAACAGGCTGGCAGTGATTCTCAAGCCACGTCAGCGAGTGGGACTGCTAGTTCGGCCGCAAAGACTGTCGCGTCTGGTCAGGCTGCTTCAGACTTGACCACGAATGCGGATAATCGTGCTAAAAGCGAAAGTACAACACCGTATACAGATGGTAGTAACGCTGTTGAAAATAAGCAAAATACCACCACTGTGACAACAAGTGCAGACAAATCAGCAACCGGGTCACAGTCGACTACTGAAACCGGTACAACACCAGCACAATCTGTTGAAACCGATAAAGCTGTTTCTGCCGGCGATTCAGTGCCAGTTGATTCAGCCACGAAAGCTGATCGAGTTAACGATACAAGCCTGTCTAACGATGGTTATGACGCGGTTGGTACAGACGTCAATAGCAGTCAGCCTAGTGAAACCGACAAGACTGGAACTGATCAGACACAATCGTCCACTGATGGAATCGACTCGCAGACTGTGACTGATGAGAAAACCAGTGCGGGACTCACTGCGGATTCACTCAGCAACCTACAGCCAAGGTTAGCCCAAGTTCAAGCCAGTTCGTTGCAGTTGGATACCGTGGATGCAACGCCAACCGTAGCGCAGGATTATGCCGCCTGGGATGCAATCACTGATACGAGTCGCAAAGGCATTATGGGGACTTCTGAATGGTGGATCGATGACAGCGATAATACGTTGCACTTAGGGGCTGGGCAATTGGCGGATGCTAATGTTCAGTTTGATGATAATGCCGAAGTGACAGATTGGGGCAATGTGGGCTGGGGCCAATATGTAGAAGCGCATAATGCAAAGTTGACGCTGCTGTTTGAAGGCAGTGTCGCTGTTGGGGCTAATGCACGTGGGCTATTTAATGGGTTAACTTTTGACCTGAGTAATGAAGAGTATCCGAGATCGTTTTTTTCTCAGATAAGTGTCAAACAAACGACGGATATGTCCTATATGTTTGAGCGAGTGACGTTTATGGCGTCCGGGGTGTTTCTAAATGATTGGTATAGTCTGGCTGACTCGGTCAATGCCTCACATATGTTTGAAAACGTCAAGTGTATTGCGAATGCTAGTCAGTATGATAAACGAGTGTTAGTCGCACTTCCATTTCTCGCGAACGCGTATTCTGATACGTCTTACATGTTTAATAATAGTGGGTTTTCAAGTATTGCTATGGCGTCAGATGCCTCTGATGCTTCTAAACTGACGAGTCAAGTGACGAGCATGGCGTACATGTTTAATAATTGTACGCAACTAATGTCACTTGACCTAAGCAAATTTGATACGCACAATGTTACAGATATGTCCTATATGTTTAATGGCGATGAAAATCTGGGGAAACTGGTGATTAGTACCTATTCCCCCAATAATCCTGACCAGACTTTTGATACCAGTAATGTCACTAATATGTCGCACATGTTTACGCGGTGCGATGCATTAGGCAACTTAGATGTTAGCGGCTTTATCACCAGCAAGGTGACTAATATGTCTCATATGTTTGACTTTTGTTATGCGACCACATTAGACGTTGCAAATTTTGATACCAGTCAGGTCACTGATATGCAAGCAATGTTCAATGGTGCAGTCCATGTGAAGACACTAGATCTGAGTAACTTTGATACACATTTGATCACTAATATGGATAATATGTTTACAAACTGTGAAAGTTTAACTAGCCTGTTATTACCAACGCACTTTGTGGATCAGCAAGTGACGAGTATGAAGCAGATGTTCACTAATTGTGCGACACTCACAAGTATTGATCTTGTAGATGATTTTGATACCCGTAATGTGACCAACATGGATCAATTGTTTTCTGGTTGTCAAAAGCTGACCAGCCTAGATGTCAGTCAACTTGATACGAGCCATATAACAAACATGGCAGATTTCTTCAATGATTGTGAATCCTTAACAAATATTGAGGGTCTTACACATCTAAACACGGCTGCAGTCACAACGATGGCCAATATGTTCAGTAATTGTCGTTCGTTAACGGCACTTGACCTGTCAAACTTTGAGACCAGTCGGGTGACTACGATGGCCAACATGTTTAATAATTGTGCCTCGTTGCCTGTGTTAGATGTATCAAGTCTTGACACTAGCCAGGTCGTGAATATGGCCAATATGTTTGCTGGCTGTGCAGCATTAAGCGCACTGGATACAACGCCATTGAAGACAACTACTGTGACCAACATGTCAGGGATGTTTAAAGGAGACCGAGCACTTGTTTCATTAGACATTAGTAAATTGGCGACTAGTCAGGTCACAACGATGAGTCACATGTTCGAAGATGTGTTTGCAGATCAGAAAGTGCAATCATTTACGGGGCTTGAAAAGTTGGATACGAGCAACGTGACAGACATGTCCTATATGTTCGCAGGTTTCTTTTTGCCAGTTGCAATGTCGTTGAACCTTGTTAATTTTGATACTCGTAAAGTGTTGAATATGCAAGGAATGTTCAAAGGTTATGTTAATTTCAAAGATGACTATTTAGGTTATCTGCAAACGGGCAATGTGACGGATATGTCCTATATGTTAAGCAGCCTCGTCAATCATACTCAATTTGCTTGGTCTAATAATTTAGACACGCACAGCGTGACAACCATGGCTTATATGTTTAGTGACTCACCGGATATGGAAACGTTTGTCTGGAAGCAACAATTAGGTATGGATCAAGTTACAGACATGCAAGGGATGTTTGCAAATGACATCGCTTTAGCTCATGTCGATTTTGACCAGTTTGACACCAGCCAAGTGACGGACATGACGGCGATGTTCAGTGGTGATACTCGCTTGGAAAGACTGGACTTGACCAGTTTCGATACCAGTAATGTCGAGCACATGTACAAAATGTTTTATTTGGATAGTGCGCTCAAAAATTTGAATCTTTCATCGTTCAGTGGTGAAAAACTGCAGTTTAACTATGAGATGCTGTATAGCATGTTTGGATTGTTTAATTTGCTATTGGTTGAGGATAGTGATGGTAATATACAAGGAGGGCAATATCAGACGTATTTAAGCACATTGATACTTGGCTGTAAAACAAGACTCTCATTGCCTAAGCCAACAAGTGTCTTGGGTTGGTTTGATTCATCTAAAGCTAGTAAAGAGGAAATACAGGAAATACTTGCAACTTATCCTACAGCTGAGGCCTTTGAGGAAGTACTTGTAGCGAGTGGCCTAAAGCCGGATTTACTTGTAAGTGCATATTTAGCACCGTCTCAAGGATTCGATGGTGTTTGGATCAACAATGCCACCGCCGAGACGCTCACCTCAGAACAGCTCATGGCTCGTTACGATGGGACCAACCCGCTTGCAACTGCTGCCACCTGGACCTGGCAAAATATTCTGGGCAAGGATTTGCAGGTGATTAGTGGGACGAACAGTACTTGGGCACCTAAAGATAGTCTCGCTGGTTTGATTGATACGAATAAGACGATTGATGATTTAACAACCACGGTCACGGACGCAACGACTAATCAAACTTTAACGTCGAGTCAGTTAAATGCGCTATTGCAACAGCCAGCTCATTCGGGTGAATATCAAGTTGCTTATCAGTATATTGATGGTGATGGGACCAAACAGATTTCCGTACCCGTTACACTATCATTGGTTGCTAATCAGAGTCTCATCACCGCTAAGGATTCGGTCTTACAACTAGGGACGACGTGGACTGCGGCCGATAACATTGCTTCGCTATTGGA
Source organism: Lactiplantibacillus sp. B652 (assembly GCF_023806745.1). Taxonomy (NCBI): domain Bacteria; kingdom Bacillati; phylum Bacillota; class Bacilli; order Lactobacillales; family Lactobacillaceae; genus Lactiplantibacillus; species Lactiplantibacillus sp. B652. The sequence goes on along the minus strand of NZ_JAMSKY010000002.1, from coordinate 397,927 downwards.
CGCTGACGGGTCGGTCACTGATTTAACCAAGGTCAATGGGATTGTTAGTGTTAATGGAATTGAAAACGGTACCGTTGACACGGCGATTCCAGGCGTCTATCAAATTGACTATCAAATGACTGACAGTACTGGCACGGTGCGGACAGCCACGGCTACTGTGATTGTCAACGGGCTGACTCTTAAAGAAACCCAGGTCAACGTTTCAACAGATGACCGGTGGGATCCGCTGACCAATATCGACAAGGCGATTGATGATCAGGGTAATGAAGCTACGGTTGAACTCACAATTACTGATTCGACTGATGCAGAAGTCGCTAACATCAAGAAACCGGGAACTTATCAACTCAACTATCACTTTACGGATGCGCATGGTGAACATACTGCGACCGCAGCGGTTAACGTTAAGGCTGATGAGAATCATGCTGATTTGCAGGTTAAAGATAGTCGCGTTTATCAATTCGGCACTTGGACCCCAACGGACAATTTTGTATCGGCAATGGATTCCGATGGCGAAACGCTGGATATCTCGGCTCTGAGTGTTACTGGTACGGTTGACTTGAACCAGGTCGGAAAATACACTATCACCTATCAGTTCACTGATCAATTCGGCGTCGCTCATTCGGGACAAGCTACGGTTGAGGTGCTGAAAAATCAAGCGGCAATTAGTGTAGATAATAACAGTGGCACGCTGTATGCGAACGGTATTTGGAATCCAGCTAGCGTTGTCGTGAACGCAACTGATGTGGATGGTAGTACGGTCGAGGATGCGAGAATCAAGTGTATCGGAACAGTAGATATGACTACACCTGGCGATTATAAATTAACCTACAGTTTCGTGGATAGCCTTGGAAAAGAGCACAGCAAGGACACTACGGTGACGGTGCTAGAAAATCAAGCGGCAATTAGCTTAGAGAATAACAGTGGCACGCTGTATGCCAACGGTATTTGGAATCCAGAGAGTGTTGTCGTGAACGCGACTGATGTGGATGGTACAGCGGTCGAAGCTAAGAAAATCAAGTGCGTCGGAACAGTAGATGTGACCACACCTGGTGATTATAAATTAACCTACAGTTTCGTGGATAGCCTTGGAAAAGAACACAGCAAGGACACTACGGTTGAGGTGCTGGAAAATCAAGCGGCGATTAACGTCGATAACAACAGTGGCACGCTGTATGCCAACGGTATTTGGAATCCAGAGAGTGTTGTCGTGAACGCAACTGATGTGGATGGTACTGTGGTTGAAGGTTCGGAAATCAAGCGTAGTGGAACAGTAGATATGACTACACCTGGTGACTATAAACTAACGTACAGTTTCGTGGACAGCCTTGGAAAAGAACACAGCAAGGACACTACGGTTGAGGTGCTGGAAAATCAAGCGGCAATTAGCGTAGACAATAACAGTGGCACGCTGTATGCACATGGCGTTTGGAATCCAGCTAGCGTTGTCGTGAACGCGACTGACGTGGATGGTACCACGGTCGAAGATGCGAGAATCAAGTGCATCGGAACGGTCGATATGAGCACGCCTGGCGATTATGAATTGACATACAGCTTTAAGGACAGTCTTGGTCACGAAAAAAGTACGAGTACTACGGTAAAGGTACTGGAAAATCATGCGGCAATTAATGTCAACAATAATAGTGGCACGCTATATGCACACGGTATTTGGAATCCAGATAGTGTTGTCGTGAATGCAACTGATGTTGATGGTACTGTGGTTGAAGGTTCGGAAATCAAGCGTAGTGGAACAGTAGATATGACCACACCTGGCGAATATGAGTTAACTTACAGTTTCGTGGATAGCCTTGGAAAAGAACACAGCAAGAACACTACGGTGACGGTGCTAGAAAATCAAGCGGCAATTAGCGTAGATAATAACAGTGGCACGCTGTATGCCAACGGTATTTGGAATCCAGATAGCATTGTTATCACAGCAACTGACGTGGATGGTACCACGGTCGAAGCTTCAAAAATCAAGCGTAGTGGAACAGTAGATATGACCACACCTGGTGATTATAAATTAACCTACAGCTTTACGGACAGCCTTGGTCGTGAACAAAGCACGAGTACTACGGTAACGGTGCTGGAAAATCAAGCGGCAATTAGCGTCGACAATAACAGTGGCGTGCTCTATGCACAGGGTGCTTGGAATCCGGATAGCATTGTTATCACAGCAACTGACGTGGATGGTACCACGATCGAAGCTTCAAAAATCAAGCGTAGTGGAACAGTAGATATGACCACACCTGGTGATTATAAATTAACCTACAGCTTTACGGACAGCCTTGGTCGTGAACAAAGCACGAGCACTACGGTAACGGTGCTGGAAAATCAAGCGGCAATTAACGCAGCCAATAACAGTGGCAAACTGTATGCACATGGTGTTTGGAATCCAGAAAGTGTTGTCATAAACGCGACTGATGTGGATGGTACCACGGTCGAAGCTTCAAAAATCAAGTGTAGTGGAACGGTAGATATGACTACACCTGGTGATTATAAATTAACCTACAGCTTTACGGACAGTCTTGGGCATGAACAAAGCACGAGTACTATGGTAACAGTTCTAGAAAATCATGCGTCGATTAACGTCGATAATAACAGTGGCAAACTCTATGCACACGGTATTTGGAATCCAGATAGCGTTGTCGTAACAGCAGTTGACGTTGATGGCAACGCGGTCGAAAATACCAAAATCAAGATTAGCGGAACAGTAGATGTCACTAAAGCTGGTGACTATGAATTGATCTACAGTTTTAAGGATATCCTTGGGCATGAGCAAAGCACGAGTACTACGGTAACGGTGCTAGAAAATCAAGCGGCAATTAGCGCAGATAATAACAGTGGCACGCTGTATGCCAACGGTATTTGGGATCCAGAAAGTGTTGTCGTTACAGCGACTGATGTGGATGGTACCACGGTCGGAGATGCGAGAATCAAGCGTAGTGGAACAGTAGATGTCACTAAAGCTGGTGACTATGAATTGATCTACAGTTTTAAGGATATCCTTGGGAACGAACAAAGTACGAGTGCTATGGTAACGGTGCTAGAAAATCATGCGTCGATTGACGTAGATAATAACAGTGGCACGCTGTATGCCAACGGTATTTGGAATCCAGATAGCATTGTTATCACAGCAATTGATGTGGATGGTGCCACGATCGAAGCTTCAAAAATCAAACGTAGTGGAACCGTTGATATGACCACACCGGGCGCTTATGAGTTGATCTACAGCTTTATGGACAGTCTTGGTCATGAGCAAAGCACGAGTACTACGGTAACGGTGCTGGAAAATCATGCTTTGATTGACGTGGATAATAGCAGCGGCAAGCTTTATGCACACGGCGTTTGGAATCCAGATAGCATTGTCGTGAAAGCAATTGATGTGGATGGTGCCACGGTCGAAGCTTCGAAGATCAAGCATAGTGGAACCGTTGATATGGACACACCAGGCGCTTATGAGTTGATCTACAGCTTTATGGACAGTCTTGGGCATGAACAAAATACGAGCACAACGGTAACGGTACTGGCAAACTTAGCAGATATTAAGGTGAAGACTTCCGGTGATAAGCTGTATACACATGGCGTTTGGAACTCAGATAGCGTTGTCGTCACAGCAATTGACGTGGATGGTACAGCGGTCGAAGATGCGAAGATTAAGCGTAGTGGAACAGTCGATATGAGCACGCCTGGCGATTATGAATTAACCTACAGCTTTACGGACAGCCTTGGGCAAGAACAAAGTACGGGCACTACGGTAACGGTGCTAGAAAACCTGGCCGGCATCAAGGTTAAATCGCCCACTGAAAGTTTCCGGATTGGTGCAAAATGGTCTGAGAGGGATAACTTTGTTAGTGCGACAGACATTGACGGGACACTAATTGATTTAGCTGATGTTGATGTTGAGAGTACGGTAAATTCAGGGGTGGTTGGCCAATACAAGGTCACGTATAGTTTCACAGACCAACAAGGTAGGCTTCAAAAGGCTGAAGTTACGGTTGATGTACTGGCGAACTTAGCGGGCATTAAGGCTGATAATCTCAGTGACAAGCTTTATGCCCACGGCGTTTGGAATCCAGATAGCGTTGTCGTAAACGCAGTTGATGTTGATGGTACCACGGTCGAGGATGCGAGAATCAAGCGTAGTGGATCAGTGGATACGACTACACCTGGCGATTATGAACTAACATACAGCTTTAAGGATAGCCTCGGGCAAGATCACAGTACGAGTGCTACGGTGACGGTGCTAGAAAACCTGGCCGGCATCAAGGTTAAATCAATTGCTGAGAGTTTTCGAATCGGTGCAAAATGGTCTGAGAAGGATAACTTCGATAGTGCGACTGATGTCGACGGGACCCCAATTGATTTGGCTGATGTGGACATTACTAGTACGGTTGATCCGAAAAAAGTTGGCCAATACAAGGTTACGTATAGTTTCACAGACCAACAAGGCCAACTCCGAAAAGCTGATGTTACGGTTAAGGTCCTGGAAAATTTAGCAGATATTAAAGTCAAATCCACGACTGAAAGTTTCCGTATTGGAGCAAAATGGTCGGCGGAAGACAACTTTGATAGCGCAACAGATGTTGATGGGACACTTATTAATCTATCTAATATTGATATCAAGAGTACTGTAAATTCAGAGGTGGCTGGCCAATACAAAGTTACGTACAGTTTTACTGATCAGCAGGGTAAGCTTCGAAGCGTTGAAGTTCCAGTTGAAGTGCTGGCAAACTTGGCCGATATCAGGGTTAAGTCAACGTCAGAAAGTTTCCGAATCGGTGCAAAATGGTCTGAGAAGGATAACTTTGATAGTGCGACAGATGTCGACGGGACGCCAATCGATTTGGCTGATGTGGACGTTACTAGTACGGTTGATCCGAAAAAAGTTGGCCAATACAAGGTCACATACAGTTTCACAGACCAACAAGGCCAACTCCGACAAGCTGATGTTATGGTTGATGTACTAGCGAACTTGGCTGGTATCAAGGCTAAAGCACCGACTGAAAGCTTCCGAATCGGTGCAAAGTGGTCGGAGAACGACAACTTTGATAGTGCGACCGATGTTGATGGTACTGCGCTTGGCTTATCTAATGTTGATGTCAAGAGCACGGTAAATCCAGAAGTGGTCGGTCAATACAAGGTCACATATAGCTTCACTGATCAACAAGGTAAGCTTCGAAGCGTTGAAGTTCCGGTTAATGTACTAGCGAACATGGCTGGCATCAAAGTTAAATCCAAGACTGAAAGCTTCCGCATTGGTGCAAAATGGTCGGAGAAGGATAACTTTGATGGTGCGACAGATGTCGACGGGGCGCCAATCGATTTAGCTGATGTGGATGTTATCAGTACAGTTGACTCAAAAGCAGTCGGTCAATACAAGGTTACGTACAGTTTCACAGACCAACAAGGCCAGTTTCGGAAAGCTGATGTTACGGTTGATGTCCTGGCAAACTTGGCCGGCATCAAGGTTAAATCAACGACTGAAAGTTTCCGCATTGGTGCAAAATGGTCAGCAGAAGATAACTTTGATAGTGCGACCGATGTCGACGGGACGCCAATCGATTTAGCTGATGTTGATATTGAGAGCATGGTAAATCCAGAGGTGGTTGGGCAGTATACTGTCACATATAGTTTCACTGATCAACAAGGTAAGCTTCGAAGTATTGAAGTTCCAGTTGAGGTACTAGCAAACTTAGCAGGTATTAAGGTCAAATCCACAGCTGAAAGTTTCCGAATCGGTGCAAAATGGTCTGAAAAAGACAACTTTGATCGTGCGACAAATGTCGATGGTACACCAGTTGATTTGGCTGATGTAGACATCACCAGCACGGTTGACTCAAAGGCAGTCGGTCAATACAAGGTCACATATAGTTTCACGGACCAGCAAGGCACAGTGCAACAAGTAATCGTACCAGTGAATGTGTTGGCAAACTATGCCAATTTGCGACTTAACCAGACTGAACTTAGTTTTCGTGCAGGAGATAATCGCTGGCAACCTGAAAGCAATATCGCGGCAGAAAGTGATATTGATGGTCGTGCCATTGATTTAGCCACCATGCAGATCACGAATGCGGTTGATTCAACAACGCCTGGGACGTATTTGGTCAACTATGCTTTCACGGATTCATTCAATCAGACGCATCGTGCAACAGCGACGGTAACGGTCTTGGACAACTTAGCAGCGCTAACAATGACGCAACAACACGTTACACTTTACCTGGGCAATCGTCAGTGGCAACCGGAAGATAACTTTGGCGGTGCTAAAAACGTCGATGGCAGTGCAATCACGTTTGACCTGCTACAAGTTCTCGGTCACTATGATTTAAAGGTAGTCGGTGATTATGAATTAACGTACCAATTCACTGACCAGTTAGACCATTTGCGGACGGCCCAGTTCACGGTGACAGTTGCTGAAAATCAGGCGACGATTGTGGTTGAGAAGACAGCGGTTACATTGCATGTTGGTGATACTTGGGAACCGATGATGAACTTCGTGAGTGCCACTGACATGGATGGCCAGGCGATAGCTGAAGATCGCATTTCGGTGAATGTGACAAAATTAAATCAGCGCTTGCGTTTGATGATGATGCGGTCACGCGCACTACCAATCGTTGATACAACGGTGGCCGGAAGTTATCAGGTCAGTTATCAGTTCATCGATGGTAACGGGAACTTGCAAAAATTAGCCACAACAGTCACTGTGTTACCAAACGAGTCCGCGCTGAAGTTAGCTGCAAACGATATCACGCTCTATGCTGGTGATGAGTGGCAGCCAATGGCAAACGTGGTCAAAGCGACGAATGTTGACGGGACACCCGTAATGGCAGACCAGCTCAGGATTTCTGGGAGCGTTAATTCAAACGTCGTCGGTCAGTATCGCGTTTTATACAGCTTCGTTGATCAGCAGAATAAGCTGCAGCAGGCCGTGACGACCGTAAACGTATTAGCTAACCAGGCGGCACTTTTGCTAAAACATGATCAGGTCGCACTGACGGTCGGTGATGAGTGGCAGCCATTAGCTAACTTACAACTGGCCCGTGATGTGGATGGGCACGAAATTGCGTCAACTGATTTAGTCATCGATGGGCAGGTTGACACAGCAGCTCCAGGGACGTATCAAGTCCGTTATCATTTCACGGATATGCGAGGCCATGAGCAACAAGCAGTCGCGATGGTCACAGTCGTTGAACCAATTGTTGTCGATCAGGCGTTATTGCGTTTACACGCGGAAACGGTGACTTTACGTGCTGGCGCAACTTGGGCGCCATTATCAAACGTGGCTGAAGTGCTAGATTCTGACGGTAGCGCCCAGACGAGTGAGCAAGTGAGCGTGCAGGGCACTGTCGAGTTGAATCAAGCCGGCAAATATCTGTTAACGTATCATTTCTTAGACCAACTTGGTCATGACCATAGTGCAACGGCCACGATTATTGTATTGGAAAATGAGGCCAGTCTTAAATTGCGGACGACAGCAGTCACGCTGAAAGTCGGCCAGAAGTGGGATGCAACTGCTAATATTTTAGCAGCAACCGATGTGGATGGTCGTTCAATCAACGAAGCAGTTGTTATTACTGGTGATGTCGATTGGCACTGCTCAGGAATTTACCAGCTCACTTACGAGCTTGTGGACCAACAAGGTAAACTGCATTCAGCGAAAACAATGATTACGTTGATTGCTGCTGACGATGGTTCGGGTAACCAGGGCGGCAATGGTAATGCGGATAACGGTTCAGGTAACCAAGGCGGCAATGGCAATACGGATAATGGTTCGGGCAACCAAGGCGGCAATGGCAATACCGACAACGGTTCGGGCAACCAAGGCGGCAATGGTAATACGGACAATGGTTCGGGTAACCAAGGCGGCAACGGAAATACGGACAATGGTTCAGATAACCAAGGCGGCAATGGTAATACGGACAATGGTTCCGATAACCAAGGCGGCAACGGCAATACGGACAACGGTTCGGGTAACCAAGGCGGCAACGGCAATACGGACAATGGTTCGGGCAACCAAGGCGGCAATGGTAATACGGACAATGGTTTAGATAACCAAGGTGGTAATGGTAACACGGACAATGGTTCGGGCAACCAAGGCGGTAATAGTGATGCCGACAATGGTTCAGGTAATCAAGACGGTAACGGCAATACCGACACTAATTCTGACAACCAAAGCACCAAGTCTGATGATGATGCAGTATCCAATGATAATTTGAATACAAATCATCAAATTGATACTGATACGATCCATGATGCTGACAACGACTCAGGGCAAAAAGAGGTCGCAAAGCCAAATACTGTGAGCCATGAGAACGGTGCTAATGCAACGGTTAAAGCAGCTGTCGCAAAACACCAATCAGTAACTACTGACAGTGCGAAGTCAACGATTAACACCAAAACGACTGGGCAACCGGGCACCGGTTCACCCACACAATTACCACAAACGGATGAACACAATGCAGGTAACACGAATTGGTGGCCTTGGTTGGGCATTGCGCTTGCCGGACTGATTACAATGGTCAAACCAACCAAGAAGAAGAAAAAGTAATTCACTTTAATCTGTATTAGTACAAGAGGTCGCAACCCTGCGCATTCAGGGTTGCGACTTTTATTATACAATTTATTGACTGTTTGCTAGGCAAGGGCGAGACTAAATCACAAACCATTTATCTAAGGCAAGAAAGTGAAGCAAATCAGTGATGCTAAAAAGAGATGGATGCTTACAACTCTTGATCTTACATTATCTATTCATTGATGCAATCCGGTGTTGAACGTGTAAAAACTATTTTTGTACTAGTATTTTTCATGCAATATAAAAATAGGAATCTCGCTAAACGTTGATTTAACGGGATTCCTACTTTTGAAATGTTCTCTTATGACTAATTATGCCCCAGGCAGGATTCGAACCTGTACATTGTTTCCAATACAGCGACCTGAACGCTGCGCGTCTGCCAGTTCCGCCACTGGGGCAGTTGAATTAACAACAATATTCATTATAGCGAAAAGTCACGAAAAAATAAACCTTTTTCTATATTTATGCAGTAATTTTTCATCACTGATGAGGTAACAACGACAATAAGTAAGTTTGTGGGCATTTCAAATCAGCTAAGTATCTTTAATCTATGATGAAACATGGTTAACAAACAACCAGATGCTTTGAACCCCAAACAGCTCCTCCCTGCTATCATACACTTCAATGATGGCAGGGAAAAGCTGTTGTCGTTTGTATCTAAATTCCATTAATTCGTCTGTTTTGTCGTAATATTACCATTTGCATAAACAAAGTAACTATTCAAATAATGACCGCGGCCACCATCCGTCTTCTTGCGGTAGGCATCCACTTGATAATAGTGGTGCCCCTGGCCATCGCGATTAGCGGTGGGGATGACTGCAAATGTCTGCGACTTCGGTTCATGGAGTACCTGGGCAACTGCTTGGGCGGCACCGGTGGCACTGGTAATATGGTCATTCGTAGCTTGATAATTATTGCCGAGACGCTTTTTGGCACTCGCGTCGGCCGCTTGATTGTCGCGCCGAGTTTGTTCTGCGCGGTCTGATGCAGCGACCAAACTGGCCGTTTTGGTTGAGATACTTGGTTCAGCTTGTGAGGTGCAGCCGGCTAATAGCAATAGACTGCAGCCTCCGATAATGATTCCCCGAGTCACGCGTGGTCCTCCTTATTTCGTTTGTTCCTGCGACAGACTCGGATAGGGGGTCTGTCGGATAATTTTCATATCAACAATCGTCATTACACCAATGGCTAAAATTAAAACAACGGCTAGCAAAAACTTTTTCATGACGGTAACCCCACTTCATTAGATGACTTATTTCCAGTTTGGCACCCAAATGACCCGGTCGATCTGTTCCGGAATGACCGTAATCTTAGACCCAGTCTGCGGACCATCCTGAACATCGATAACGTAGGAGATAGGACCCGCATCAACTTCGATGATTGAACCGCGTTGACCGTCGACCGTATCGACCAGACTGTAGAGCGGAATCTCATCGTTGCTGATTTCCATTTCATAGAGCGTGAATTGGAGGAAGTACGATTTTTTACCGGTCTTGATTTTAAGCGGCGTGTCGATAGCGCCGTAATCAGGCAAGGCCCGGTTCTGAGCGTTCGGATCGTTCATGTATTGCATTTCGTCAACGGCATCAATGGCCATCTTCCATTCGCCACCCGTCAAATTAGTCTTGGAGGAGAGCGTCATCACGGAATTAGCATAAATATCGATGACATTGAAGGCTTCGTCAACTTGCTTCTTTGGCAAATACCCAATCGTATAGCCGTGTTCCGCAACTTTGAGTTCAACACGCACCGACCGCTGTGGTCCATCGACTTCTTCGACTAATTGGATTTCCCCAATGTTGGCGTTGGCATCGACCCGATATTTCTTAGCGTACAAATAATCCGCCTTGAGCCCCGAATCGTTATAACCGCCATAGGGCTTGAAATAGCCCCGCTCACTGGCATCCGCTAACGCTGCTTCGAATTCTTTTTGATAGTAATCGAGGCCAATCACATACGAACGAAAAATCGCGCGTGAGTTCGCATTGATGCGACGCGTCTGCGGAACGGACACGGGCCGGGGTGCCGTCTGGTTGAGCCGGTTACGAAAACCGTTATTTTGTGTCTGCAATTTGACGATTTGCCGGTCCTGTTCCTGGTTCGCTAAGGTTTGGTGAACGAGTCGTTGGCGAATCGACTTCAATAACTCGGCTTGTTTGGCCGCTGCCTGGTTTGTATGGTGTAGGTGGACCAACACCGCGATTAAAATCGTGATCAAGACTAGGCAGGCAGCAATCAGCCCAGCAACAATTAAATAAATTCTCATAATAATTCACTCCAAGAAGAATTGCAGATTAGTTTAAGTATAGTCGACCAGCACGCAGAGCGCCAATTTTACGGCTGTGCTTGTCAGCGAATCGATAACAAGGTATGATATTGCTATTGTATAATAATTTTGACTGATAAGAAACGGTGGCGAACAGCGTGCAATGGTTGATTAAAATCTACCATCGAGGTGAATATTTTTGGAAATATGCCGTGTTTGGCTTCATGGCCGCGTTGATCAACGTGTTGGCATTCTGGCTACTACACGCTGTCCTGGCTGAACACTACCTATTTTCCAACACGATTGCGTGGATCGTCGCAACTTTGTTCAGTTTTTTTACCAACAAAGCGGTGGTCTTTCAATCAAAATCACAAAATTTTTGGCACTGGTGCCGCGAGTTCGTGAGCTTCATGTTAACGCGCGGACTGTCTTACTTTTTTGATACCTTCCTGATGTTTCTCGGCATCTCAGTCCTCATATGGCCAGCGATGTTAGTGAAAATCATTGATCAGGTACTTGTCGGATTGTTCAATTATGGCACCTCGCGCCTGATTTTTATGGAAAGTAATCAGAAAATGCGGATGCGCAGGATGCTGCTGAAACGGTTAAATAATCGTAATAACTAATAATGTGAATAAGCGTATTAAGCAAGTGGTCAGGGATGGCGGCTTGCTTTTTTAATCGCATTAATTAAGTGCTTGCTTCATATTCGTTAGTCAGCAAAGGCGGACGGTCGCCCTTAAATCAAATGTCCCGTCAGCTGCCAGTGCAGTAGGGCGCCACAAACGATGGTAATGACGGTGCAGCTGACGAGCAACGTCAACAGGCCGCGATTCAAGTGGCTTTCCTGTTTGCGTGCAAACGTAATTTCCACTAAGCCAATCGTGCCGAGTCCCAGCACCGCTTTAATTAGCGTCAACCACCAATTGCCGCCAAAGGTTTTGGTCGCCAAGACGACGCCGGTAATGATAATAAGTAAGTAACCCAAACGACTGAGAATCAAGTAACGATTGGCTGCTTTGATTGAATGACGACTCAGGCCTAATGTGACCGTCACCATCAGCCACAGCCAACCAAAAATGTGTCCGAATAAGTACATAGTAAAACCGCCTCCGCATTTACAATTCATGTCTAATTTTAGCATGAAAGTAACTGCTGGCGGCGGTTTCTTTTATTGGACTTTCGTTAAATTTTTCTGCTGGACGTAATTGACAAGTTCGAGCACCGTTTTGAAGCGATTAAACGGGGTGACGATGTGCACGCCGTTAAAGCGGGCACAAATGCCATCGATTAACTCCTTGGCAATCGTGATTCCGACGGCTCGTTCGTTGCCGTCCAATTCAGCCTGTTGCATCCGTTCCAGCACTGACTTAGGAAGCCGGATGCCGTGGACTTCGTGATGCAAGAATTCAGCGTTACGACGCGAAACTAAGGGCATCACGCCAACAAAGACTGGCACGTCGATCTGATTGGCTGCCAGCGCATCGGCTAATGCATCGACGTTAGCGAGGTCGTAGACGGGTTGCGTAATAATGTAGTCACAACCATAGCTGAGTTTGCGACTGATCGATTTAGTCGACACATCGGTCCGATACGCGTTCGGATTGAAGGCACCGGCGACCCGAAAGTCACTGGCTTCTTTTAACGACTTCCCAGTAGGGCCAATCCCACTATTGAATTGTTTGATCAGCTTCATCAGTTCAACAGAACGGACGTCTCCGACCGAAGTCGCACCCGGAAAATCGCCGAGTTTTGCCGGATCCCCGGTCACGGCCAAGATGTCTTCAATGCCGAGACTGTGCAATCCCATGATTTCGGATTGCAGGCCAATCAAGTTGTGGTCACGGGTCGTTAAATGAACGATTGGCGTGATGCCGTAATTCAACTTCAACTGCGCCGCAATTGCGGTGTTGGCGATTCTGACCGTCGCAAGGGAGTTGTCCGACAGCGTTATCCCATCAACGCCGGCTGCTTTGAGACGCTCAGCGCCCCGGAAAAATTTACGGGTATCGAAATCACGCGGTGGATCTAACTCAACCAGGACGGTCTTTTCAGTCACAACTTTGTGTAAAAACCGGTGCTGACTTTTCGTCGTGACGAGCGTTGGCGCTTGGGCCACGTGGGTCGGTGCGTTATGCGGTACTAGACTGCGACTGCTTAAGCCGCGAACGGTCGCCGCGGTATGAAGCGGTGTCGTCCCACAACAACCACCGATAATCGACAGGCCCAATTGGCGAAAGCGTTCGGCATATTCTTCAAAGTAACTCGGTTCGCCATCATAGACGATTGCGCCGTCCTGGTCAGTGCCCGGTAACCCGGAGTTCGGGTAAACGGCGAGCTTGACATCCGCCGGAATCGCCAAGTTTTCAAACGACTGCGCGAGGTAGTAGGGGCCGAGTCGGCAGTTGGTCCCAATCACATCCGCGCCGGCCGCGTGCAGTTGGACGATGGCATCCGTGAAGCTCGTCCCGTTGCGCAGGACACCAGCGGCTAACATTGATACGTTCGTAATCACCGGTAGATCCGTGTGGGCCTTGACGATTTTGAGTACCGCTAATAATTCACTCAAATCATAGTAAGTTTCCAGTAAAATCCCATCTAACTGTTCTGTTGCTAGTAGGGCGGTCAGTTGTTCGGTGACATTGGCCGCAATTTCGGCTTGCGTGGCGCGTTGGACAGCTGCATCTGTGTCGCCGGCTAGACCACCAATCGTGCCTAAAATATAAACGGGATGATCGGCATGCTCGCGGGCGGTGACGGCGATTCTGACGGCAGCCTGGTTGATGGTCGTGACCTGATCTTGTAAGTCGTAACGCGTCAATTTCAGCCGATTGGCCGCATAGGTGTTCGTTTGAATAATGTCTGCACCCGCCTGAATATAGGATTGATGCACGCGTAAGATCGTATCCGGATGCGTCAAGTTGAGGTTTTCAAAGGCCGAATTGATGCCATAATTCCCATATAAAAGGGTGCCCATTGCGCCATCAGCCACGAGAACTCGCTGTTGTAAGGCTTGTCTGAGATTCATCCGCACGACCTCCTTTAATGGACACTGCTAGTGAGCTGAGCTTGAATCGCGTTACGAGCAGCCACCATGTTCTTGAGGGCTGCCAGCGTTTCTGGTTCTTGACGGGTTTTGAGCCCACAGTCGGGATTGATCCAGAACTGGTGGGCATCGATGACTCGCAGTGCCCGTTGAATATTGGCTTCGATTTCAGCCACACTTGGGACGCGGGGACTGTGGATATCGTAGACCCCGAGGCCAATTTCCTTATCGTAGCCCGTTTGCTCAAAGGCACTGATGATTTCGCCGTGGCTCCGCGACGTTTCAATCGAAATGACGTCAGCATCTAATGCCTTGATGGTGTCGATAATGTCGGCGAAATTCGAGTAGCACATATGGGTGTGAATCTGGGTGTCATTTTGGACGCCGGTTGTCGTAATCTTAAATGAGTAGACCGCTTCGTCTAAGTAAGCCTGCCAGTGGCGCTGTTTGAGTGGCAAGCCTTCTCGAAGTGCAGGTTCGTCGACTTGGATGATCTTGATGCCTGCTTGTTCGAGGTTGTTGACTTCTTGCCGGAGCGCCAGGGCAATTTGATTTTGAACCTGGGCCTTTGGGATGTCATCGCGTACGAAGCTCCAGTTGATAATCGTCAGCGGCGCCGTCAGCATGCCCTTGACAGGCCGGTCAGTCAAACTCTGCGCGTAGACGGATTCAGCGACGGTAATCGGTTCGGTGTAAGCCACGTCGCCAAAGATTACTGGTGGCCGAACCCCACGTGACCCATAGGATTGGACCCAGCCGTTTTGAGTGGCGTAAAACCCAGTCAGTTTTTGACCAAAGTATTCGACCATGTCAGTCCGTTCAAATTCGCCGTGGACCAGGACGTCCAAACCGAGGTCTTCTTGCAACTTGATCCAGCACTTAGTTTCAGCGTGGAGGAAGGCTTGATAGTCGGCATCCGAAAGATTGCCTTTGCGCCATGCAGCGCGTTTCGCGCGGACCGTGGCACTTTGCGGGAAGCTCCCAATCGTGGTCGTTGGCAGTAGTGGCAACCGCAAGCGGTCGTGCTGTAGCTTGATCCGGGTCGCAAATGGGGCCTGCCGTTCAAATTTCTGATTTTCGAGCTGGGCCTCAGCTGCTCGAACGGCTTGATTATTCCGGTGACTGGATTGATTGAGCGCGGTTAAGTTGGTCTGGTTACGGTCAAATGAGGCTTGAACTGCATCGACGCCATGATTGGCGGCTTCCGTCAGCACGTGCAACTCTTGGAGCTTTTCGTCGGCGAAAGCCAGACCACCGAGCAGAACAGGATCGGCTTTCGTTTCATTTTTGGTCGTGATTGGCACGTGTAACAGCGAGTTAGCGGGTTGTAACCACAGTTGGTCGTCACTGACGATTTGGCGCAGTTGTTGCACCAGCTCGAGTTTGGCGTTCAGGTCGCTGGCCCAGACATTATGGCCGTCGATAATCCCAGCGGCCAAGATTTTATCGGCTGGAAAACCGTGTTGGCGCAGGTGGTCCAGGTTTTCACCGTGGTCGTGGACTAAATCGAGTCCCAGGGCCTGGACGGGTAGGTCAACGATTTGGTCATACAGGTCGAGACTGTCAAAATAGGTTTGTAATTCGATTTTTAGATCCGGCACAGCTGTGTGTAAGGCAGTCAATGCAGTGGTGTAGGGGCGGAGTTCGTCTGGCTGCGTCGTTTTGACCAGGGTTGGTTCGTCCAGTTGGATCCATTTAGCCCCAGCGTCCGCGAGTTCCTGGAAAACCTGCTGATAAAGTGGCAGGAGTTGTGGGAGTAATTCAGCGACTGCGGCGTCGTCCAAGTACTGCCCGTTTCGTTTGCCGAGTTTCAGAAACGAAACTGGGCCCAAGATGACGGGCTTGCCATCAATGCCTAATTCTTGCTTGGCTTCTTGGTAGTACCGCAACCAACGATTGTCGAGTAGTTTAAACGTGACATCGTCGAATTCTGGCACGATATAATGATAGTTAATGTTGAACCATTTCGTCATTTCAGCGGCGACCGCCGTATCCGTACCACGCGCAATCGCGTAATAATCTGGTAAATCAAGCGCCTGGTCAAAGTGACCGAAGCGCGTTGGAATGGCATTGAAGGCGACCAGGGTGTCTAGGACGTGATCGTAGTCGGAATTATCCGCGACCGGGATGTAGTCGACGCCTAAGTCACGTTGCTTTTTTAAATTAGCCAACCGTAATTTCTTGGCGTGGAAGGTCGCGTTGTCAAGCTGACCTTTCCAAAAATGTTCCAATAGATGTTTCCATTCCCGATGTTCCCCTAAACGTGAATACCCCAAATTGCTATTAATAATTGTCATCGCTGACCACTCCTTCTCATTTGCTCATTAATTTAAACAAAAAACGGCAACCTCATCCTCATTAAAGGACGAAGTTGCCGTTCGCGGTACCACCTTAATTCGCCAGCACCTCACGATGTTGACCTCAACCCGTACGTTTCATACGGTAGCTTAATAACAGCAGCTAACTGTCATCACCTAGCAAGTGCTCAGTGGTGCCGTTTGGAGGCCATTTTTCATCAGTCGTTTTCCGGTTTGGTTTCCACTATTCCAAACTCACTGCACGGGTAGCGACGATTACTTTCCTCTTCGGGACGTTTACGTGTTTTATGATTGATTAGAAAATACCACCGTTTACTCATTTAGTCAAATTATTTTTTAATGTTTTTAACATATTTTGTGTTAATGGACATTAAAGATGATTCAAACGTGCTAATTGTGGATTCTTGTTCGTCAGCCGATGCGCGCCATATTCCGACCTCCTGGGCCGGCTGACAACGCTGGAACAGGGCGGACATCGATTTGAACTTACGCAGAAAAGCACTGCGCAATTTCAAATACGAGTCTTCTTCTAGCCCGGGAAGACCACCCGGACAAGAAGAACTTCGCCCTTGAGCATTGTCCGGCAGTCCGGACAGTCGGGAAACCGCTCGAATGGCAGATGAACGGCCACCAATCTGGGTGCAACTGACCACTGAATACTAAGTGGCTGGTCCTTCAGGAAAACTTTCAATTTGTAATCAATGGTACTTAATGGTGTATGAGTACTGGGAAGATCAGTGGCATATGATTCACTATTCTAAATGCTAATAATTTCAATGGACACTAGTCTTGAAACTAGTCGATAAAATGGGCTTCGTTTATAACTTGAGCCTTTTTTATCTCAGGTAACCAGAGGAAATCCTGACAAATTCAGTGAAGTTACTTGTTAAAAGTACCGTATGCTAAGAACCAACGACTACTCCAATAAAAAGCTGAGTCCGTGCATATCTGCCTTTCGGATGCCATCCCAGAATGTCTGGAAGCTGGCATAGGACGCAGGTATCACGGAATGTTTACGGCAAGTAGCCTTATTTTCCAGCGGTTCTAAGCTGGTGATTTTTGAACTTAGGCTAATCATCCAAACCACATCAACTGCAATCCACGGGGTCGCAAATGAGCTAATTATCAATAGAATTATCGTCGATTTAGACCGGTTGTTAGGTTAATTAACGTATTTAATTAGTTCATACCGAACATCTCACGCTTGCCAGCGACCGTCTCGAAACTAAACTGAATCAGCCAGTTTTATAAAAATGAAAAAGTGCCACAATCCCCGATAAATCAGCGTTTTTAGCTATCACGACAATTCCAGTCATCTACATACAAACTGCTGCAACCTTCACGAAATCATCACATTTTTTTCGGGTTATGGTTATTAATTTTTACTGAAAAGTTGCTAGTATAGTTGGTGAGCCCACTAGCGAAGTATCAGAAATAAAATAAATAATGATGAGGATGATGAATTAATGAGTTTGTGGCAACGATTATTTAACCACCACCAACAGCCCAAGCAGGCAGTACTGATTCTGGGGAGCGGCCGATCAGGTACCTCAGTTATGACGAAATGCATTAATTTGATGGGTATTTCGTTAGGAACCGATAATTTATTGGCACCAAGCAAGAAAATCAATCCTAAAGGTTACTTCGAAAATAAGGACGTTATCAAAATTCATAAGTCCCTAGGAAGTCGCGTTCGTTATCGACCGGCTTTTAAGGGTTACTACGATAGTCCGAAGATCAAAAAAGATCGGGCGGACTTAACCAACTACCTCAAAAATTTCTTTGAAAACGAACAATATTTAGCGATCAAGGATCCACGGATGAATGATTACATCGAACTCTGGCAGCATGTCTTAGCCGACGTTGATGTCTTACCAGCCGAAATCGTGTTGTTACGGAATCCAATGGACGTGGTTCATTCGAACGAACGTGCTTGGCACCGGGATACGACCTTAGCAATGCGTCAATGGCAAGTACGGACGCTGTTATCTTTACGTGACAGTGACCGGACCCACCGAATCCTTGTGACGTATGAAGATTTGTTTGGTCAGACCTTAACGACACTCAAACGTATCGCCACCCAATTTGATTTACCATGGACCGACGATGAGGCCGCTTTGCAAGCTAAAATCGATGATTTCATTGATCCAGCCCTACAAAAGAGTGATAGCGGTGAGAGCTTAGCGGATTTTGAAGCGCGTACAGATGTGGAACCCGACGTTAAGGCACTTTACTTACTAGGTCGGCAAGCTGCCGCAGATCCGGACTTCTTTGCTTCAGAAGAATTCCAACAAAAGATCGATGAGATGACGGACCAATATCTGGCCGATTACGGTGCGTTATATCGGGATTTCAATGCCAAAATCAACAGTAAGACGTTCTTCGTCTTTGGTGAAGACCAAGCCCAAGTTGACCAAGTCAATGACATTTTACGCGCCAACCAAGTCAAAATGGTCGGCACTGAAGCCGACAGTCATGCCGTTGCCGAAGATTTGAGCGAGCGGTTAAATAATGAGACGTTGAACGTCAAAACTTATCCGTTAGATTACTTAGTCGTTGAGCAGAAGGAAGAACTCAACAATTATTTGCGTAAGAATGCCAAACGCGAGGCACTCTGGGGTATTGGCGATGCTAAAAACAACGAAATTGTCGAAATGTTGACCAATGTCAGCCGCGAACTGGGTGCCGACACCCATAACGTGGTGATTGCGGATGATTTGACGGCAATCGATGATCCACGAGAACTGCGGATTGCCATCCAACACTTGATTCGGACGCTACACGCCGTTGAACGGCCACCGTACCAAGTGATCATGGCTGACCAGTTAGCAGCTCCCGCGACTCAGGCGACGCTCAAGGCGTTTGTGGCCACAGAACCGACTAAGGCGGACCAGCCAACTGATTCGAAACCGGATGAAACATTCAAATTACGGACGCCAATCGATTTCCAGGAAGTCGCTGGCACATTGACTGCGCTATGTGAACAAGCCAGTCAGGATAGTACCAAACAAGCAACGTTAAATCATTTTGTAAGTGTTAATTATGATGAAATTTTAAATGTGAAAGGTGATCAATATGCAAACAGTGTACGGAATTAAAGCCCATGGTGGTAAGTTAATCAACTTAGAAGATTTTAGCGATGAAACACGGCAAGCAGCCGAACAATTACCAAGTTTGACCATCAATAATTGGAATATTTCTGATTTGGAATTGATCGGGATTGGTGGGTTTAGTCCACTGACGGGGTTCATGTTGAGTGACGATTACCATTCAGTTGTCAACACGATGCACCTGAAGAGTGGGGTAATTTGGAGTGTGCCGATTACGCTCGGTGTCAGCCAAGCAGATGCCGACCGGATCGAATTAAATAGTGAAATCGCCTTAAAGGGTGAAGATGGCATTATTTACGGGACGATGCGGGTTGAAGACAAGTACGTTCCTGACAAAGAACTTGAAGCTCAGAACGTGTATAAGACGACCGAAGAAGCCCATCCTGGTGTTAAACGCCTATACGCCAATGGTGACGTTTATCTGGGTGGCGCCATTAAGTTGCTCCACAAGCCAGACCACGGTGCCTTTAGTGACTACTACATGGAACCAATCGAGACTCGCAAGATGTTCCACGACTTAGGGTGGAAGCGCATCGTTGGTTTCCAGACACGGAACCCAATTCACCGTGCTCATGAATATATTCAAAAATTAGCCTTAGAAAACGTTGACGGCTTATTCTTGAACCCATTAGTTGGTGAAACCAAGGCCGATGATATTCCAGCGGATGTCCGGATGGAAAGCTACAAGACGATTCTGAAGTACTACTACCCAGAAGACCGAGTGCGGTTAGTCATTTATCCAGCTGCAATGCGGTACGCTGGTCCTAAGGAAGCCATCTTGCATGCCATCGTTCGGAAAAACTACGGCTGTACTGACTTTATCGTCGGCCGGGACCATGCTGGCGTTGGTGATTACTACGGCACATACGAAGCCCAAGAATTGATTTCATCCGTTGAAGATGAGATGGGCATGCACTTCTTCAAGTTTGATAACTCCTTCTACTGCAAGAAGTGTGGTTCAATGGCCACTCAAAAGACCTGCCCACACGGCGAAGAAGACCATATCTCATTAAGTGGGACTAAGGTCCGTAAGATGTTGGCTGATGGGATCGTGCCACCAAAGGAAGTTTCTCGTCCAGAAGTTGCCAAGGTCTTAATCGAAGGTTTGAAGCGGAAACGCGAACAGCAACAGGAGGTTTAATGAATGACAAAGTCAGAGAATATCACTTGGCATCATTCACAAGTTAGCAAGGAACAACGCCAAGCACTTAATCATCACAAAAGTGTCGTCCTATGGTTTACTGGGCTCTCAGGTTCAGGTAAATCCACGATTGCCAATGCCGTTGAAAAGGCCTTGTTTGACCAACAAATTGGTAGTTACGTCTTAGATGGCGACAATATGCGGTTTGGCTTGAACAGTAACTTGGGCTTTTCGGCTGAAGACCGGGAAGAAAACATTCGCCGGATCGGTGAGGTTGCCAAACTGTTCGTTGATGCGGGCGTCATTACTTTGACTGCCTTCATCTCACCATATCGGGCCGACCGTGATAAAGTTCGTGAGAACCTTGAAGCGGATGAATTCATCGAAGTATTCGTTGATACGCCGCTGGAAGTCTGCGAACAACGCGACGTTAAGCAGTTGTATGCCAAGGCTCGTCGCGGTGAAATCAAAGGCTTCACGGGTATTGATGCGCCATACGAAGCACCGCTCAACCCCGAAATTACCATCGACACTTCCAAACAACCGCTAGCGGATTCAGTCAAGCAAGTCCTGACTTACTTAGCTGATCACAACTACGTTAGCTTAGCGACTGCCGATGAAAACTAACGAAATCTTGACTGCTATCGTGCAATCAATCGCTAAAATGGACCGAATCTTGGTCTATCGTCATACCAATCCAGATCCCGACGCAATCGGGGCTCAGTTTGGACTGGTCGCACTATTAAGCGCGGCTTATCCAGACAAAACGGTGGTGGCGATGGCCCAAGTTCCGGGCCATTTGGCGTGGCTGCATGCCGACGACCAACCAGCCATTACGCCGCAGTCGACGGATTTGGTCATTGCAGTCGACTGTGCCAACCAGCAGCGATTAGCCGGTGATCTGCCGAGCGACGCATTTACGATTAAAATCGACCATCACCCCAATCGAGATCCTTATGGACAGCTGAACTGGGTCGATGAAAGTTACAGTAGTTGTTCGGAAATGATTTTTGACCTCGCAAAGAGTGACCCAGCCCGTTTTAACATCGATACTGCGATTGCAACCGATTTGTACGCCGGTATTATCGGTGATACGGTGCGGTTTTCAACGCCGGAAACGACGGCGAGGACACTGGCGATTGCGAGTGAACTTGCTGCGACTGGTATCGACATCGCTACTTTAAGTCACCATGAGATGGATTTGACACCTGCGTTGAGCAAATTGTACGGTTACGTCTTGAGTCAGCAAACGGTTGAAGCGAACGGTTTAGCTCACGTGGTGCTGCCGCGCCAGTTGTTCGAAAAGTGGGACATTAACTACGGGGATGAGGACGCGATCGTACCGCTGCCTGGGAATCTGACAACGGTCAAAGTCTGGCTGTTTTTCATCGAAACGCCAGAAGGCAATTATCGGGTCCATTTCCGCTCGAAAGCCATCAACGTGAACGGCGTGGCAAAGGCCTTCAATGGCGGAGGCCATCCGTTAGCGAGTGGGGCATTTGTGCCAGATTTAGCCTCGGCTGAGCAAGTCGTCGACCAAATGCGAGCGCAAGTGTTAGCACAAACCGCATCAGAGCAAGTATAATTAGGTTAATATTATAAATAAAGTAATAGGGTTGGTGAATGGTAAATGCGAAAGCGAAATTGGTTGATTGCGCTAATTGTCGTCATTGTGGTGGCAATCGGCGGTGGTTGGGGATATTACAAGTATCATCAATCTACGACGAATTCGACGACGACTAGCAAGGTCCGGTCGGCAAGTAAGACGAAGAAGGATATCAACACGCGTTTGGTCAAGACTGAAATCAAGGCCCAAGCGGGTGAGACGGCAACGCTCAAGAAGGCCGTCGCTAATAAGAATTACACGGTCAATAACATGTATACCAAAGTCAATCCGTACGGCGTTTCACCACTTTCGGCTAAGGTGATTTTCCACACGGATCAGGCGGCTAAAGTGAGTTATACCGTGGTAGGTAAGAGTGCCAAGACGTCAATCTCCAATACCATCAGTAAGTACTCGACGAGCCATGACTTGACGGTACTCGGGTTATATGCGAATACGAATAACCAAGTTAAAATCAAGGTAACGTACAAGAATGGGACGTCAACGACCAAAACGATTCGTTTGAAGACGGCCAAGTTACCTTCAGCGTTAACGGATTTCAAGATCAACGTTAAGAAGGCTAACAAACAAAAGATGGTTCTCGGTACTGGAAATTCGAAGTTGACCTTCATGGTTCGGACAACGATTTCTGGTAGCAAGCAGTCAAAGAACTTATCCTTTGGGATCGATGCCGATGGTAATATTCGGTGGTACACCACGCGGCCAACCTCACACATTTTCAAACAACTCAACAATGGACATTTACTCATTTGGACCAAGTCGAATGCTAAGAATTCATACTTCGACGAGTTAGTGGAAATGGACTACACGGGTAAAGTTTACAAGACTTACAAGTTTAACCATAAGGCTTGGGGCAAGGCTAAGGGTTCTAAGAAGCAGAACCATAACCAAGTCCACCATGATGTGACTGAGTTGCCAAACGGTGACTTGATTGCGACCGTTTCAGATGGTGGTCGGACTTATGTCGAAGATACCATGATCGTCATTTCGCATAAGACCGGTAAAATCACCAAGGTCATCAACATGAAGAATCTGTTACCGGCCAAGTTCTATACCAAATACAATGCCACTAAGTCGAATAAATATATGGGTAAGAAGGACTGGTTCCATCAAAACTCAGTTTATTATGACAAGACGGACAAGAGCCTGATTATTTCTAGTCGGAACCAAAACTTAGTCATGAAGATCGACTACAAGACTGAAAAGATCAAGTGGATTCTCTCCAGTAAGAAACGGTCGGCATGGCCGAAGTCTTACCGCAAGTACTTGCTGAAGGCCAAGGGTAAAATTGCCTGGCCAGGTGGTCAACATGCGGCGATTGTGGACCCATCGACCTTAGGTAACAAGGGTTCCTTGAATGTGATGATCTTCAACAATAATGTGGCGGTCGGGACGACTAAGAAGTCCTTGCAAGACTCTTCTGGTAAGTATTCCGAAGGTGTCGAATACCATATCAACGAGAAGACCAAGACTATTTCACAAGTTGGTGCTTATGGGAAGTCACTCGGTAAGAAGAACTTCGCGAATATCATTGGTTCGAACCGTTACTTGAGTGCTTCCAACCGCTTGATCGACTTTGGTTGGTTGAACAATGGTAAGTCGGCCAATATTATTGAATACGACCTCAAGAGCAAGCAACAAGTGTTTAACGTTGAATTGACAGGATTGCCAAGCGGTGGTTACGTCTACCGGGCAGAACGTTTCTCATTGTATCCAATGAAGCACGCTTATGGGATCAATGAGTAGTGTTAGGATTGACGAACTGATCATATAGCTAGTAAGTGCAGAATTGCAGCCTGGTTCACTAGGTGACTGGCAGTGATGTGAAGTTCATTCGTCACACAAATCTTAGATGGAAATAAGTTCCTCGCGGTTTTGGCGCGAGGGGCTTATTTTTTTGAGCCAAAGTTTGAGCCAAAGTTTGAGCCAAAGTTTGAGCCAAAGTTTGAGCCAAAGTTTGAGCCGAAGTATTCCACGTGAGCCCTGACTGGCGTGGCGAGCACCGTGCTTCGCTTGTAATCTTCACCATACCGAAAACGTTAATTAGTCTAAACCAATAAGTTAACAAAAAAGTCATAAATTCATCGCAAAATTATCTGAAAATCAGGAATTATTTCATACCGTAACGTAATTAAGTTCATATTCCAAGTCTAAAATGGTTCTTGTATTAATGAATGACTCGGTTTCTGAAGTGGTACCGGGGATGTTCAGATTACTGGAAAGAATAGAAATTAGCTGAAGCGGAGCGATGACGATGACCCTCAATATTGCAATAGTTTTAATTACGTTATTAGTATCATTTGTATTAATGGCCATGGAAATTACCACGCCTAACGCGGTCATCCTCTGTGCCCTGGCATTTTTGATGTTCGTGGGGATTCTATCGCCAACGGACGCCTTATCTGGATTTGCCAATGATGGGCTCGCGACAATCGCGTTAATGTATATTATCGCGTACGCCATCGCGAAGAGTAATTTGATTACTCGATTATTTGACCGGATTCTCGGTGATGGCCATAATGAAAAACGGTCGCTGCTGCGGCTGCTCGCCAGTGTCAGCGTGATTTCACCCTTCATGAACAATACGCCAATCGTGTCAACCTTGACGCCGATGGTTCAGCGCTGGACCAAGCGCAAGGGGATGGCGGTTTCTAAATTTTTGATTCCGTTATCGTACGCCACGATTCTGAGTGGGTTGTTGACGGTGTTAGGGACGTCGACCAACTTGGTGGCGCAGGGCTTATTATCGAAGTATAAATTGGCTAAGTTCGGGACGTTTGACCTAGCAATTGTGGGGATTCCAATCACAATTATTGGGCTGATTTACTTACTAACAGTCGGTTACCGGCTATTGCCAAGCTATTATGGCAGCAGTGTCGATGATGTGGCCGCTGAACCGAATGATTATTTGATTGAAATGTCGATTTCTGATGAGTTTGAACACTTGAATGAAACGGTGGCTGAAGCCAAATTACGGAACTTGCCACGCTCCTTTTTAGCCGCCATCAATCGGGGTGGACAGGCATCGTGCCGGTTGCGGATGATACGGTGTTACGACTCGGCGATCGCCTGTACTTTACTGGGACCTTTGATTGCATCAACGATTTAATGAATATTAAGGGATTGGTCCCGAGTACTCAGAAAATTAATTTGGCAGATATTACCAACGAACGGGCGCGGTTAGTCGAAGTTTCGATTCCTGACACTTCGAGTTTAGTCAACCAAAGTATCAAGTCCGCCCGTTTCCGGAACGTCTTCGGTAGTGTCGTCGTTGCAATTCGGCGGAATGGCGTCAATCTGGAAGGTCGGCTCGGTTGTATTCGGCTCAAAGGTGGCGACAACCTGGTCATGATTACAACGAGTGACCAGGATGAATTGGCGACTTTGAAAGACTTGCACGTCTTCAACTCACAACCCGTCCAGTCCCGCAAACATACCTACAAAGACTTTTTACCGATTTTCTTGTTAGTGGCGACGATTGTCGTTTCAACGACGGGGATTATTGATTTATTCGTTGGTTTGGCCGCATCATGTGTGGTGTTATTCCTGACGAAGTGTGTTTCAATCAGTGACATTGTTAAGGCGGTCGATATGAACGTGCTGTTCCTAGTCGCAAGTAGTTATGGTCTAGGATTAGCGATGTCCAATGTCGGTGCCGATAAGTTCATTGCAAAGTCGCTAGTTGCCATTACCGGTAACGCATCACCAATCATCTACATGTTTTTGATCTACTTTGTCACGAACTTCCTGACAGCTATTTTATCCAACGCGGCGGCGCTCTCGTTAATGTTTCCAGTGGTCGTGTCGGCCGCCAAACTGGAGGACCTGCCCGTTATGATGTTGGTCATGCTGATCACGATTGCGGCGACGGCAGACTTTTCGACGCCAATCGGCTATCAGACTAACTTGATTGTGTATGGACCTGGTCATTATAAATTTACTGATTACTTCAAAGTTGGGATTCCACTGAACTTAATCTGTATGGTCGTCTGTGTCTTCGTTTCGTATTACTATTATATGGTGATACTGTAATTTTGACGTTAATCTGCGGCATGAAGTTTGGCTGCCGCGAGTACAAGTGACTAATTGAATAAAATCTGATTGCGTTGCTCGCTGGATGCGGATGACGCGTTGATCAGAGAAACTAAACTAAACGCAAGCGTGCAGAATTTCTGGACGCTTTTTTGCGTTGAATAGGGTGTCACGGTGGAAAGACGGGGGATGTCGTGGTAGGAATACCAAAACGAGTGGCCCTGGGTACCATGCGATGATGGCAGCTGGGGCGGTTCTGACTGCCAGTCGCTGACTTGATTATCCCAAGTCGGAAGCCCCAAATAATTGCGAAAATAAATTATTTAATTTTTAGGGAACAAACCACTAGTATTCTAAAACCAAAGTTGATATACTAGCAAAGTTTGCTTGATTGTTTGGTCAACAGGAAAACGATTACAAGCAGGCCATCTTAATTAACGAAAGGAGTGCGGAAATGAACGATTTAACAAAGGGGAAACCGTTAAAATTAATTTTCTGGTTTACAATTCCATTACTAATCGGTAACATTTTTCAGCAATTTTATAGTTTGTCAGACACGTTGATCGTTGGTCAGACACTTGGGGTCAAAGCCCTAGCAGCTGTCGGGTCAACGGGGAGTGTCCAGTTCTTGATTATCGGGTTCGCGCAAGGCTTGACGGCCGGGCTGTCGATTTTAACGGCGCAACATTTTGGTGCCCGTGATTTTAAAGCAGTTCGGCGGAGTTTTGCCATCAGTATCGTGGTCAGTCTAATCGTCGGTATTATTTTGACGGTACTGTCACTGATATTTGTGGACCATATTTTGTTGCTGATGCAGACGCCAACGGATATTATCGCGGACGCCCGAACCTTCTTACAAATCATGCTCGGCGGGATGTTAGCCCCGATTGGTTTTAACTTGTTGTCAAACATCATTCGCGCACTCGGCGATAGTCGGACACCGTTGTGGTTTCTGATTATCAGTGCCTTAATTAATATTGGCCTCGAATTACTGTTCATTCTGGTCTTTAAGTAGGGCATCGCCGGTGCTAGCTGGGCCACTATTCTGGCACAAGCGATTGCGACTTTGATGTGCGTGGTGTATATCATGGTCAAGGTGCCAATTCTGCACATTGGCTGGCGCCATTTCAAGCTAGTCTGGGTAGAAGTACGGGCACATTTGAACGTCGGTTTACCCATGGCGTTTCAAATGTCGATCATTGCGATTGGGACGATTGTCTTGCAAGCTGCTCTGAATAGTCTCGGAACGAACTCTGTGGCTGCAACGACTGCCGCTCAAAAAATTGACCAATTGGCGACGCAACCGCTGATGTCGTTTGGGGTCACGATGGCGACCTTTGCGGCTCAAAATTACGGCGCCCACAAGTATGAACGGATTATTACTGGTGTCAAACAAACGATGTGGCTGTCGGGGAGCTTTAGTGTCGTTGCTGGTCTGATTGAAATTATCTGGGGCAAGCAACTGGTCGGCTTCTTCGTTGGTCATCAAGATGTGGCCGTCCTGAACTTGTCGCAGACGTATTTCAACGTCATTGGGAGTACTTATTTGTTACTGTCGATGCTCTTCATTATGCGTAACACGCTTCAAGGTCTGGGTCGCAGTGCGATTCCGACACTGGCCGGGGCTGCGGAATTATTTATGCGGGTGTTCGCTGCTTTGATTTTGGTTCGACTGCTCGGTTACGCCGGGGCATGTAGCTCGGAGCCACTAGCCTGGCTGGGCTCGTGTGCAGTACTTTTGCCGGCGTACATTAAGTCCGTTCGTGATTTGCGGCGTCAAGAACGCATGACGACCGTGGTCGCTGAAGAACCGACGCCTATTTTGGCAGATTCAGACAAATCATAATTAAGACTTGCAACAAGCTAGATTTTTTGATAATATTTGTTATCAATTTTATTTTAAAAGTTTCTGGATAGGTCGCTAGCAACAGTGAACTAGCGGCACACCAAGAAGGGTTAAGGAGTTTAACACATGGCCGTAGAATTAAAAATTGGCGATTATGTCGCCGGTAAAAAGTTTGCTTCACTAGAACACGATTTCAAGGGTGAAATTGAAAAAGTGTATGAAAATTCAGTTTTGATCCTCATTAAAGAATTTGAAAAAGCTGACGAACCAATCGTCAATGAGTACAACCACCGGGCCGTTGTTCGTAAGGAAGACGCTAAGCTCATCAAGGCGGCACCAAAAGCCAAGGTTGTTCCTCAAAAAGAAGACTAAAAAATTTATAAATAACCATGACAACAGAAAAAATGTATGCTATACTAATTTCTGTTGTTAAATGCGGGTGTAGTTTAGTGGTAAAATTCAAGCTTCCCAAGCTTGCGTCGCGGGTCCGATTCCCGTCACCCGCTTTGTAGTTAACTTCGAGGTTGAAATGGCCTTTGCTACAAGCTCCTCACTTATGGTCCGTTGGTCTAGTTGGTTTAGGACGCCTGCCTGTCACGCAGGAGATCACGAGTTCGAGTCTCGTACGGACCGTAATTTAGACAAAAACGTGTCGTTTGACGGCACGTTTTTTTGTTGGAATCAATCTCTGATGGCTGGCCTCACTTTATTTATAAAAGTCTGGTACGGTCGGTTGCTGATTTGCACTGACATTCTGGCCAATTTGGATGAAAAGAGGAGAACTCGATGAATTTTACAACAATTGCTTTTGATCAGTTAACGGTGCGTCAATTGTATCAAATCTACAAGCTACGAGTGGCAGTCTTCGTCGTTGAGCAGCACTGTCCGTATCAAGAGGTCGATGATACCGATTTGACCGCTTGGCACCTACTGGGACAGGATCAACAGGGGCACTTAATTGCATACGCACGCTTGATGCAGGAAGCGAATCATCAGGCCCGCATTGGTCGAGTGTTGACGAATCCGGACTTTCGTGGTCAGGGTGCCGGCAAGCAATTGGTACAGCGGGCGCTTGAGCAGGTCAATGCGTTATGGCCGGAAACGAGTCAGGTCAATATCCAGGCACAACACTACTTGGACCGCTTCTATCGTCGCTTTGGCTTTGAACCCGTTTCAGCAGTCTATCTGGAGGACGGTATTCCGCACCAAGACATGGTTTTGAAGTTACGCTAGTCAAATGCAATAAATTCTGTTATACTAACGCATGGTAAAAATTTACACGTCTAATGAGAAAGAATAGTACAGTAACGGGTCAGCACAGCGAATTCGGGATGATGGAAGCCGAATCTGAGCCATATTGGAAGCGCGCTTTTGAAGACGACAATTCGATAATAAGTGGATGCAATATCAATTAGAGTGGTACCGCGGGAACATCTCGTCTCTTACATGTTATAAAAATATGTAGGGGACTTTTTTTGTCCCGCCACGCAAGTCAAGGAGGACAATATGGATTACAAACAACTCGTTACGGCAGCCTTAGCGCCTGCCTTACCAGATTTCACTAAGGAAGCGATTTTCGAAAAACTCGAACAACCAAAGACTTCCAAACAAGGTGATTTGGCCTTTCCAACTTTTACGTTGGCTAAGACGTTACACAAAGCACCACAGATGATTGCCAGTGACATCGTCGAAAAGGTTGACGACACTGATTTTGAAAAGGTCGTTGCCATGGGCCCTTACGTCAACTTCTTCTTCAAGAAGGATGCGTTTGCGGCCGATATTTTAG
The DNA here is from genome assembly GCF_023806745.1 of Lactiplantibacillus sp. B652. NCBI lineage: Bacteria > Bacillati > Bacillota > Bacilli > Lactobacillales > Lactobacillaceae > Lactiplantibacillus > Lactiplantibacillus sp. B652. The sequence goes on along the minus strand of NZ_JAMSKY010000002.1, from coordinate 368,189 downwards.
GCCAAGTACTGAGCGCTGAATGTCATTTTGGTGATAGCAAATTAGGTGAACAGGGGCAAGTGCCAATTGACATGTCATCACCAAACATCGCCAAGCCAATCTCAATGGGCCATTTACGCTCAACTGTGATTGGTAATTCATTAGCCAATATCTTAAGTAAGTTAGATTACCAACCCGTTAAAATCAACCATTTGGGCGACTGGGGCACGCAATTCGGTAAGTTGATCACCGCCTACAAGATGTGGGGGAGTGAAGCCGAAGTCAAGGCTGACCCAATCAATAACTTGTTGAAGTACTACGTGCGGTTCCATAAGGAAGATGTTGATCACCCAGAAATGGACGATGAAGCACGTGAATGGTTCAAAAAGTTGGAAAATGGCGATGAAGAAGCGACTAAGTTATGGTCATGGTTCCGTTCTGAATCACTGAAAGCTTTCAAGAAGATTTATCAACGGTTAGACATTGACTTTGATTCCTTCAAGGGTGAAGCCTTCTACAACGACAAGATGCAAGAAGTTGTCGATATCTTGGAAGACAAGCACTTGTTGCAAGAAAGCCAAGGTGCTGAAGTTGTTGATTTGAGTAAATATGACCTAAATCCAGCCCTGATCAAGAAGTCTGATGGGGCGACGCTGTACATCACCCGGGACTTAGCTGCCGCAATTTACCGGAAGCGGACTTATGATTTCGTTCAATCCCTCTACGTCGTGGGCAACGAACAGACGAACCACTTCAAGCAATTGAAGGCCGTCTTGACCGAAATGGGCTTTGACTGGGCGGATGAAATTCATCATATTCCATTCGGCTTGATTACTTCTGGTGGTAAGAAGCTGTCAACGCGGAGTGGCCGGGTCATCTTGTTAGACAAAGTCTTAGATGATGCCGTTTCGTTAGCACATGAACAAATCGAAGCCAAGAACCCTGATTTACCTAACAAGGATGAAGTTGCGGATGCAGTCGGAATTGGCGCCGTCGTATTCCATGACTTGAAGAACGAACGGATGAACAGCTTTGACTTCAACTTGGAAGAAGTCGTTCGTTTTGAAGGTGAAACTGGTCCTTACGTGCAATACGCACATGCTCGGGCTGAAAGTATCTTACGCAAAGCCGGTAGTCCTGAAATTGCGACGACTGACCAAGCGTTAGCAGATCCTGCTGCCTGGGATACGCTCAAATTATTGAGCGAATTCCCAGCCACGGTCGTTCGGGCAAGTACAGAATACGAACCATCAGTGGTTGCCAAGTACGCCATCCACTTGGCAAAGGCCTTCAACAAGTACTATGCCAACACCAAGATCTTAGTCGAAGATGATGACTTGAATGCACGGCTTGCACTGGTCAAGAGTGTCAGCATCGTCTTGAAGGAAGCCTTGCGCTTACTTGGGGTTAAGGCGCCTGACGAAATGTAAATTATAACTAACGATTAAACGAGCCGCTCCGGGAATGGAATAAATTCTTGGGGCGACTTTTTTTGCTCACGGTTCGCAGTTGGTAGGGCTAAATTCGATGACTGTGACCACTCTTTTGGGGTGTCATTCTGGTAAAGTTCAGATGTTGCTTGTATTTGATACGGTCATTCGCATTAGCTACAGTTAGCGTAGAACGTGGCCGGAGTCGTTGCGATGCTTGGGGACAGGTGATACTGTTGCTGATTAACGACTGGTTAGCGCTGCCTGATCTGCCACAAATAGCGGATGCCACGCCAAGCGCTGATAATGACGACTAGCGGCCATGCCAGTAGTTGCAGGCAGCCGTGAATAATGAAAGCGACGGTGATACCCATCAAGTCATCTTGATAGTCATTTTTAGCCAGTAACATGTCGCGGCTGATGACCGGATTGAGTGCGTTGTGATAGATTTCGGTGAGACTCTGATGGTCGCCAGTCGTTTGGCGTAGTGATTGGGAAGCGGCGGAGACTAGTTGAAACGGGTGGCGGGTGAGTTTAGGTGCTAATGCCATCAATAAGGGATGTGCAACGAAATAGGCACTGAGCAGATAACCATTGACGAGTGTCCAATGAAACTTAAACTGACCTGTCGGTGATGCCGTCACGGCATACACTGCGATAATCGTAAATAACGCACACCGAATGTAGTCAGCACCTATGAGCATGACTAATTTCTTCATTGTGAGTCATCTCCTTGCTTAATCTGGTGTTTGGCTTGATTATAGCGAATAATTGGCGCTTGGATTGCCTCAATTCCTTAATAAGGCAAGTTTCGATACCAAATAGTTCTGCGACCGTTTCGAGTGACCGGGTGGTATTCTGAAGGATAATTCGAAAAGCCATATTGGGGGCCTGGTGATGAGTTATTTGGAACTAACAAATATTCATAAAAGTTATCAAATCGGTAAACAAAAATTTGACGTTTTAAAAGGTATCAATCTGCAATTTGAACTGGGTGAATTTGTGGCGATCGTGGGCGAGTCCGGCGGCGGTAAGACGACATTGGTGAATATCATTAGTGGTTTGGACCATGATTTCGCCGGGACAGTCCGGATTGCGGGACAGTTGCTGGATTACCACCACGAGAAGCAGCTTGACCAATATCGGCGTGAGGTGATCGGCTATATTTCGCAGTCATACAACTTGATTGCCCATCTAACGGTGCTCGAAAATGTGATGCTGGCGCTAGACATGACCAAGCTCAGTCATGGGGAACGACTCCGACGCGCACATGAGTTACTGGCGCAAGTTGGTTTGACCGCCCAAATCAGGAAGTATCCGCAGCAACTTTCTGGTGGGCAAAAACAACGGGTCGCGATTGCGCGGGCACTGGCTGGCGACCCGCAGATACTGATTGCAGACGAACCCACGGGTGCGCTTGATGCGGACAACACGGCCGAAGTGATGGCGATGCTTCAGAAAATCGCCCAAGATGGCCGTTTAGTGATTTGCGTCACCCATTCTCAGCGGGTGGCTCACGCCGCTAGTCGGATTGCCGAACTCAACGATGGTCACATTCAACCACAATCGAATGCAAACGGACAACAGCAAGCTTCACCTGTGAGCGCTGGTGCGGCAGCGGACGCCGGTTCACCCAAGCAAGCCCAGCCGATAGTTCGCCAACAGTTGCCCGCCCGACCGTTGCCTTGGCACGTCTCAGTCATGATGGCATTTAAACACATGCGCCATACTTGGACGTGGAATACATTAATCGTCATCGGGACTGCGATTGGATTGTTTGCCGTGATGCTCTTTAATGGTTTAGGAACAGGAATCAAGGGCTATATCAACCATGAGATGAACGCATTAGTGGATCCGCAGTCAATCATGGTCATGCATCAGGCCGATAATGCTAAGGATCAAGAAGAACAAGCTGCGGCGGTCTATGATCCCGCAGTGGCTGGCGGAATCGCCGCGCGGATGCCAGTGTTTACGGGGCCTCAGCTGACTGCGTTGCGGGACCTAAAACATGTGACTACTATTGAACCAGGTATTTCAGCGACGAACGCGACGATCGCCATTAATCAACAGAAATTTGCGGCGCCAGAACTCACGACTTGGACGAGTGATGAATCAACCCGTAATTTGAAAGTGGGCCACGTTCCAGGTAATAACCAAATTGTCCTCGATAAATCGTCGATTGCCCAGAAGTGGTCGGCAACCAAGTGGCGACAATTAGTTGGCCAGCCGGTATCGGTTAGTTATCAGACCTTCAATCTCCAAGGAAAGCCAGTGACAATTAGTCGTACACTGACTGTTGCCGGTATCGTCGATAGTTCCTCAGAAGTCGGAATCAATGCGCTTAATTACCAGACGATGCAATCGATGCGGGCCGCTGCCAAGGTTTCGACCCAGCCAACGTTTGTTACGGCCCGAATTACGAGTCGGATGCAGAACCAGGCAGTGGTCAACGAAATTAATCATCTGACGATTGATGGTAAACGGCCGTTTGCCGCGACGAGTATTTCCGCAACGCTGGATTCGTTCAATACTTACGTTAATATTGCCACCGCCGTTTTAGCGGCGATCGCAGGCATTTCATTGGTTGTTTCCGCACTCATGATCATTGTAACTATGTTCATGTCGGTCAGTGCCCGCATGAAAGAAATTGGTATTTTACGGTCGTTGGGTGAACGACGGCGGGATATTCGACGCTTATTTACCAGTGAAGCCTTAATGATTGGATTAATTAGCGCCACCATCGCAACGGGCCTGTCGTACGTTGCTGCACGGGGCTTGAATCATATGCTAGCCAAATTGACAGGGGGCTATGCATTGGTTCAAATTCAGTTCAGTAATATTGTGGTTGTCTTTATTCTGGCTATCGTCATTGCTTGGTTAGCCGCTATTTTGCCAGCACGGCGAGCCGCACGGGCAAATCCAATCAAAGCCTTGTTAAGTGAATAAGGCTTCGATTGAAATGTGCAGCTCGAATGTCACAAAGCTATTCTATAAATGATGGCTTTCACATTAAATTGTTATCTTAGCTCAACTAGTGTGACTTGCTGGCTGAGCTGATTTTTTTAACGATATCTTTCGCATCTTACGTGACAACGTCTCAGGTTATCGTGAGTTTTCATTACTTTATCAAGCTAAAATTAGGTGACCAGTGGTTGCTAAATGTCAATGAACGACTCTGGTTGTGCTGCTAGTTAGTTAATTGATAGAACAAATTATTATTAGTAAAAACTAATTTTTGCTCGAAATATTGACATTTTATAAATTGAATTGCAATTGTTTAAATTGTGTACGGCTGATTTTGAAGATTTGAGAGTCTAGGCAAAACCGTGTCTTGACAGCTAATCTGACGGGAACAGTTGTTTTGATTTTACTTGTTCAGCGAGTGAATTAATTCGCCAACAAACTTATCAGTGACTTCTCATAAAAAGCCCGAAATTCCCCCATTTGTACATGCAAAATACTAGCAATTACAAGTCGCTGCGGTTATGCTGTTGGTGTAAATTAAGTGAGGGAGGTTATTACTTTGAAGAAACAACCGCATACACTGGTTATCGGTGGCACGCAGCCAGCCAGCGGAAAAAGTTTGCTGACGCTTGCGTTAGCAAATGTACTGACGAATTGGGGCGCCACGGTCACGGTTGTACAATGTGACTACCATACAGCAACGTGGACGACGATCAATGGCCGTTCGAGCCACGAGTGGCAAACGGACATCCAAACGGCAGCGGAACTTGATGAATTTTGGTTGGCATTGCAAGGGATTCAAAGCGACTATTTACTAGTTGATCTCGCTTCAAGTGGTCCGACACACGACAATTATACCTGGTTATGGAATGAATGTTGGTTACCACTAGCCCAACAAATTATTTTGACCTATTCTACTGAAACAGACGTTAATACATTGTTGTACCAAGATTTAGGCGCATTACAATTCAGCATGGAATACACGGTAACCAATCCCAAAATCTACACGGTTTTGAACCAATACCCGGCACCAGTGGCAGTTCGGCGGCAGAGGCCTGTGGCGGAGTTAGTCCCATTTCACCGGCAGTTTCAAACCCGACACGCTGAATTTGCGGCCCTGGACCTGCAACCCCTAGGAATGTTAGCGGATGCGCGCAAACATCCAGAGCAGGTCCTGGCAGACGCCACTCAGATTTTGACCAAATTAGTAGCTTAATCCTTTTAAAACCAAACGACACGCGCTGTGAAGAGCAACGGGTGCTTTTTTGTGTCGTGTGGGGCGTCGGTGTACCCCAAAAATTGTATTTAAAAGAAGCTGTGGCCTGAACCAGCCGCGATTCAAATCGTGACACGGTTACCAGGTGTAATAACGCGACACGATTTAGTATGGGAGCTGATTAGCGATAGTGATAATCAATGGCCTGTTTGATGAGGCAAAATCCGACGATCACGGCACCAAGCATTGGTAACGCCCAGGACCCGAGGTGCAAGATCAATCTGGGGGCCAGTAAACTCCCAATCACGGTACTAGTATCAATAATAGTGAGGACCCACATCATGAGTGCGTGGCGGTTGCTAGTGGGCATCTGCTGAATATGCGTAAAAAATTGAATGTTCGTTTGACTACGCAGGACGCCGAGCACCAGCATCATTGGTAGTAGCTGGTATAATGATGCACGCATGAACAGCAAGCAGATACCAGCTGATAACGTCAAAGTCAGTAATGTGTCTGGCTTACTTCGTCTGAAAACAACCGGCCCCAGCAAGATACCGAGTGCATTTGCCGTCAGTAGCCAACTTAATTGCCAGTGACCCTGAAGGTAGGTGACAGCAATCCAGGGAATACATACGGCAACAACAGCATCGATTAGATAACCGATGACCGCGTAACTTAATGCCCATTTAGGTAGCGCGACCGATCGATAGCTAGAATGCTTAGCTCCCTGAGGTGATGGGGCACTAGGGCTAACTTGAAATTGCCAGTCTAGCCAAGTTGAAAAGCCGAACGCACCACCCATGATCAGAATCAGCGTCGCGGGGTCAAGCCACAACAACGCACCCGTAATGATTGTGGTGGCACTAACAATTGCCAGCTGACGAATCTGGGTTTGATAACCGTTGATGGTTTTAAGCCGTGTGCTGGCAAATAGCTCCGGAAGCGCCGTTTTATTGCCAAGTTTATAAAAGACACCAATCGACTTATTGAGAATCGCGACCACCACTAATCCGGTAATGGTCCAGTTTCTAATTTCGAACCAGCCATAGGCACCAATAAACAGAAGTGCAGTCAAAATATCAGTCACAAACATAATCGTTTTTGCCGAATAGTGGGATAACACTTGGCCTGCCACCAAATTGAGACCAATCGCAGGTAACATCATTAAAGCCATGACGTGACCAAGTGTCTGTGGATTACCTGTCTTTTGAATCGTGAGCCAAGTGACCAGATAGTTGAATCCGTAAAAGCAAAAGAACGTGATGATCATGCTACCGAGATAACAAACCAAGTTGTGGCGGTCGCTGGCACTAGCGGTATCAAGCTGTTCCATCAGCTAATCACCACGGGTGTATGGGTCGGGATATTCTCGTACAACCACTTGGCATCGGCAATCGACAGGCGGATGCAGCCGTGTGAATTGGCCACTTTCCCGAGCTGTTCGGCTTCCGACTTAATATAGTGGTTATTTTCATCCACGGGTACCGAGTGAAAGAGGTAGATGCCGTGGTCTTTGAAGGAGACCCAATAATTGGCCCCCTCGCCGGACTGGGCGTTAAAGAAGTGTAGGCCGCGTTCCGGCTGAATCTCAAAGTGACCACGCGGTGTCTCAGAGCCTTGTTTACCCGTTGAGGCGCGCATAGTATAGAGGACGTGGTCGTTGTTTTTTAAATAAACGCGCTGCTGTTTGATTGAGGCTTGAATGTTCAAGTCGGCATAGTTGCTCAGCGTTGGATAGGCCTTGCGCATGGACGGCTGATGCCAGTCGATTTTGATCGGCGTCGGTGCCTTAGGCTTAGCAGCGGGCCGAGTCACAGCGATGGTTGATTTTGCCTGGACAGCGTGCTGATGATGGCTAATGAAGAGCTGTCCAAAACCAATCAAAATGGTCAAACTACTGGCTGCAATGGTCAGCCAAATGAATTGTGTTTCACGTGTTTTCAAATCGATTCCCCCCGCAAATGAACGATTGCATCATAATAATGTAGTTTACTCAGCGAACGAACGTTTGTTTATCAAAATTGTGTAAACTTTGCATATTGTTTGCGTAAAGTTTTGGCTGAGTGACGAAATGCTGATGGATTTCGGATGAAGCGGGGGACCGAATGTTAATGTGACGGGCTAACGCCGATGCTGAATGGCTTTTTACTGAGTCACTGATTGAATGACAATACTAAAAAGCGCATCAAGAATCAACGCGACTCTTGATGCGCTTAATTTCATGATAACAGTTTCGGTGTGGTCGCTTATTGTAAGCTGGCGACCTTGGCAACGATTTTTGCCGGTGTTTCCCATTCAGAACGTTCGAATTCAGAAACGGGGACTTCAATCCCTAATTGATTTTGGAGTTCCAATAAAAGTTGCACAGAACCCATTGAATCTAAGATGCCTTCATCAAATAAATTGGCATCCATATTACTTGAAACATCTTCCCCAGTTAGATCTTGTAAAATCGATAATACCGTTGCTTTAACATCGTCCATGATTAACATACTCCCCTTATTCATAATTAATGGAACAGTATCATCTTAGCATAGTTTGTAATCAGATGATGGTTAATTAGGGATGTTAACCAAATCTTTACAGGGTCAAACATTGAAGTTGGCGTGAATCAGCTCAGTCAAAATCTTGATACCCTGTTCGAAACGCGCACTCGATTCGTAAGAGAAACTCAGGCGAATGTATTGATTAGGCTGGAAGTCATAGATGCTACCAGGATTGAATAACACGTTATGGGCAGTCGCCAGATCAAAGAGCTTGGGAATGTTGATGCTGTCTGCCAAGCGTACCCATAAATAAAAACCGCCAGTCGGAGCTTGCCACGTGGCAAAGTCGCCCCAGTAATGGCGCAAAATATCTTGCGCGGTGGCGGCTTTCTGGGCTAAAACGGCTCGAAAATTGGCCTGATAAGTGTCGTATTCGGGGTCCGCAAGAATCTCAGCTAAGACCAACTGTGACAATGAACTTGCCCCGTAATCCGTTTGCATCCGCACATCCGTCAGTCGATCGATGACCGGTTGGGCTGCCACCGTCCAACCGATGCGCAGTCCGGGTGCCAGTGACTTTGAGATGCTGCCAAAATAAATCACATTGCCAGTCGTATCAAGTGCTTTCAACGGCTGTGGCGGTTGCTGTTCGAACCAAACGTCTTGATAGGCGGCATCTTCTAATATTGGCAAACGGTGTTCCTGAGCGGTTTGCAGGACTTGTTGGCGGCGCTCAGCACTCATCACGATGCCAGTTGGATTATTGAACGTCGGAATGGTGTAGAGAATGGCGTGCTGCCCGGGTGCGGGAGCGGCCATTTGCCAATAAGCTAGACCCTGATTATCCATCGGAATGCCTGCCAAGTGCGTGTGGGCGGACTGAAATACATGCAAGGATTTGACGTAGGTCGGCGCTTCGGTATAAATTGTCGCGTCCTTTGGAAATAGTGACATTGAAACGAGTTGTAGCGCTTGCAATGAACCGGATGTAATCAGAATATTTTCGGGTTGGGTCTTAATGCCGACCGTTTGTAAGTGGCGCGCGATTTGTTCCCGTAACGCTAAGATACCGGCTGGTTCGGTGTAATTGAGACTGGTGAGTCGCTCGCCCAGATGTGCGAAGGCCCGCTGAAAGAGTGGCCGCGGGAATTGTTCCGGTGCGGGTTCGCCGGTGCTCAAACGGATGACGGCGTCGGTCTCAAACTGGTTGATTTTTTGCAAGGCGTGGGAGTTGGGCTTGAATTGCCCGGCTTTGACGTATTGGGACCAGTTGACATGTTCGGCAAGGAGGCTGGACCAGTGATTCCCAGAAACGACCATGCCCGAGCCCGGATTGCTGGTAATCAGTCCGACTGCCATCAGCTCGTCCAGCGCGGTAATCAGGGTACTACGGTTGACACCAAACTGTTCCGCGAGTTTGCGTTGTGCGGGCAGTTTGGATCCGACTGCCCAGTTGCCGGTCGAGATTTGTTTCTGAAAATAATCAGTGATTTGTTGGTAAATTGGTGTGGTAGCTTGCTTATCTGGCTGCCAGTTAATCGTTAATACGGCCATAGACGGACCTCCTGTGTGTTCAAAAATAGCAGCTGAACCTATCCCTCAGAAACAAGTGCTAGTGGTTGGGCTAAAAAGCTCAAATTGGTTGGCTACAAATGAGATTATCTCTATTATAATCATCTCTGAATTAAAAGCCAGTCTAGTTTGGTCACTCAACTAATCATTAATTGGTTGGGATGATGACAGGATTGGCTGGTAACAGGGGGTAACTATGCAAGTCTTTTTACAAGGATTATTATTCGGTATCGTTTATATTGCACCAATTGGGATGCAAAATCTATTTGTGGTCTCAACGGCCATCGAGCAACCATTACAGCGGGCCTTGCGTGTCGCACTGATTGTCATTGCGTTTGATACATCACTGTCACTCGCATGCTTTTATGGCATCGGTAAGTTATTACAAACAACACCGTGGCTGGAATTAGCTGTGTTATTCGTCGGCAGTTTACTGGTCTTTTACATTGGTTGGCAATTGTTGCGGCAACCAGAAGCGGCGATGGACACACTCGATAGTGATTTTTCTTATAAAGCGGCGATTTTGACGGCGTTTTCAGTGGCGTGGCTAAATCCACAAGCCTTAATCGATGGGTCAGTATTACTCGCGGCCTTTCGGGTGTCGATTCCTGCAGCGCTGACGCATTTTTTCATTGCAGGCGTAATTATCGCGTCCGTTATTTGGTTTATCGGCCTCACGAGTTTGATCAGTAAATTCAAGCACCTGATGCGGCCACGCGTCTTATTGTGGATCAACCGTGTCTGCGGGCTGATTATTATTTTATACGGGATTAAACTACTCGCGAACTTCGTGACTAAAATATAGTTGCGGTTCGCTCAGACAATCGGTATGCTAGTCGTATTGGACTTTTAATGAGAGGGACGATACGCATGAAAATTGCTGGTTTTGGGGTGGAAGCTTGGCTGAACGCACATGAGCGTGAAGCGACCACCGATATTAGTCAAAGCTCGATTGCGGCCTTAACGATGGCTGAAATTGCCGCTTTGGACGACCAACAGGCACCACAGGAGTTTTACCAGGAGCTGGGGGCAGCGCGCCTGGATTATGGTTGGATCGAAGGTTCACCGGAATTCAAACAACTCGTCAGTACCTTATATGAACACGTCCCCGCGGACAACGTGTTACAAACTAACGGGGCAACCGGCGCCAATCATTTGGCCATTTACAGTCTGATTGAACCCGGCGACCACGTGATTGCGTTATACCCAAGCTACCAACAGCTATATGATATTCCCAAGTCGTTGGGTGCGACTGTCGATTATTGGCATATTCATGAATCAGCGGACTGGTTGCCAGATATTGAAGAATTGCAGCGCTTGATTCGACCTAATACCAAAATGATTTTGCTCAACAATGCGATTAATCCGACGGGGAGTTTATTGGACCGTGCACTCTTGGAACAAGTCGTGGCAGTGGCTCAGTCGGTTGGCGCTTACGTCTTAGCGGATGAAGTGTATGAACCGTTGGATGCGACGCCATTTGTCTCAATCGCTGATTTGTATGACCGTGGTATCGCGGTCAATAGTCTGTCAAAGACTTATTCGGTACCTGGCATTCGCATCGGGTGGACCGCAACGCCTAGTCAGGAAGTGGCCGATATTTTTCGCAAGTACCGCGACTATACCATGATTTCAGGCGGCGTCATCAATGACCAACTGGCGGTCCGAATCTTGCGTCATCGCGATAAGGTGCGCGTCCGCAATCAGGAACTAGTCGCACGGAACCTCAAAATCCTGACGAACTGGGTCGCTGATGAACCCCGGGTCGACTTGATTGCGCCACATAGTATTTCAGTATCGTGTATCAAGCTCAACATTCCAATTGATGACGAGACTTTTTGTCGTGAGTTGTTAAAAGATACTGGCGTTTTATTAGTACCTGGCTCACGTTTTGATATTCCCGGTCATGCCCGTTTGGGATATTGCACGGATACCACGACTTTGGAGCGAGGGTTGGCCTTGTTAGGCAATTATTTACGCCGATTCGATTAGGCCTGTTTTTTCGACTGGGTGTCTGGCGTAATTTACTGACGTCGGCAGGTCGGATGTACGAATAAACTTTAAGGCCGTATTTTTAGTGGTAATTGCCGGTCTAGTTCAACAGCTGCTGACTAGCGAAAATTCATAAATATACAATAACAAGCAAGCACATTTTCTGGTTAAACGCGGAAAATGTGCTTTTTGGCGTCACACGCGTAGTTTACAGCCTGAATATTTGGTATAATGTATTCACTAATACGATTTAGGGAGGTTCCGCGAGATGAAAAAGTCTGAGCGTCAAGCAGTTATTGCGCAACTAATTACTGAATATCCAATTGCCACCCAGGAAGAATTGATGGCCAAGCTCAAGGCGGAGGGTATCGCTGCCACGCAAGCGACGATTTCGCGGGATATCCGGGAGATGCAAATCGTCAAGACCCCGGATGAGCACGGCCAGACACGCTATGCGATTTTTAAGGCAAACAATAAAAATGAACAAGACCGCTTGTTTGAAACCTTACATGACGTGGTGACGAGCATTGATCGGGTCGAATTTATGAATATTATTCATACGCTGCCTAGCAATGGGAACTTGCTGGCAGCCATCATCGATGATTTAAATCTACCCGAAGTGAGCGGGACGCTAGCCGGTCATGATACGATTTTTGTCGTCAGTCCGAACACAACGGTTGCCAAGCAACTCTACGATTCATTTGCCAGTCACGTATCCAATGAGGACTAGTGGTGGACTAATTGGTTGCATCGATTAGCCGTTCACGCTATCATGTTAACATTGAAGAGGTGGGAAAGATGAAATATACCAAGAAACGGACGCCTCGAAAAAATCAAAAACAACGCGATGCGACATTTGATAAATTCAAACAACAACAGAATGAATTGAATGCCAATCGACGTGGCGTTCGGCGCAAATAGGCGCACATCAATCATAACAGTTGAGCTTTCAGGAGAATCTTAATGATTTTTTTGAAGGCTTTTTTCTTACTTACCTAATCACTAGTTGAGTGTGACGTTCACCTAAATCTCTGATATATTATTCGACATTAAAGATAGCTAAAACGTGCCAAGTCATAAGTTCAAAGGCAACCAGCTGAGACCCGCTGGAAACAGTGCGAGTTACCCGTAAACATGCAGTGATAGGTTCGTCCTAAGCCGGCTTCCAGGCATTCTGGGCAATGGCCGGAGCGTGGTGGGCACAGATTTAAGCCGACAGCCCACGTCTTAAATACTGGCCTTTCGTGTTCTATGCAATATAGCCGAAACGTGTTCGGGTCAGACTGGGACTTCCGGTTAGCTACGCCAGAACGCCAAGCGGAAGTTCGCCGCTTAACGCTCTAGCTAGGCTAATCCTCAGTCCCAACCCGTCTGAAACTCACACTCTAAAAGCACTTGGCCTTGCCCAGAACACCTTCCAGCCTGGGATGGTATTCGAAAGGCGGACATGTGCGGACCCAACCTTTTGTATGATTAGTCGTTGGTTCCATTGTACACGGTCATCTTGATATTTAAGTGTCAGACAGTTTGTTAACAATCGCTAAACTTTCTTACCCATGTTTTAATGTTTCGGATACACGGCTTTATTGAACTTGTCAGGACTTTTGCTAGTCGTCTGAGATAACAAAGTCTTGAACTTTAAGCGGCTGCATTTTTATCGACTAATTTGGCTAGTTGCCATTGAAATTTGTGGCATTGAGATAAGTAACTAATATTCAGGCAATCGTCTCAATAATTAAACGCTATAAGTCTTGCCGGATGCTATAAGTCTTTATCGATACCAACTAAAAGTTTGCCTGAAGGACCAGTCATCTCATAATCAGTGGTCAATTGCGCCAAGATAGGTGGCCGTTCATCTGCCATTCGAACGGCTTCCCGACCGGAGGGGCTGGCTGACAATGCTCAAGGGCGAAGTTCTTCTTGTCCGGGTGAATTTCCCGGGCTAGAAGAAGACTCGTATTTGAAATTGCGCAGCGAACTTCTGCGTGAGTTCAAATCGATGTCCGCCCTGTTCCAGCGTTGTCAGCCAGCGCCGGAGGTCGGACCATGGCGCTCACCGGCTGACTAACAAGAATCTAAACTGGCACGTTTTAGCCATGAATGGTCCTTAACCAATGACAAAAATTAACATTATTGAAGATTTTTTCAAGGTTCGTGCGAATTCTAGCCGGTTGAAGGATTTATGATACAATTGTAAAAGCTAACAAGTAACGTGAGTGGTCGTGACAGGGCCATTCGCTGAACAAGGGGAAGATTATGCAAAATAATGGTTTTTGGGCCACGATCAAAGACGGCTTGCGAGTCATTGGCCACTGGTTGGCACCATATTGGCGGCGGTTTGCTGCTGTGGTAGGCTATCAGTGGCATCGCCGCCAAGTGACACGGTGGTTGATTGTACTCGTTTTGTCGGTCATCTTAGTTGGGAGTGCCTACTTAACTTATGAAGCAAAAACAGCCAAAGTTGGCAATTTGCAAGCCGAGTTAGAAAAGACAACGGTCATTTATGATCAGGACAACAAGAAGGCCGGGTCGCTGTATTCGCAAAAGGGGACCTACGTCCATTTGAGTAGTATTTCGAAGAACTTGCAAAATGCGGTGATTTCGACAGAAGACCGGAACTTTTATAAGGAACATGGTTTCTCGATTAAAGGGATTGGCCGTGCGTTTGTCTTGTATGCCATGAATAAGATTTTGGGCCGCGACTACATCAGTGGTGGTGGGAGTACCTTGACGCAACAATTGGTCAAGAATGCCTACCTAACGCAACAGCAGACCTTTTCACGGAAATTCCGTGAAATCTTCTTAGCGATTGAGACTGAAAATGTCTATTCTAAGAAGCAAATTTTAACGATGTATCTGAATAACGCTTACTTTGGCCACGGGGTCTGGGGCGCTGAAGACGCATCGGAACGTTACTTTGGCGTGCACGCCTCTGAATTGTCGGTCGACCAAGCTGCAACGCTGGCCGGGATGCTGAGTTCGCCAAGCGGCTATGACCCAATCAGTCATCCTAAGGCGTCAACGGCGCGGCGGAACGTGGTTCTGAATAATATGGTCGAGAATGGCAAATTGACCAAATCAGAATATAACGTCTATTCGAAAAAGACGATGGCATTGACCAATAATTATCATTATGAAAGTGGCTATAATTATCCGTATTACTTCGACGCGGTCATCGATGAAGCCATTAATAAGTATGGGTTGTCGGAATCGGACATTATGAATCGGGGTTATAAGATTTATACGTCATTGAATCAAGATGACCAGACTCAGATGCAGGATTCGTTTAAGAACTCGGCCTTGTTTCCGGCGAATGCGGACGATGGGACTAAGGTCCAAGGTGCGTCGATTGCGGTCGATCCCTCCACTGGTGGGGTTCTTGCGGTCGTTGGTGGTCGCGGTAAGCACGTCTTCCGTGGCTTCAACCGGGCAACGCAAATTAAACGGCAACCGGGTTCGACGATCAAACCGCTCGCGGTATATACGCCGGCTTTACAAAATGGCTACACTTATGATTCGAAACTTTCTAATAAGAAGCAGACGTTTGGTGCTAACAAATATGCGCCGAAGAACTATGACAATGTTTATAGTAAGTCGGTGCCGATGTACACGGCGCTTGCTCAAAGTATGAATATTCCGGCGGTCTGGCTCTTGAATAAGATTGGGGTCAATAAGGGTTACCAATCCGTCAAGAAGTTCGGGTTACCCGTTACGAAGTCCGATGATAACTTGGCGTTGGCCCTCGGTGGTTTGACGACCGGGGTCTCACCAGAGCAGATGGCGAGTGCCTACACGGCGTTTGCGAATAATGGGAAGAAGACCACCGCCCATTTTATTACCAAAATTGTTGACGCCAGCGGTAATGTGATTGTCGATAATACGAAGACTAAGACCAAACGGCTGATGTCCGCCAGTGTCGCCAAAGAGATGACGAGTATGATGCTCGGCACCTACAATAGCGGGACCGGGGCGACCGCTAAGCCATACGGGTATTCAGTGGCTGGTAAGACTGGGAGTACCCAGGCCGATTATAGCACCGGTTCCGGAACTAAAGACCAGTGGATGATCGCCTATACGCCAGATATTGTCATGACCACTTGGATTGGGTTTGATACGACCAACAGTACCCATTATCTGAAGAGCTTGTCCGAAAACCAGCTGTCATCGTTAGTGAAGAATGAATTGCAAAACATTCTGCCGAATACGGCTAATACCAGTTTTGGAACCAAAGACGCGGCCACCTTGGCAACTGAAAATGATAATAATGATTCAGACAGTTCTGACAGTGGTTCTTCTGTTTGGGAAAACGTCGAGAAGGGCGCTAATGCCGTCAAAAATAAGGCGAAGGACTGGTTCTCGAAGGCCAAGAGCTTACTCGGTAACTAGTAAAGTCAGCAACCGAATAGACTAATGCTATTCAAGCACGGTCAAAAATGCTAAAATAATGACGACACATACTTTGAGGAGGAACTCACGATGGCCGTAAACATTTACGATACTGCGAACCAATTAGAACAAGAATTACGTCAAACGAAGGAATTTAAGGAATTAAAGGTCGCTTATGAGACAATGAAGACCAACGACAGCGCCTTTTCACTGTTTAAGGATTTCCAAGAAATTCAGATGCAACTGTCACAAAAGCAAATGAACGGCGAAGAATTAACGGATGAAGAAGTCCAAAAAGCCCATGAGCTAGCTGACAAAGTTGGTAACGTTGACGAAATTAAGTCCTTAATGGGTAAAGAACGTAACTTGAACCAATTGATGAATGATTTGAACCAAATCATCACCAAGCCCGTTCAAGATTTATACCAGAACTAAGTAAATTAAGGGTCGAGGGGCAATGACGGAATCAATTTCGTGATTGCCCCTTTTTCGTGGAGGGAATAATGAAATTTTTACACGCGGCAGATTTACATTTAGATACCCCGTTTCAAGGATTAAGCGGGGTCACGCCCGCATTACAGGAGCGGTTGGTCACAGCACCGTTGCGCGCCTTAACGCACTTAGTTGATTTAGCCATTGCCGAAAAGGTCGACTTTGTGCTGTTGGTCGGAGACTTATTTGATCAACAAGGCCAGAGTGTGCAGGCTCAAGTAGCACTGATGACGGCTTTAGAACGGCTCAACGACGTACAGATTCCGGTTCTGCTTTCTTTTGGAAACCATGATTTTCAGACGGACTTGTCACGCTGGCATTTTCCAGCTAACGTGCATGTCTTTGATGCAAGTGTTACCACGGTGACTCTGACGACGCGGGCTCAAGAACGGGTCGCGGTCAGCGGCTTTAGCTATTCACAGCGCTGGGTAACGACCGACGTCAGCGCCGACTACCCGACTAAGGACGCCACTGTTGATTACCAGATTGGGACCTTACATGGTCAAACCGGGACGGCGGGGGACCATTATGCGCCATTTAACGTCACGGAATTACTGTCAAAACACTACGATTACTGGGCACTTGGACACATTCATCAACGTCAAACACTGAATCAGCAGCCCCCAATCGTGTATTCGGGGAATTTGCAAGGCCGCCATCGCGGTGAGACCGGGCCCAAGGGGTGTTTGATCGTGACGAGTCAGGCAGATGGACAGCTGCAACCCAGCTTTCATGCGCTTACTGAGATTGAATGGATGGATTGGACACCGACGTTGGATGCCAAGACACCGCTTAGTCGGGCCGCACTGCAGCAACAATTGACCGATCAACTGATGGCGGCGATGACGACTGGTTTAAAACTCGTGACGATTGTGCTACCAGCGACACTTCAATTGAATGCACAAGCTGAATTGGCGTTGAATCAAGGTGCTTTATTGGCCCAACTCCAATCGCATACCGGTGAACATTGGTGGCCAGTCGGGATTACCCAACAAGCGGCACCAGCCGTCGCGCCATTGTTTGGCATCAACGCGACGACTTGGCAACGGGTCGGCCAGAATGTCGTCACTGACGAGCAGGTCGCCACACTCGCTGGCAAGTTATTAGACGAAGATTTCTTGAATACGGCGTTATTAGAGTCCACGACGCCTGCTGATTGGCAACAACGGGTCGCGCGACTACTGAACGACCAATATCACTTAACGACGGGAGGAACGGATGATGCAGATTAAACGGCTTGATATTGCCGGTTTCGGCAAGTTCCAACAACGTCAGTTTAGCTTTGGCGACGGGCTGCAAGTGATTTATGGCTTGAATGAGAGTGGTAAGTCCACCTTGCGCGCGTTTATTTTGGGGATGCTATTCGGGTTCCCGTCACGACGGCATCCGCTGGAACGCTACGAACCCCAGGGCACGAGCCAATATGGCGGTTCGATTGACCTGCTTGTTGATGGCACGACTTATCGCCTGACGCGGTTGGGTGAACAGCCAGCTACTTTGACGAATTTGACGACTCAGGAAGTCCAACCGATGGCGCTGCTAGAGAAGTGGTTGGCGCCCTATGACCGTGACCAATACTTACGCTTATTTACTTTTAATCAAGCTGAATTGACGGCACTTAAGACATTGCGCGCCAGTGATTTGAACGTGCAACTCCAACAAGTTGGGCTGGTGGGTAGTGCGCCGTGGCGCGAAACGGCGGCAACCTTGCGTGCGGATGCAGAAGCGTTATACAAGCCACGGGGCCGTAAACCAGAGTTAAATCAAGCGTTGCAGCGCTATCATTTGTTAAACGAGCAGGTGAAAACGGCTAAACAACGTTATCCCGAATATGAGGGCTTACAAAATCAATTAGCCGCGTTGCAAACGCAACAGGCGCAGGTCAACCGCCAATTATCAGACCTTGAACATCAGCAACAGCAACTGGCTAATTTACGTAATCAATGGCCGGTATATCAGCAATTAACCGCATTACAAACGAGTCAGCCGACCACCACCCTTGATGCGGCGACGGTGGCAACTTATCGCAAACTGAGCCAGCAACGGACTGACTTACAACACACCTTAGCGAGTGCGCGGCAACAGTTGAGCCAACAACCTGTCGATACGCAATCACAGGGATTAGTCGGATTCTACGTGCAACATCAAGCGCAGTTTGATCAACTTTCAGCGCAATTGCCGACCCTGCAACAGGCAGTTGGCCAGTATCAGGCACTCACGCAACAGGCGGCGACAGCCAAAGCCGATTTTCAAGCACAAAGCAATGCTCATCCCGAGTTGCTCGGGTGTTTGTCACCTCACAAGCAGGCGGCGATTGCGACGCTGAAGGCCACGCTGGCGGCCACGGCGAATACGCGAACGCAACGGACACCAAGTCCTTCGACGTCATCGCTTGACTGGCGCTTGATTGCCGGGGGCGTCGCGGTCGTTGCCGGCATCGGGTTGCCGCTGGGTGGCTTCAAATGGGTCCTCATGCTGATTGGGGTCGGCCTACTGGGCTGGTTCGGACTAGAGCACGCTTCATCTTCAGCACAAACTTCTGGGCAAACGGCGGCAGACCAATTGTCCGAGCAGTTGGTAGCGGCTGGATTGGCACCTGATTTAACGGCCAGTGATGCTTTGCAACAGCTGGACTTAGTGGGATCACTGCAACGTGCACAGGCCGCCGTTACGAATGCTGACCAAGCCTTGGCAGCGCAGGCCACCAAGTTGTGGCATGATATTCAGGCGTATCAATTTGCGCGGGACTGGTTACCAGTTGACGAACAGCACCTGGTTGAAAGTGTCACGCGAATCGCGGATTTTTACGACCACGTGCACCAGGTGATGCAGCAACAAACCATGGCGGGGCCTGATTTTGCCTTTGCCCAACGACAAGTTCAGCAGCTGACGACTCAGGTGCGGGCAGTGACTGAACAATTGCAACAATTGGCGACGACTCATGGTTTAGCGGATATCGACGCGTTAACGCAAGCGGTTGCTGACCAAGAGACGCAGGCGGCTAATGCAACCAGTGCTCAGCAGTTGGCCCAACAGTTGTCAGCGGCCGAACTGGCAGCGTTGCAACAATATGCAAGTTTGGACGATTTGCAAGCCGCCATTCTCAAATTGCGGCAGCAACGGTCCCAGATCGATCAACAACAGACCCAATTAGCAGCCGATATTGTGACCGCCCAGACTCAGCTGCAGCATTTGACGGAAGATGGTCGCTACGCAACTTTGCGGCAACAACAAGCCAACCTACAGACCGAGATTACGGTGATGGCCCGTCAATGGTTGACGCGGCAACTGGGAGCCAACTGGATCGACGCCTCATTAGAAGCGTTGACGCAGCAACAATTACCGACCGTTTTAGCTGCAGCAACCACCATTTTCGCGCAACTCACCGCACAGCGGTATAATGAGATTGACTTAAATGGTGATGAAATGGTCGTCAAAACCAGTGACACGTCCTTCATGGTCGCTGCGTTGTCAACGGCCACTAAGGAACAGCTATATTTAGCATTGCGACTGGCTTTGATTGACCATCTCGCAGAACAAGCTCAATTGCCGCTGATGATTGATGACGGCTTCGTTAATTTCGATGATCAGCGCAAACGGGCGGCTTGGCAGACCTTGGCCACCGTCGCGCGCCAGCATCAAGTGTTATACTTTACTAATGAGACGGCGGCTTTAACACAGCTGCCAACCGCGACCGTGCAGCAGTTAACCTAAGGGGGACAATATGGCAAAAAAATTATTTGACTATCAATTGGATGAAACAGTGGACGGCTATTTTTTGCTCAAAGATTCGGAAGTACGCATTGCCAAGAATGGTAAAAAGTTTTTAGCCATTAATTTCCAAGATACCTCGGGTGAAATTTCCGGAAAATTCTGGGATGCCAGTGATACCGACGTTGAGAATTTTCAAGCGGGGCGGATCGTGCACCTCAAAGGGAAACGCGAAAACTACCAGGGTAATCCACAAATTAAAATTCAACAGATGCGGCTGACCCATGCCGGCGAACCGCAAGAAGTGCAACAATTCGTCGAACATGCACCAATCAAAACGGACACGATGGCGGATGAAATCAACCAGTTCGTCTTTGGCATCACCGAGCCCAACTGGAATCGAATCGTGCGGCACATGTTGACTGAATTTCACGATAAATTCTTTAGTTATCCGGCAGCCAAGAAGAACCACCACGCCTTTGCTGGTGGCTTGGCGTACCATACACTTTCAATTTTGAAGCTGGCGAAGGCCGTTGCCGACCAGTATCCACACGTTAACCGGGCTTTGCTATACGCGGGTGCGATTCTGCATGACATGGGTAAAACGATTGAAATGTCAGGCCCCGTTTCCACGACCTATACGCTGGCCGGCAACTTGGTTGGGCACATCGTGTTGATTGATGAACAAATCGTTGAGACGTGCCAGCAACTCAAAATTGATGAGCAATCAGAATCCGTACTGGTCTTACGCCACACGATTTTGGCCCATCACGGGTTATTGGAATACGGCTCACCCGTACGACCGCATATTATGGAAGCTGAAATCCTCCACGACTTAGACGAATTAGACGCCTCAATTCAAATGATGCAAACGTCCATTGGCCACGCTGAACCGGGAACGTATACGGAGCGCATCTTCGCGATGGATGGCCGTAATTTTTACCGACCAACTGGCGACAAGACTAAGGGCGATTTGTCGGAAGATAATGACTGATTTTAACGGTGACTAATTGCTAGCCAGGGCGCTCTTTACACCTCGTTAAGATGGCGCCTGTCGCTTGATATTGATTGCAAACTAGCATAAAACGGCTTCTCGGATTTGTTTAAAAATCTGGGAAGCCGCTTTTTTGTGGCATACTGACATTTAAATATGATGCCGTTCAGCGTACGTCAATACGGTTAGTCGACTGAATACTTGAGCCAAACGGCATCGGAGTCAAACTGCCGAACACTTTTGAGGTGTAAGCTGATTGGTTGGTCACTCTTAGTCAACCCATCAAACACAGCGGTTTGCCCCGCACGGCCATCAACACCAGCCCCAATGAGCAGGCTCACTTCGTCGATTAATCCGGCTTCAAGCATCGAGCCATCGATGTGACCGCCGCCAACGACTGCGAGCCGTCGCACGTTAAACTCGTCTGCCACTACGGCCATGGCGCGCTTCAAGTCAATTTTAGTTTCACCCGTCGCAATCCAAGAGATGTGCTTGGAATCAAGATAATCGACATATTCTTGAGGGGCGGATGTGCTGACGATTAAAAGGTGCGGTCGACTAGCATTACGATCATCGTGCCAGCGTAAGGTGCCATGCGTATCAACAACAATCTCATAGCCAGCTGCTTCACGATTTTTCTGAAAAGCTTCGTGACCGATTGCCTGCGCGTTTGTCGCTTTGAAAGGCCCCGCTGCTAATTCCAATTGACCAGTGATTCGTCCACTCAAACGGCTGGGCGCATCCAGCGCTGCTAGACTAGCGTTATAGTCTTCAACGCCGCGAAGTTGGGCAGTCATGTTGCAGTCGATACGACCATCGACTGAGGTCATCATGTGGCAAATAATGTAAGGTTTATTCATGTTAAAGTTCGCTCCATTCATGGTTAAAATCTGAGGTTGCTTTCATCATAACTGTTAAAGTGTACTTTAACGCAAGTCAGTTGCTGGAGAAAAGACAATTATTTGCCACAATAACCGGCAATCGTGACGATTCGCACTCGCCTGAAATAAGGCAAGTCGTGTGGCTAGTATGTGATTAACATCAATTGAAGCTGAAATGGTGCCTCAGATGTGGCATTGATTGGGGGCGCTTTTTTGGAGGTGAAATCACGATTATAAAAATTTTTATTGTAATTCCTAAGCTAACATGATAAGTTATTACGAGTTATTAGTTATGGGACTCAACGATTATCAGGCTATTTGGTTCGTGAAATGGTTGATTAATTGGTGCGTTATGTGCAATTGGCAAGTTTACCAACTGATTGGTGCTTGCTGGCCTCAGATATTAGCCCAATTTGACTTGTCCATCAGGGGGACTCTATCGCGCGGTTCAAGTTTGACCCGCGGAATGGTGGGCTGTAAGCAGCTAACAACTGGCAACCGCACACAGCGAGAATTGCGGACCTAACTAAGTAATAGTTGAAAACAAAATAAGGGGAATTACGGGAAATGATGACTGAACACGAAGCCTATTTAACGACGTTCTACTGGCTGGCCGACAGCTGGGTGAACGATGATTATCTTGGCCTAGAAGATGAGTATGACTTGGATGAAATGAATGAATCTGTCGAGGATCTGCTGAATCAGATGCAGGCGGGGGCGGTTGGCACTCCGAGTGAAGATGATGCCTATTGGGCCGACTGGCAACGGGCGGTCACTGAAGTGCTCAAGCCGACGTCGGATGTTGAGAATACTTCAGTAACAACCGATGACGCATCAGAAGTCGTCTTGCCAACTTCGGTCCGTCCTGAACGCCAATTAGAAAATGTGCAAGCCTATGCGGCGATGAATGCCTTTTTGCAAAGACAAGCCAATGATGAGTACCTGCGTTTACTTGGGACTCGCGCGGCTGTTCAGGTGACCGGCGCCGGGTGGCAGATTTGGCAACGACATCGTCAAAGCATGCATCCCGAGGGTGCGCCTCAGACCTTGACGATGCGTCAGTTACGGGCAGTCGTGTGGGTATTCATCTCGCGGTATAACTTGAAAGATGATCCGTTTGATATTTATTCTTTGCTAAACGCCTTAGAGTCGTGGCAGGTGTCGGGTGACGCTGAATTGGATGCACAATGGCAACAAATCGTGGACGCTAGCGATGTCGATCCCCAGGCCATTACACTCGTGGAAGGACTCTCACTAGCCTTGCAATTGTTGGACCAAGCAAAATGGGATGGTGACCTGACAGCGAAGGTGACGCTGCAAAACAAGCTGACGCAGCGAACACTCGATGGCAAACTCAACGAAGAGACTGAGCGAAATTGGGTCTATGCATGGCAACATTGGGATTTAGCACAACCGGCGAACACTGAACAATGGGCGCGGCATTTTGATGCTGAATTCAATGATGAAGACGATGATGACGAGTCGCAAGAACAGCCAGCCTGGAAATTGGGCGCGAGCTACAGCACGGTTTTGATTGCGGTACGCTTAATTGCGTATGGCATGTTTCGGCCAGAGAGCGTTCCAGGCCTTGCCGCTGTTGGCATGTCCAATCAGGCGTTAGGTGCGATGGTCAGTGTTGGCATCGTCTTAGTGGCGTGGTTGATCACCGCGATTGTGATTACCATTGGAATCTGGGGCTGGCGGCAAATTCGCCGGTTGATTTTTTAGCCTAGTTTTTATTAATGACTGATGTATATCGGTGACCGCGGACTCGGCAATTAGGCTGGGGCTGCGGTCTTTTTTAATTATTTTAAATGAGTCGGCGTTTTAGGGCAGGACTGAAACGGGGCCCAGGCGCGGTGGTCGCAATAACAGTGCGATTTGATGACTGAGCACGGACAACGGTTATCTGTCGTGAGTGGCGTGAACAAAATGTGCCCACTTACTAGCTGTCGTTGGAGCGAGCGATCGTTTGTAGTTCCGAGATGAAATCCGGATCCAAATGCGCTGACTGCCGGTGATGGCCAGTCTGCGCAGGGGCGAGTGGCTGATAAAGCGTGGTCACATCTGGGATGAGGGGCTGATTGTTAAACAATTGCTGACCGTGAATTTTGACGGTCGACTTGAGGGTGCCAATCGTCAAAACGGCAGCGGCCCCGGTATTCAGGTAGACGCCACTATTCAGACTCGTATAGCCGGCAGTCGGATGTCCGACTAATGTCACGTGAGGGTTACGTTTCAGCGCCATAAGCGTGATTTCCGCGGCGCTGGCGGTCTGTTCGCCGACAATGACGGTAATGTGTTTAAAATAGAGCCGTTTAGGAGGTTGGAACGTCAGAGATTCTTGTCCTAAACTATCAGATAGGTGCCCGTGGTGCAGGGTTCGTGGAAAGGCTCGGCCGTGATTGTCGAGACCGGTGTAGAGCGTGCCATCGGGGATGATCGCGGCCAAACCGGCAATCATCGGTTCCGCTAGGCCACCCGTATTGTTGGCAAAGTTCAAAATTAGTTGAGATGCGGGACTGGCTTGTTTCAGCAGGGCTTGTAGGCGCTGCCAATATTGTTTTTGGATAGCTCGACGCTGACTAAAGAAGCCCGGCACGTTGATGAGTTTCAACCGATGATCCGTGACGAGACTTGGTAATTGATGGTGCTCGACCTGCTTGATGTTGCTAACAGCGAACGAATGCCGATTTGCGCGTTGAAGCAAGCGGCTCAATTGTGTGACCGAGGTAATTTGGCGTCCGTCGTCAGTTTGTGCGCGGATGGTTTGCCAACTCGCTCGGTCATTGATGATCCCCCGACGCGTCATCGCAGCGATTGCGGGTCGGGCGTCAAAGTGGGGCGACAAGCGTTGACTGGTGGTTAGCATCATAACGCCCATACAAGCTAGTAGGGTCCCAATAACCCGGAAAAGTTTACGTTTCATGTTTGGCGCCTCGTTTAGTCGGATAATTTAGTTGGCTGAAAGATTTGAACGGCGATGATGACCACCTGACCACTGATGAGAAAGGACGGGGCCTGGTTTGAAACACCATCACTTAAAGTGTTCTTTTGATCGAATTGAGGTCATTTAAAGTGTAAATCTCGTAACCGTGAGTTGCAATTAGAACGTCACGTTAGTTGAGCAGGTCTCTGCTTATTAAAATCAAAAACGAGTTATCCAGCAGTTGACTCCTAAATGCCGTGATAACTCGTTTTTAACTCATATTTAATTGATTTAAAATTCAGGTGATTATTTAAAGTTGTTACTCGTCCAACCCACGACCATTAACTATATCAGAGCAACCGTAACGCCTATGGAATCGTCGACGACTGCGCCAAGTCCGCTTCGAGTTGTGTTAAGAATATCGTGACCAAGTCTTTTTCCACCTTGTTGAGCTGGTGGCCTGATGGGTATGCGATAAAGTAATTCAGTGACAGCAAGTCTTGCGGTAGTGGCAGTAGATTGTAACGTTCGGGGTCCGGACGGGTGTGCACGCTGTCTGGGAGAAATGTCACGCCCAGTCCAGCTGTGACGAGCTTCGTGATGGTGGCCGTACTGGTGCTTTCAATGACGATATTGGGCGAAACGTTGTATTTTTGCAGCAAATAATCAACTTGTCGCCGAATTGAAGAACCGTGGGGCGAGAGCACGAGTGGGGCTTGTAGCAAGTCCTGGGTGGTGAGTGCGCCGGGGTTTAAATAGGCCTGATGCGGTTGATACCAAGTGACCGTGTTGGGAATAATGGCGTAATAGCCATCGCGGCCGCGGTCGAAGCTATCTAAACCGGGGGCAATCGTCTCTGGATTTTGACCAATCAAAAAGTCGAGTTCACCCCGTAACACCCGTTGCTCGTTGCGGGCCAAAATATCCTCGGTTAATTCAATCTTCGTGGTGGGGTGCGCCTTCAGAAAAGCGGGCAAAAACAACGGCAGCAAGTAGTTCCCCAGGCTCGGTAAGATGCCCAATCGTAGCAAGACTTGGTCTGCATGCGTATATTGGCGTAGTTGCTTGGTAAAAGCGGCCTTGTCATTTTCCAACGCCGTCAAATACTGGTAGTAGGTCCGACCGGCTGGCGTTAGTCGAAGTGGACTGACATCACGGTTGATGATTTTGACACCGAGTGTTTTTTCAACGTTGCGAATGCTTTGTGTCAGGTAAGGCTGAGAGATGTATAGGTCGCGGGCAGCCCGGGTAAAGTTGCCATGTTTTAAGAGGACGTCCAAAAAGCGGCGCATCTCGCTGGAGTCAGTTTTTGGCAAATGGACACCTTCCTTTCGAAAAAATGAGGACGCCGATTGCAACCCGCACCGTCACTGGTGACCATTTTTTCAGGACGTGTGGCTGACTAAAAGGGGCGTCAAAGGTGTCTTAAGTTTACCGCGAATGTTGGTTATAGTAAATTTGTTATAACGCGATAGATAAATAAATATTTCACAAGCGTGGCGCTTTCATTTAAACTAATCAGTATAAGCAATCGGTCAAGCTCAACTGATTCGAGGCATTGACCGGATAAAATGCCACTTACAAGTTACGATGGAAGGAACTGATATTATGAAGTTTGTCGGGATTGTCGGCACTAATGCGACCCAATCAACGAACCGTCAGTTATTGCAATACATGCAACGTCATTTTGAACAACAAGCCACGATTGAAATTTGTGAAATAAAAGATTTACCGTCGTTTAACGAACCGGATGACCGGGCCGCGCCAAGCACTGTACAACAGCTTTCCGATAAGATCAACGTCGCGGATGGGGTGATTTTTGCGACCCCTGAATATGATCATTCGATTCCCGCCGTTTTGAAGAGTGCGATTGAATGGTTGTCATACACGACACGACCACTGATCAATAAGCCGGTCATGATCGTCGGTGCTTCGAATGGCTCACTAGGAACGTCACGCGCGCAGGCCCATTTGCGGCAAATCTTAGAAGCGCCTGAACTGAAGGCGTTGGTCATGCCGAACGTTGAATACTTGCTCGGTCGGTCCTTGCAAGCCTTCGATGACCAAGGTAATTTGACGTATCCCGACAAAGTGCAAGAACTGGACAACGCGTTTGATGAGTTCGTAGACTTTGTCGATTTGACGACCAAGATTATGCCGTCCAGTCAATTTTTCGAAAAGAGTAAGCAATTTTCATGGAAACAAGTCACTGGGGAGGAATAGCCAAATGAAATTTGTTGGAATTGTGGGGACGAATGCCCGCCACTCATATAATCGGATGTTACTAGAATTCATGCAACGGCACTTTGCGGACCAAGCCGAAATTGAGATTCTCGAACTGACGGACGTGCCGATGTTTGATGAGTCCAATGACCAAACGGATAGTGACGTCATTCAGCAGTTTGCAACTAAAATCGAAGCAGCGGATGGGGTGATCATTGCCTCTCCAGAACACAATCATTCGATTCCTTCCGCGCTTAAAAGCATTATTGAATGGTTATCGTTCAAAATTCATCCCTTTGACGGGCAAGCGGTGATGATCGTCGGCGCTTCCTATAGTGTTCAAGGTTCATCCCGTGCCCAGTTACATTTGCGCCAGGTACTTGATGCACCCGGCGTTAATGCCAGTGTCATGCCAGGTTCTGAATTTCTGTTAGGTCGCGCCCAAACCGCGTTTGATGACCAGGGCAATTTAAAGGTTCAAGGAACCATCGACTTCTTGGATAGCTGTTTTGCCAAGTTCCAAAAATTTGCGGAAATCGTGGCTGAAATGAACGCACCGGAAGCCCTGAGTTTTAATCCTGGGACGTATGAAGTGACCGCGACTGGCCATAATGGCGAATTACCAATGCGGGTCACGTTGTCGGCAGACCGAATCGAAGACATCGAAATCGATACTAGTAGTGAAACTAAGGGGATCGCGGATGTCGCCTTCGAACGGATTCCTAAGGAAATTATCGACGGTCAAACGTTGGCAGTCGATGCAATCTCTGGCGCTTCGATTACTAGTCATGGGGTGATCGATGGGGTGGCTCGCGCCGTCAAAGAAGCGGGTGCTAATCCTGATGAATTGAAGAAACGCCGCGCGACTAAAGCCGTAGCCAAGCCCAAAGTTACCGAAGTCACGACGGATGTGGTCGTCGTTGGTGCGGGTGGCGCTGGTTTGACGGCCGCGGCCAAGGTCTTGCAAGCTGGTCATCAAGCATTAGTCTTGGAAAAGTTCCCAGCGGTTGGTGGTAACACCGTTCGAGCTGGTGGGCCAATGAATGCTGCTGACCCAGACTGGCAACGGCAATTTGCTGCTTTGCCAGGCGAAAAAAGGTCGCTACAAGAATTGACTGAATTGGATGAAGCCCAAATTGCGCCTGAATATCGGGCTGATTTCCGCACGCTCAAGCAACAAATCAAGACGTACTTAGCGGATAATGCTGACCAGACGGGGACCTTGTTTGATTCCACACTGCTACACCGCATTCAGACTTACCTGGGTGGGAAGCGGACCGATTTGAATGGCCAACAAATTTATGGTCAGTATGATTTGGTCAAAGAATTGACTGATAATGCACTGGATTCGGTCAAATGGCTCAAGTCAATCGGCGTCAAATTTGATGAAACGCAGGTCACAATGCCGGTCGGTGCGATCTGGCGGCGTGGTCATAAACCGATGGGCGACCTCGGCTTTGCCTATATTCAAACCTTGAAAGATTTCGTTGAAAAACAAGGTGGGACGATCATGACGGAAACGCCCGTTCAGAAACTGTTAGTGACGGATGGTCAAGTCCGCGGGGTCGTTGCGACCAACGCTGACCACGAACAGGTCATCGTGCATGCGGATGCGGTGATTCTCGCTTCAGGTGGTTTTGCGGCCAATACTAAAATGTTACAAAAGTACAATACCTACTGGACGGCCATCGACGACGATGTCAAAACGACCAATTCACCAGCCATGACCGGTGACGGGATTCGTTTAGGGACGAGCGTTGGTGCGGACCTGGTCGGCATGGGCTTTTCACAAATGATGCCCGTTTCTGACCCGAATACCGGTGAACTGTTCACCGGACTGCAAGTGCCACCGGCTAACTTTGTGATGGTCAATCAACAAGGTAAACGATTCGTGAATGAATACGGTAGTCGTGATGAATTGACGCAAGCCGCCATCGATAACGGGAGCTTGTTCTACTTGATTGCGGATGAGGCCATTAAGAAGACTGCTTACAACACGAGTCAGGCCAAGATTGACCAACAAGTTGCCGACGGGACGCTATTCCGGGCAAACACGTTGGCTGAACTGGCTGAACAGATTAAGGTTGACCCTGATGTGTTAACGAAGACGATCAGCGATTACAACCATTATGTTGATGCGGGTTCAGATCCAGAGTTCCACAAGACTGCTTTTGATTTGAAAGTGGAGGTTGCGCCATTCTATGCGACCCCACGGAAGCCAGCGACGCATCATACGATGGGTGGCTTGAAGATTGATACCGGCGCACACGTCCTTGATCACCAGGGTCAACCAATCGATGGGTTATACGCAGCCGGTGAAGTTGCCGGTGGGATTCACGCTGGTAACCGCTTGGGTGGTAATTCACTTAGCGATATCTTTACATTCGGTCGAATCGCGGCAGCAAATGCACTCGCTGACCACGAGACTGCAGTGACGGAATAGTTGAGTTTTACGGGTGCCTGCAACAACGGCCAGGCGTTAGTGTATAATCGACCTAGAAGTACCGAATTGAACGGGGGAGATTATCACATGCAAAAACCAATGCCAGTTGCGGTCACGAATATCGCCGGCAATATTACCCATCAGCCAGCCTACATGACGATCGTGTTAAATGATCATAAAT
This sequence comes from Lactiplantibacillus sp. B652, assembly GCF_023806745.1. Taxonomy (NCBI): domain Bacteria; kingdom Bacillati; phylum Bacillota; class Bacilli; order Lactobacillales; family Lactobacillaceae; genus Lactiplantibacillus; species Lactiplantibacillus sp. B652. Next base: position 338,310 of record NZ_JAMSKY010000002.1, on the reverse strand, counting down.
ATTCTACTGCGCGTAAGAAGACGCCTTTTATCCTCAAGGCGTTAAACGAAGGCGCGGCTGCACACGGGCGCTTGACGATCACGCCGAGTCGGCTGAGTTTGGCAGACGAACGTGGTCAGGTGTTTCAGACGCTTGCACCGACGTCAGCCGCGATTACGGACGTCCAACTAGGGCTATACCGGTCAATCGTGCGGCAGTTAGGCAATGGCGTGCGGATGAAAGCCCGTTATACATTGGCGGTGACGCTGATGACACCCAGCGCTAGCTATCAACTGTTAAACACTGATCTGGCAGTGATTGAACCACTGATTGCGTGGATTAAAGACTATCAACTCCACTTAACTGATTCGTTACAATTAGCCACCAGTGATTTAGACTGGCTGAACTTGACGACCGCACAGTTTGAAGCCTTGACGAAGGGCACCAAGTACTTCACCTGGCAACAGACGATTGGCGCGCATTGGTAAACCATCAAAAGAACTGAAGATATGGCGCTTACTTGCAGATTGAATTGCAAGTAAGCGCCATTTTTTGTTCAAAATGCGCCAGATGAGTCCCGTTAGTAACCATGCAAAATTGGTAGATTTAGTTCTTAGTGAGCCACTATGTTCGGATAATTTGTTAATGTACGGCCTGAAAATTGCTGGTTTATTTGAATTACCGATTGGATATTGGTACCATCAATCTGAACTATCGACCGTGAATGGTAGTCAGCATTATCAGCAGGTCAATCTCATTTTTGATGGCGTGAATTCATACTCAAAATTCGCATGATTAATAGCGATGACAGTCAACACGGTGGTAGCTAGAAGAATCGTTCGTGGTTGTTAAATCTGATACCAGACCGGTTGCCGGGCGAGTATCATCAATGAAGTCAGTGTATTTGGGGATACACAAATAATCAGTCACCTGGGTTCAAATACGGTGTCCTCGAGTTTGTGAAATCGGTGGCAGCTAGTGTCGATTGCGAGGATGTCGTTGCTGAATATTTGATTAGTGATGTTAGAAAATAAGCAAAGTAATATTGGGGGAATTAGCATGCGAAGTCCACGGTTAACGATTATTGTGCCTTGTTACAATGAGGAAGCAGTTTTGCCCAAATCAGCGCACGTTTTGGCAGAGATTCTGATGGGGTTGATTCAGCATAAACAAGTCAATTCAGAAAGTAAATTGCTGTTTGTAGATGATGGCAGTCAGGATGCAACTTGGGCCTTGGTCAAAGAACTCGAAACGCAATTACCAGTCGTGACCGGTATCAAGTTCAGTCGTAATTTTGGTCATCAGAATGCGTTGATGGCTGGGATGAAAACGGCCTGTCCAACTTCTGATATGATGATTACTATTGACGCGGATTTGCAAGATGATCCGCAAGTGATTCCGGAAATGGTCGCGCGGTTTCATGCTGGTAGCGATGTCGTCTTAGGCGTTCGCAATGATCGCAGTAGTGATTCTCATTTCAAGCGGTGGACGGCTGAACGCTTTTACGGTTTGATGAATCGCATCGGTGTCCAGTTGGTGCCCGACCACGCCGATTTCCGTTTATTGAGTCAGCGAGCGGTGCGGGCGCTACTTAGCTATCAGGAAACCAATTTATTTTTACGGGGCATCGTGCCACAACTCGGTTTTCCGACGACCAAACTTTATTATCGCCGGCGTCCGCGGTTTGCGGGGGTTTCTAAGTATCCACTGCGCAAAATGCTGTCGTTTGCGTTTGACGGTATCACGTCGTTTTCCATCGCGCCCATCAAGGTGATTTTGATGCTAGGCGTGTTGATCAGTGGCGGTAGCTTACTGATGATGGTGTATGCGGTTATTCAAGGCTTGCTGGGAACGGCCATTAGCGGCTGGTCCTCACTGATGACGAGTTTATGGTTTTTAGGCGGCATGCAATTAATTGGGATCAGTGTGGTTGGGGAATATGTCGGCAAAATTTTTGCGGAGGTCAAACATCGTCCGCGGTATATTATTGAGACCGATGATTATACCGTCACCCAACAGCCAGCATTGCTCGATTCACAGCGGGTGCACGTATGAAAGCCATCGTTAAAGGTATCAACTGGCTCGCAGCTGCGGTGTTAGTCGTTGCAATTGGCTTGGCGTGGTTACAACCGATTCGGTTCTTCGGTAACCCGGACTGGGCTTCGCCACTGGTGCAATTGGCGTTAGTTCTGGGATTGCTCGTATGCCTAAATGCGGGCCGGCTAATCGTTCGTCAATTGTCAGCGAAACAGTACCACTGGTTGGTGCTCGGCGCGATTGGTTTAGTGGTGGTCGTTCAGGGCTGGCTGGCGGTTAATTTTGTGGATGTGGCGCGGGCGGATGCCTTCTATGTTCGCCAGCAGGCACTTGTTCTCGCTAGTGGCGGCCATCAGTGGCAACACTATTTTATGATTTATCCGAATAACGTTAATATGACGCTACTAGAAGCGGTGGTGCTCAAACCACTGCTGCATTTGACAGAGACGCCCTGGGTCTTCATGAACGGCTTGCGCTTTTTGTGGGCCGATACGGCACTGGTGAGCGGCTTGTATTTGCTCAAACGGTGGCGATACTGGCAACCGGGTGCGCTTGGTTTGGTCGGCATATGGCTAGTGAGCGTCCCAGTGGCAGCATACGGGTTGTTTGCTTACACCGACGTGCTCGTGTTACCACTAATGCTTGATAGTTTGGCCTTACTCACACTTAGTCAACAGGTCGGTGGGTGGCGGCGCGGGGGTCTCTGGTTGATTGATGGCCTGCTGGTAGCGACCGGCGTGATGATAAAAACTAACCTGATTGTGTTGTGGTTTGCACTCGTCATGATTGGTGGGATTGTATGGCTGCAGCGGCGGTGGTCTGGTCGACAATTATTTGGTTGGCTGATGAGTCTTGCGGTGACGTTGCTATTAATGGTGGCAGTGATGCAACGGGCCCAACATCAGGCTGGCTATCAACGGCAGCCTAATGCAGCGCTACCAGCCACGAGTTGGATCGCCATGAGTTTAAATCCGAAGAGTGACGGCCAATACCGCCATGATGATTTTGCCTTAGTGAATCAGCAACCGACTGCTAAAGCCAAACAACAACAGGCTCAGCAAATGATTCATCAGCGGCTGCAACACATGGGCGTGACCGGAACGCTGGTTCATTTGCTGAAAAAGCTGCGAGTGTTTTGGGCGACTGGCGACTTTGATAGCTTTAAACTGACGACGCAGTGGATTCGCGCGCCCCGTTGGTATTGGAATCATCAGCGGCAATGTCAATTTTGGCTGGTGTCGATGACTCAGACGATTTATTTAGTGATGTTAGTGCAAGCCATTGTGGCATTGTTGCAACGGCGTGACTGGCCCGTGACGTTTCTGGCGTTGACCATTCTGGGGCTGACGATTTTTCACGTTGGCTTTTGGGAAGTCGAAGGACGCTATGCGTTGCCACTATTGCCGGGCCTGATGCTACTAAGTCTGATGGGCGGTCACGAAATTCCCGACTGGCAGTTTTCAGTGTCGATGCGTCATCGGTTAAGGTGGTTGACGGCAACGCTTGCTGCAGTCAGTCTAATCAGCTTGTGGCAAACCAGTCAGTCGACACGAGTCAACGATGTCTTGCGCGGGAGTCAAGGCAATGGGACTTACGTGGTCACAATGAAGCAGGCGATTCGACCCCATCAAGTGCTTAAGTCTGCGCTTCAAGCCAGTGGCCCGAGTAATACCATTCAATTGCAGCCTGACAAGTCGCAACAGCCGGTGACCATTACTTTGGCGAAGGGCAAGCGGACGATTAAACGTTGGACTGGAACGCCTAATCAATTGAAAAATTTAGTGTACCCGGTGACGGCTGCCGGCCAGTTACAGTTGACGATCAAAAACCAGGGCAAGCGCGCCGTTCGGTATGGCGTCGTAACGGCCAATTACAGCCCACTTACTGGCCAAGTGACAGCCAAATCTAAACAGTACTTGCAATATGCCGTTAAGCAACACTATCAGCAGCCAGCAACACTAACGACTGGTAAGGCCTGCCTGGTGGTAATTGCCATTGCCTGGGCCGCCACTAGTTGGTCAATTGAGTATTTATCTACGAACAAGCAAAAGTTCGCACGTGAGTAATTGTAACTGATTTAACGGTACCGACTAGCTAAGTTGATAGCAAGCCTGGCCGATGAACAAAAACGCCTGTCTGATAGGCCTAAGTATTCGTTACGCGTTGTGCTAGTTAATCTGTCATGAATCATGATTAAATCATGCTATTTTCTCAGTTCAAGAGCTGCCAGCTGAGACCCGCTGGAAAAAGTGCGAGTTACCGTAAACTTTCTGTTGTAGTTGCGTCCTATTCCGGCTTCCAGGCATTTCTGACAACGCTGGAACGCGATGGACACAGATTTAAGCCGACAACCCACGTCTTAAATGCTGGTCTTCCACTAACCAAGCCAAAAACGCTTGCTAAGTGGAATTTCATCGCTGAGCATTGTCAGAAACACCTTCCAGCCGGGGATGGTATTCGAAAGGCAGACATGTGTGGGCCCAACTTTTTGTTGGACTAGTTGTTGATCCCTTGATACACGGGAATTTTGATATTCAACTGGCAGTCTGGTTTCTAACGATTGCTAAACTTCCTTCCCCGTAATTTAATGTTTCGGACAAGCGTCTTCACTGAACTTGTCAGAATTTTTACTAGCTATCCCAGATAACAAAGTCTTGTATTTTAAACAACGGAAGTGTCATCGATAAATTTCAAGACCAGTTGCCATTGAAATTTGTGGCATGGGGATGAGTGATTTATATTCAGGTAATCTTCTCAGTAACTAAATACTATGAGTCATCATCGATACCCGTTGAGCCGCTGTCTGAGGAGGCAATCACTAAATATTCAGTGGTCAATTGTACCCAGATAGGTGGCCGTTCATCTGCCATTCGAGCGGCTTCCCGACTGTAGGGGCCGGCTGACAATGCTCAAGGGCGAGATTCTTCTTGTCCGGGTGGTCTTCCCGGGCTAGAAGAAGACTCGTATTTGAAATTGCGCAGTGGGGTTCTGCGTGAGTTCAAATCGATGTCCGCCCTGTTCCAGCGTTGTCAGCCGGCCCCGGAAGTCGGACTAGGGCGCGCATCGGCTGACGAACAGGAATCCACCAATTGGCATGATTTAATCATGATTCATGACAAATTAACTAGCACAATGCGTGTTCATGCGATAACTTCATAAACGCAATAAACAGCCGCACTGCCGATGATAGTTTATCATTAGCAGTGCGGCTGTTTCAGCTATCTATTATTAATTGGCAGTGTCACGTAATCGGCGCCGATTCCAAATTGTCCAGGTCAGAAAGCTAAGCCAGCTAAGCAGTGAAATCAAAGCCCCGAGTTTTAGCCCAGGAACATGATAAATCAGACGGATGTGGTTGTGGCCGGCATGAATTGGAACCGCCAGCATGCCACCGATGACGGTGCGCGTTCGAACTTTAGCCCCATTCACAGTCGCCGCCCAACCTTGATCGGCCGGAATCGCAATGTAGCACCACCGTTGTTGGCGGGTTGCCGTGACGGGGCCACTGACAATGGTGTGCAGGCCAGCGACGTGATAAGTTGGGACGAAGCGACTGGCACGAAGTCGATGCTTGATTGAATTAAACTTGGCCTGATCGAGACTAGCGAGGTGGACGTGAGTACCAAGGCTAGCGCTTGTACGTTTGACAGTCAGGGTGACGAGGCTACCCTTGTCGAAGTAGCCTAAGGAACGCAACACGATATCCCCATTGGCGTTGAACTTTGTCGGAACCAGGTGGCCGTTAACGCGCATGGTCGTGAATTTCGACTGACCTAACGTATCGTTGTAGTACAGATAACCAGTCCGGGTCACGCGGAGCTTAATCGTATGGCGGTAAGGAAAGGTCGGTGCCGTGGCATCATAACTGACGTGATCAGCCAGCCGAACAGCTTGGCCAAAGTAGGCTGTGGCGCTAGGTTGCAGGCTTTGGAAGATACGCTCTTGATTGATAAGCGCACTGTTTTGCCGCAGTTTAACCTGTGTGAAGGCGTTCGGTACTGCAAAGCCTAAGCCATTTTGGCTACGCGGGTTGATGGTTGCTTGGCCGTTGGCGTTGAGCTGGACGTCGTATTTGATTGCCAGTAATAAATCAGTCACGGGGTTCAGACCTTCAGAACTGACACGGCGAGCGTTTTTAGAAAATAATCCCAGCGATTTCAACATCAAGCGGGTTTGGTTGGCAAACGTCGAACTGTAGTAGCTGATGTCGTGAAAGTTGAATAACAGTGGATCGTTGTAATTACGGTAATGGCTACTGGCATTATAGGCTTGGTTAATGAGTGTATTGCGACTTTCAACGCGGTAGAGTTGGCCATCCGGGTCGCTGACTGAGCGCATCTGCCGGTCTTCAATGCGATAGGCTGCCACGTATTTGGCCTGATTGCCGAACGGACTATGGGCCATCATCAACTTGCTATTGAGGCCCAGTTCTAGTGCCGTGATTCCAGTGAGACCTAGTACCTGCCAACGTTTGGCCGTCAAAAATAGACAGCTGGCAGTTAAGATGACCGCAGCTAAGCTCAAGAGTAAGGTGCTAGTTGCCAGTGGATGATGTCCGCCGCGTTGGCCCCACCAGCCTAAAATCAGGGCCACCATCAGTCCAATCGGCAACCCCCATTTCCAGACAGGCGCGACCTGACGGGGACCGGCTTGCCAGGCCTCAAAAGCCATCATGATGAGTGCAAAGCTGAAGAAGAAGGCGTTCCGGTATGGAAAGCCGGCGGGCGTTTGAAACATGTGCCAGATCGTATCGAGTGTCCGAATTGCCATGCTTAAAAATAAGGCCAGTAACAGACCAAAGCCATGCCATTTGTGCGCTCGCGATAGTTGCGGGTGGACGAAGAAGCACCCTGCGAGCAGTAAAACTAGCGTGCTAGTGAACAGCGTTGGTGCGTGGGCCAGGCGAGTCGTGAAATTAGCGGCGCCAATCCCAAGCTGACTGAGCGTTTTCCAGCCGATTTGCAAAACCGGCAAGTAACTGGAAGGCTTGACCGCCGTTTTGGCCGTTGTCAGCATGCCCAGCCCAGTCGGAATGAGCAGAAACATCGTACTCAAGCCACACAACAGGGTCGTCAAGATAAAATGCCAAATCAAGGTCGACTGAGTGCGAATCGTCTGCCAGATGCACTCACCGGCTGGTTTAGTTTCAAACAATTGATAAATGAAGTAGTAACCGACGAACAGGCCGGTCATATAACCTAAATAATAATTGGTGACGATGCTGAGCCAGAACCAACCGAAGAATTGTCCGCCGTGTCCGGTCGCAATCAAGCGGTCCAGGCCCATAATGACTAGTGGCAGCCAGATCAAGGCATCTAACCACATCACCGTGAAATAATTGAGTGCGACGAATCCGCAGCAGCTAAAGGCCGTTCCAAAAATGGCCGTGGACCAGTGCCGTGTATTGAAATGTGTTTGCAAAAACCAGGTCATACTGATGCCAATCGCACCGATTTTAACGATGATGAGCAAACTCAAAGCGGTCGGTAAATGGGCCGCTGGAAAAAATAAAATTAATAAGTTGAAGGGGCTTAATAAATAATACGCGATATTTGGTAAGGCGTTACCACCGATTGACTGTGAAAATGAATAGGCTTGAAAAGAATGTGCAAGAATTGCATGACGATAGGCGGTGAAAAACGATAAGTATTGACCACCCATATCACTTATCAGCAAATTATGGTTGCCAAAGGGCGTAATGTGGTAGTACCCAAAGACGACCCCAATAATCATCATGGATAGCAGCCCTGAAAGTATGGCGACTGGCCACCGACTAGTTTGGCGATTGTGCATTTTTGGTTGTCCCATTTAACCCAACTCCGATACTAGAAATATCATCAGACTAACATTCAAAAGTCTCAATTTTACATAAAAATGCGTAAAAATTTCTGAAAATAGTTATACTTTATAAGCAAGTATCGATAAATTTATTGAAAGTTTAACACAGCAGTCGGTGGGTCGAAATCAAAGTGACGATTTGACAATTTGTTCAGAAAGTGTTTTTATAAAAAGTGAAAACTGAATACGATTTCTTCGGGGCAGGGTGCAATTCCCGACCGACGGTAACAACGTATGTTGAAGTCCGTGACCCGCGTGCGCGCGGTGGACCCAGTGCAAGTCTGGGACCGACAGTATAGTCTGGATGGGAGAAGAAAAATGGCTTAATTTTACTAGGCAGTAGTAGCTATTCATGACCTTCATTAAGGTTTATTTAGCTGGACCCTACTGGTGAAATCTATTTAGCGAACACTCACACCCGATTATCGAATTTTGATAGTCGGGTGTTTTATATTCTATCGGAGGTGAAGCAATGTTAACTGATTGGATGCAACTCGCCGTCACTCAGGCGAAAAAGGCGGGAGTTGCGACTTATCAAAATCCGCAAGTTGGTGCGGTACTAGTCAAGGATGGCCAAGTCTTAGCACAAGGCTATCATCATTATTTTGGTGGTGACCACGCTGAAGTTGACGTTTTACGGCAAGTGACATCGGAACAGGCGAAGGATGCGACACTGGTGGTCACACTTGAACCTTGTTCGCATTATGGCAAGACCCCGCCGTGCTGTGAGCGCATCGTTCAAGCTGGAATTCGTAAAGTGGTGATTGGTCAGTTGGACCCCCATCCAGTTGTCGGTGGCAAGGGCTGCCAGTATTTGTTGGATCATGACGTGGCGGTCGTCACGGGTTGTCTGGCAAAGGAAGTACGAGCGTTGAATCCGCACTACAATCATTTTTATACGCATCAGCGGCCGTGGGTGACGCTCAAGACTGCGATGAGTCTGGATGGTAAGACCAATGCCGCTGGGGACGCGCGGACGTTGATTTCTAATCAGGCCAGTTATGCCGACAGTCAACGGTTGCGTTCGCAATTTCAAGCAATTTTGATTGGTGAACGCACCCTGACGATCGATGATCCGCAACTGACCGTCCGTTTACTCGCGATGACCCATCCGCCAGTTCGACTGATTGTACTGAATACCAGTGCCGTGGCGCGTGACCGGCGAATACTACAGGAAACCACTGGTGAGACTTGGCTTTTGTGTCGCCAGGCGAGCGCCAGTGATGCGTCATTACAGGCGTTACCAAACGTGGAAGTACGAATTGGTGATTGGACACCGGCGGCAATCAGCGAATTATGCCTTCAACACGGATGGCAGTCGTTATTGGTCGAAGGTGGTGCGCACCTGCAAGCGGATTTCGTTGCAGCGAATTTGATTGATGAATGGGTCAGCTATATCGCACCCACAATGATTGGCGGTGCCGGTTTGCCAGCAGTAATGGGAGCGGTACCAACCGAACAGCTGGCGTTTGAGCAACCGACATTGAAGTGGTTGGGAACAGATTTGCGGCTACGGGCCGTGCGAAAGGGAGTCGAGTAAATGTTTTCAGGAATTGTACAAGCCAAAGGTCGCGTCAGCCAGTGCCAGCGTGACGCATTAGAGATGACGCTCACGATTACTGCGCCGACAATCGTGACACCCACACTTAAAATTGGAGACAGTGTGGCGGTCAACGGGATTTGTTTGACGGTAACGGCGCTACAGCCGGATGCATTCAGCGTTGCGGTCATGCCCGAAACAACGCGCCGGACGAATCTGGGCCAGATGAGCGTGGGGTCACAAGTTAATTTGGAACGGGCACTGCAGGTCAATGACCGTCTGGACGGACACATTGTTCAGGGGCATGTCGACTATTGTGGTCAGGTTCAGGAGCTGGTGCCGGATGAACACGCGTTACGATTATTGATCAGTTTGCCAGCGGATTATCAAGCGTTGGTCGTTCCTAAGGGCTCGATTGCGGTTGATGGCGTGAGCTTGACCGTTGTAGCCGTGACTGCATCGACCTTTGAAGTTGATCTGATTCCGCATTCGCAAGACGTCACGACCCTCAGCGCGTTACAGATTGGCGATACGGTGAATGTGGAGACCGATATTTTGGGCAAATACTTAGCCCGTCAAGTTGTTTTAGAAGGGAGCCATTAACATGGATACGATGACAAAAGTTGAACAGGCCTTGGCCGCATTAAAACGCGGTGATTTGATTATTGTTGCTGATGATGAAACGCGGGAAGCAGAGGGCGACATGGTCGGTTTGGCCGCCAAAGCCACTACTGCGACCGTTAATCGCATGATTACCTCAGCACGGGGGTTGTTGTGCGTCCCGGTAGCGCCAGCAATTGCGACCCGCTTGGGCTTAAAACCGATGACTGGCGAACGTGACGCATTTGGAACTGCCTTCACGGTCTCAACTGACCATCGAACGACAAGTACGGGAATCTCTGCTGCCGACCGTGCCAGGACGATTCAAGCGTTGGCCTCAACTGATAGTCAACCAACTGACTTTTATCATCCCGGCCATATTTTTCCACTGATTGCGCGGGCCGGTGGCTTACTAGAACGACGCGGTCATACGGAAGCTGCGGTGACGTTGGCCAAGCTGGCCGGTGGTTCGCCCGTTGCCTACATCTGTGAAGTGGTCAAGAAAAATGGCTTAATGGCGCGCCGGCGCGATTTGAAATCATTGGCGGAAGGACTGCAGATGCCAATGATTACGATTGAAGATTTATTACAATACGCCATCCAAATGGGTACCGTCAAGCTTGACACAACACCGACAGTTGATCTACCCACTCAGGACGGCGCGTTTAAGTTAACGGGCTTCACGGTTCCGGGGCACACGGAATTACCGTTAGCACTACAAACCGGTGATATTAGTGGGGACGAACCCGTACTAGTGCGGTTGCATTCCGAGTGTTTTACGGGGGATGTCTTAGGGTCACAACGTTGTGACTGTGGCGCACAATTACACGCGGCCCTACGAACAATCAGTCAGGCGAAACGTGGCGTTTGTTTATACTTACGGCAGGAAGGTCGCGGCATTGGCTTGGCAAATAAAATTGCGGCGTACGCCTTGCAAGACCAAGGTGCGGATACCTATGATGCCAACGTCAAACTTGGTTTTAAACCGGATGAGCGCCGGTACGACATTGCCGCTGTTATGTTACGGCAACTCGGCGTGACCAAGGTGCGGTTACTCACGAACAATCCGGATAAGGTCAAGCAGCTGCAAGCATTAGGCATCGAAGTCGTCGAACGCGTGCCATTGGAAATTCCAGCCAATCAACACGATTATGCCTATCTCAAGACGAAGCGGGATCGTTTCCATCATGAACTCAAACTTACGGAGGTTAACTAATGACAATTTTTAAAGGACAAATCACAGGTCAAGGACTCAAAGTCGGCATCGTCGTGGCCCGGTTCAATGAGTTCGTGACCAAACAACTGTTGGCTGGCGCACAAGAAAGCCTGCAACAACACGGGGTTAATGCGGATGATATTGATGTCGCCTGGGTGCCGGGGGCGTTTGAAATCCCACTGACCGTACAGAAAATGATTAACACCAAGCGCTACGATGGTGTGATTGCGTTAGGTGCTGTCATTCGCGGTGCGACCGCACACTTTGACTACGTTTGTAGCGGTGTGACCACCGGTGTCGCGTCCGTCAGCCTGGCCACCGACACGCCGGTGATGTTTGGCGTATTGACCACTGACTCCATTGAACAGGCGATGGACCGCGCTGGTTTTAAGAGCGGCAACAAGGGGGCCAATTGCGCGGTCAGTTTATTGGAGACGATCGATGTGCAACGGGCGTTAACTGAGTAATTGGCGTGAAACGAAGCGTTGTGAATTCAAAACAGCGTGAACCGTTTAGATACGTGTATGTGTATCAAAAAACAGCTCGAAGCTAATTTGCATCACGGATGCAGTTGGCTTCGGGTTGTTTTTTATGGCGTATTAATATGAAGCACGCGTTGTGCTAATTATGGTTTAGCATTAAAAATGAATAAAACGTGCCAGTTGGTGGATTCCTGTTCGTCAGCCGATGCGCGCCATATTCCGACCTCCGGGGCCGGCTGACAACGCTGGAACAGGGCGGACATCGATTTGAACTCACGCAGAAAACCACTGCGCAATTTCAAATACGAGTCTTCTTCTAGCCCGGGAACCCCACCCGGACAAGAAGAACTTCGCCCTTGAGCATTGTCAGCCAGCCCCTACAGTCGGGAACCCGCTCGAATGGCAGATTAACGGCCGCCTAAATTGGTGTAATTGATCACTGAATATTAGGTGACTGGACCTTCAGATAAACTCATAATCAGCAACGACGCTGATTTGTGGCACACGTAAATCCTGTGAAGACGGTCTAAAAACCATTGATAAGCATTACTGGTAACTAGCTTTAAAATTCACCGATAGTATTGCCTTGCATCTAGGATTCAAGGTTTGTAATCTCGGTCGACTAGAAAAAACAACAATGTTCAGTGATGCTATTGGGTTATAACGTTCAAATACAAGTTAGGATAACTTAGTGAAAATCAGCAGCTTTCCTTACAGTTGAATCTCAAAACAACCGTTTGTTAAGAATCAATGACCAATCTATCAAAAATTGAGTTCGCACATTTCTGCCTTTCGAATACTATCCCGGCTGGAAGGTATTCTGGGCAAGGCCCAGTGGTGAAATTTCACTTAGCAAGCGTTTTTGGCTTGGTTAGTGAAAGACCAGTATTTAAGACGTGGGCTTCGGCTTAAATCTGTGTCCACCACGTTCCGGCCATTGCCCAGAATGCCTGGAAGCCGGTGTAGGACGCATCCACCACAGCAAGTTTACGCTAAGTCGTACTTTTTCCAGCGGGTCTCAGCTGGTAGCACTTGAACTTAAAATTTGTCATGATTTAACCATGATTCATGATAAATTAACTAGCACAACGCGTACGAAGCATTTCTGACAATACCGTTTTTCGGTAACTTACCGATAACGCTGGATTTCATATCGCGTCACTGGTCGTAGCTGGTTGCGTGTGACCCGGTAGAAGCCGGTCCGAATGCGTTGATGGTAGGCCCGCTTAACGCCGCGTGTGAAAGAACGGTCGTATTTAGGGATGACGACGTACTCATATTGACGCAAGGATTTGCGAAATCGTTGGGGCGATTTACTGAAGTGCGCCTGACCACTGGCATTATTGGTGAAGAAATAATAGTTTGCCAGATAGCCCGCATAATAAGTGGTCACTTCAACTTGTTGCGGGTCGACGATCAATATTTTGGCGTTGTTCAGTTTGGTCCATGGTTGCGTCACTTGACTGAGCTTGACCGGCAGTGAGCGGCGGTTATAGTGATTCGTAAACGTCGTGCCGTTGATTTCAGAGTACATCATGATGATTGCAAAAAACATCACCAAGAAGGTTGCAAGTTGGTAGCCGTTCTTGGTCCAAATCGAACGAAAAGTCCGGGGACTGCGCTCGGCTAGATTCTGTTCATAGAACGTTTTGTCAATGACACGGACGAGGGCCATCATGCCGATGAACAAATTCAACACTACGACGGTCGACATGTACCGTTCAAAGCCATCGAGTGTAATGGCTTCAGCGTATGGCATCGATAAGACATACATACCGAGCAAACTACCGTAATAGATAAGCGTAATTAGGTCAAGCAGGCCTAAAAGTTTTAGTAGCGAATTCGGATGATGGCACATAAATTTGATAATGGCCCAGGCCGCAATCAAACCGAGGTTGATCACCAGGAAGCCTTGGGTGGACAATGACTGCCAACTGAAAATTTGATTTAAAAATGCTTGTCCAATTTTGATTAAACCGGTGACGCCTTCACGAGCAAACTGGTTTTGATAGGCTGCCGCACTGATTTCGTGTTTTGAAGTGGTAAAGGTCAGGTGAACATGAATTTCCCACCAAATAAACGGTAGCGCCGCAACCAGTAGTGTCCCCAATAGTCGTGCGGTGATCTTCAACGTTTGTCGGAATCGGTGGCCACGCACGCGGTGGTGAATCAGCGTGGCGAGATAGTCAATGACTAAAATGGCGACGAAAAATGCGGCCGAGTTTTTGATGAGTAGCAGGACGCCACAAAACAGGGCGACGTGTGCTGCTAGCATCTTGGGACGCGACTGGTAAACGAAGATGCCAACGATACCGGCAACGGTGATGATTGCGAGCACGTAATCAACCAAGAGATTATTGAGTCGAATGTTGATGTTAAAGACGTACGAAATTGCAATCGTCAGACAGAGTAACATTGAATTAAGACCGCGTGTTCGATCCCGGAGCGTTGCAAAAATAGTGTAGCTAGCCGCCCAAATCAAGATAAATTGTCCGACCAGCATTGCCCCCGCACTGAATCCAGCAAACGTCACGAACTGTGTTAGAAATAGGGCGGTCGCGGGTGGATAGGAACTGAAGGAAATAATGGTATCGGTTGCGCCAGGTAAATGTCCGGTATACGTCATGAATTTAACCATCGTCGCCCAGTGTGAAAAATTATCATAATGAATGAGTGGGCTCTGACCAAGTACGATTGCCATCACGATTCCTAGGAAAATCATCCAAATGTCAAATAGATGTAGTCCGTCATAATGGATGCTAACTTTCCCGGTATAGCCGAGTACCAGGCGGGTGATGAGCAACACGACGCCCAAACTAGTCACAAGCCAAATTCCAGGTCTTAACAGATTGACCATTGCGAAACCATACAACAACATCATTTGAATCAGAATACCGGTAATCCACGTTAAATAGGGATTCACGTGGACTAGCCGGAGTGCGCTACTATAACCAATTAACGCCAGGGCGAAGAAGAGTCCCCCAATGATAGCCAAGTTGACCCCACCTTTCTTAATGCATCCGAATCAACCCGTGTTTTGTGACTTTAAACAGTCCCGTAACGACGTGTTGATGGAAGACTTTTTTGGTCAGTACCGTAAACGTGCGATGGCTTTCTGGAATAGCGACGTACTGATACTGCTCAACGGTCCGTTTGAAGACTTTCGGCGTCATCATAAAGTCCTCTTGTCCGACCGCTTTGTCAGTGAAGTACCAGTAGCGGCCGACGTAGCCTGCATAGTAATCATTTACATCGACGACTTCGGGATCAACAATCAGTACTTTACGGTGATTTAAGTGAGTCCACTGCTTAGAGACCCGCGACATTTGTAAAGGAAGTGTATTGTGATTCATCTCATTGGTGAACTTAGTCCCGGTGATTTCAGAATACATCATGGTGATGGCGAAAAAGCCGGTGACGAGGGTCGCTATCTGATAAATATTTTTGGTGGTCGCACTCTTGAAAGCTTGGGTGTCACGTTTTGCAAAATTTTGCTCGAATTGTTGCCGATCAAGAACCCGGACGAGCGCGATTGCCCCGATGAATAGGTTAAGGATCACGGTACTTGCCATATAGCGTTCAAAGCCATCGAGGAGAATGGCTTCCGCGTATGGCATTGATAAGATATACATGCCAAACAAACTGGCATAGTAGGCGATGAAAATCACATCGAGCAGGATGGCTGTTGCCAATAGATTGTTCCGTTGATGTTGCCGAAGCCGAACAAAGGCCCAAGTTACAATCAAAACGACGTTGATCAATAGGATGCCCTTAGTGGATAGTGAATTGAGACTGAAAATTTGGTTTAAAAACTTGTGACCAATTTTCAACAGGGCTTGCTGACTTTCACCGCTGAGTTGTTTAGCGTACGCCTGGGTGCTGATCTGGTGCTTTGAAACGGTAAACGTCTGTTTCACGTGCCATTGCCACCAAACAAATGGCAAAACGCCGGCGCCGATGCTAGCCGCAAATTGAATCGGTACGGTGATTAGTCGGCGCCAGTGCCAGTGATGGTTGGTGATTAAGGTGTATAAGAAATAGGCGCCAATCATGATGACGAAAAAGGTCGCTGAATTTTTAACTAGTAGTAAGACTGAGACAAAAATAGCCACGTGGGCGCACAGCAAAATTGGTCGCTTCCGATAGACAAAAATTCCGACGAGTGCCGCAATCGTCACAATTGGCAGGACGTAATCAACGAGTAAATTATTGAGTCGAATTGCCACGTTGAACACGAATGAGATTGCCAAAGTGAAGCACAGGGCAAAACTGGTCAATGCGCGTGAGCGATCCCTTAAGCCAGCAAAAAGGGCGTAGGCTGCACCCCAAATCAAGATAAACTGAGCGACCAGCATGGCGCCGTCACTAAAACCGACCCAGTGCACGAACTGGGTGATGAACAGTGCCGTTGCTGGTGGATAAGACGTAAATGAAATCAGATGGTCGCTAGCTCCGGGCAGCCGACCGGTGAACACCATAAACTTGACCATCACGGCCCAGTGAGAGAAATTATCGTAATGAACTAAGGGACTTTGCCATAAGGTATGCCCGGTGACGATGCCCAGTCCAATCATCCAGAAATCAAATAAATGGATACCTTCAAAACGCAGCTGAGCTTTCCGAAAGAAACTCATGACTAGCCAGAGGCCTGCGAGTCCAACGCCTAGATAGGTGACGACTTGAATGCCAAGCGTGAGCCAGCCGGTCATGGCAAACCCATATAAGATCAAAATTTGAACCAACATTGCAGTGATCCAGGCCAGGTAGGGACTGACTCCCAGGCGGCGGAGCGTCCCATTATAACCTAAAAGTCCAATGGCATATATCGCGAATCCAAGCCAAACTGACATAACGACTGATTCCTCCTAAAAGCGATTAAAACGACGACTAAGCTTGCGTTCATAAGTGCGAGCACGCACCACTAAGTTCATGTAAAGCTCATCAAATGGCGTGACCCAGGTATCTTGAACACTTGGGAGGGTTTTGTTGCTGCCATCGTAAATAAGTTGTAAATAATGGTTGCGATTTTCATCAGCAGTAACTTCAACTTGAACACTGTAGATCACGTCATCATCTCGATGACTGATACGAGCGACCTGACCAGATAAGTGGATGGTGAAGTCCTGATGCTTTACGGTCAATTTGATATGGTCACCCTCGGCAATGGTTTCAACCGGGCCATCAGTCGTTCGAAAGGCAATTCCGCCCTCAGAGACATCCTCAGTCATGATGGGGTGCCACTGCCCATCAGTGGCTTGAACGGTGCCAGACACGCGACGGATGAAGCGCTCATTCTTGCGGTACACCGGACGCCCCATTGCAATAAATAAACACATGCTTAAATTCACAAAATGCATCAGGAGCCAGAAAGTAATCACGCTGCCGACTAGGATCTCAGAGCCATACTTACCGTAATTAAATTTAATGATCGCTACCAAGGTGATGGTCCATAAAATCAAGTACGGTAGGATATAAAGTTTGTCTTTTAGTGAATAGGTCACGTTCTTGGCAGTGACTTTGAACTTTTTCGCTTTGATTCCGAGACTTTCAAGAATAACGGGAATAAAGAGGTAGGGGGCAAAGAAAGTCTCTTGAACTTCGCCCCAGCGTTCATTGCGAATCTTGGCGTTATCGCCCATGCCAGAAGTGTCCCCCATGACGTAGTGGAGTAGGAAGTATCCCGGTGCCCAAATGACCATCAAAATCCAGAAGTTGGCATTGACGACTTGAATCTTGAAGAGTGCGTACAAAATCGGGGCAATCATATAAATCATTCGCCGGAAAAAAGCCCACCAATAGAAGTACGTGTTGAGCAGGATGACGCGATTAATAAAAGATAAGTGGCGATTCGTAAAAATATGCAAGTTGCGGCAACTTTGAATCACGCCGCGAGCCCAACGCGTCCGCTGTTTGATGACGCCTTTCATATCAATTGGGGTGATGCCACTTGATTGTGGTACCTTGGTCGCCAAGCTAATATAGCCGGCCATATTGAGCATCGTGCCCAGTTCGAAATCTTCGGTAATCGTGTCGGTCGGAAACCCGCCGACTTCATCGACTGCTTGCCGTAAAAAGACAGCGTTGGAGCCCGTGAAGAGGGCGCGTTTGTTACCGCCGTTTAGAATGTTGACATCACGCGAGAAAAAATCTTGTTCATTCGGAATGATTTTTTCGGAAAATAGATTGAACTGAAAAATATCCGCATTGTAAAAACTTTGCGGCGTTTGCACAAAACTCAGTGGTTCGGTGTGGTCAGGGTCGTCAGCCAGTTGCTGGAAATTTTCGGTGAACAACGGAACGGTATTCCGGAGAAAGCTCGAAAAGGGAATCATGTCCGTGTCAAAAATTGCAAATAGCGGTGCGTGCAGTTTTGCGAGCGTATGGTTGATATTCCCAGATTTTGCTTGATGATTGTCGTCCATACCGGAATAGCCGACGTGGTAGTGTTTCGCCAACGCCTTAACTTCCGGCCGATTGCCATCATCTGCGACCACCACATGAACTTTACTTTTGTCTGGATAGTCAATATAAGTCGCGGCATTTATGGTCTTTCGTAGCAGTTCAACCGGTTCATTGTGCGTCACGATAATGATATCGACGTCAGGTAATGGCTGGGTTGACGTGTAATCAGGAATGACTAAGTTCCATTTTTTCTTAGTTGAAAGCATCCTGAAAAAGATCAAGATAAACCCGGTCAAATTTGAGAGAATTTCACTAATCACGAGCAATAATGCAAAAATAAGCGTTAGAATATTTGCCCGCCACGGAATCGTAAAAAAGACGCGCCACAGCAGGTAAATAATCGATAATGCAATTGCTAGAAAATAGAGAAAACGCCGTTTATTGGACATGTTGAGTCCGCTCCTTGAATATAAAATCACGTTGAATCTGATAACTGATAATAAATAACATAAAGTCGACCAGCATCTTGGCAATCGTTGGCACAATTTGTCCACTTGAAGCCGGTAACACCGCAGTTAAGGCATTGGTCAAGAAACCAGAAGCTAACATTTGCACGATGAAGAGGCCCGCATATTTAAGTAACGTTTGCTGACCGGCATGTTCAAAGACCACACGATGGTTGATGGCGTAGTTGATGATCGACGAAAGCACGCGGGATGCAATTGTCGCAATGAGAATACTGTTCAAGACATGGTTGCCCAGAATAAAAAGTGTGAGATAGAACAGACTGATGTCAACCACAAAAGAGATGAGGCCACTCGCAGCAAATTTAAAAAAGCGCGCATAAATCGCAATCGAATCCCGAATAACACGAAAATGGGAAGATGAATTTCCATCTAGATAAATCGTCGGAATCGGCTGTTCGATGACTTTAATCTGGTACTTTTTAGCTTGCAGTAGCATATCAAATTCAAATTCAAACCGGTCTCCCGGAAATCGAATCAATGCTGGTATGTACCTGATTGGAATCACACGCAAACCAGTCTGCGTATCGGAAATATTCTGATGAGTCAACAAACGGACGAGGCCACTGGTCAGCAGATTGCCGAACTGGCTACGAAAGGGGACCGCGTTGGTAAAGTGCCGAACGCCAATGACCAACTGTTGTGGCTGTCGACTGAATGTCGCGACACAGCTTGCAAGTGCTGCAACGGTGTGCTGACCATCAGAATCCATCGTTGCAACTCCGGAAACGGTTGGTAAGTGTGCCTCGACATACTGAAAGCCAGTTTTCAATGCGGCCCCCTTACCGCGATTGTGTGTGTGATGTAAAATTGTTAGGTTATTTAAAGGTAGCTGTTCTAATTGTGTAAAAATCGGTTGATGATCGCTGTCACTGCCATCGTCCACAATAATGAATGCTCGAATTTTCTGCATTAGTTCCGGCGCGTCAATAAAATCCCGAATCAAAGCAATCAGCTTTTTATCGGGATTTAGTGCCGGAATAATAACGTTGATTTGTTCCATGGTTCCCCCCGTTGGTACCTGAATCTGTTGTGTTTATATACTTTAACTTATCACATTATTATTGAAAAGTATATACGATTAACAAAGACCACGGGTAACCTTTAATGATGGCAGTAATGAGAAGCTTGTTGTTTAGGAGATGTTTTCTAAGTTGGGTTGTTCAATTAACTAACTGTATTTCAGAAAATCATATATGATTAATAACTGGGAGTGAATTAGTTGTTTCAAAGAATACGTATCACAGTTTTGATGGATTGGCATCAAATCATGATCTCTTGGTAACTGATGAGGTCTCGGATTGTTGCACATATAAAAAGTTTTGAATCGTGGTATTGCAATGGTATTGAATCAAGAAAGGTTGCGTTTATTTAACGGCTACACGAGGCCAATTTCTGACCGCACTGCTGGTAGCGAATGATAACTCTGCCAACCAAATTGATGACTTGTGATTTACAACGATTTACAGTAGCCATAGCTAACATCAACGCAACTGAATGTGCTACAGTAGTTGAGTAAGCAACGTATTGCAAACACGTTGGAAATGCAGGAGGCGGACGAGATGAGTATTCGTAAGCAGTTGTTGCAGGCGGCAATCAAGGTTGGAACGGTGAATAAGCAGTTGCAGCGTGAGACGATGGTGGGGCGGTTGATTGCGGGCAATTTGCCTAGTTACGCCCCCAGCCATCAAACCTTGAATCCCAAGTCACCGTTGATGGGTCGGCGGATCGCATTTCTGGGTTCGTCAATTACGGCTGGTGCGGGTGCACTGGAAGATTCCTTCGTCGATTATCTCGTCGCAACGGATGGCGTGATTGCCATCAAGGAAGCGGTGAGCGGCACCACTTTAGCAGGTAACGCACCAGATAGTTATGTGCAGCGGCTCTATCATCGGATTCCAGTGACCCAACCATTGGACGCTTTTGTCTGCCAACTCTCAACCAATGATGGGCGGCATGATAAGGCTATGGGACAAGTTACGGGTGGACAACAGCGCCACGGCTTTGACGAAACGACGACGCTCGGAGCGATTGAAACAATCGTGGCCTATGTTCAACAGCATTGGGCGGTTCCAATCGTGTTCTTCACTTGTGTGCGAAAACACGATGCGAATTATGGTAAATTAGTGCAGCAATTGAAAGTCTTACAAAAAAAGTGGCACTTCACGATTATTGACCTCTGGCAAGATCCAGTGGTCAAAGCTGAAAATCGCGCCCAGCCATTGGCAATGGTCGACGACGCTCATCCAACCCGATTAGGCTATCGGAATATCTGGACGCCAATTTTTCGGCAACAATTAACAGACGTGCTTCGCCAGTCGGAAGCATAATCGTCAATCGATTTCGCGTTTTCAAGGCTTCCGTTGATAGTCAAAAGCAATAAAAATAACGACCGGATGAACCTGTCATGTGATAGGATCATCCGGTCATTATGTTTTAGCTTACTTCAAATTTTAGTTTAGTCTGCGACTTCAATCTTCCCAACCGCAATTGGTAAGGTGACATGTGCATCGTAGGCGCCAACTTCACCGGCAACGGTGGCTGGTAAAGCCAAGTCTTGTGGGACGCCGTGAATGTAGATGACCCGTTTGTCGAGTTCCAAATCATCGGTGCCAAAGACTTCCTTGAACTTTGCTTGTAAATCAGCTAATGGCACGTCGATTTCGTAGGCAAAGTGGCCTTGGGCGTCAGCGACTGGGTAGTTATCATTTGGCACGTCCATGTGGTGTGGGGCGTTGTCAAATGGTACCATCGTTGTCCCTGAGACTGGTTCAGTTTCTGGCAAGTCGACAAATCCGTCATGATTGGCATCCTGCGCCATCGTGGCAATTTGGGCCGCCTTACCATCTGGAAAACCGTGGAAATGTTCCCAGTGTTGCGTATTTGCAGGTGTATCAAACATTTCAATCGCCACGTGTAATTGGTCACCGTCTTCAACAAAGGTGGCAGTTCCATGGGGTGCCGTTCCAATGCCTTCTGCGTTTAGTGGTACGATGTTAGCAACGTATTTTTTAGTCATGAATGATTCCTCCAATTCTTCATTATAAGTCCATTATATGCTATTCTAAGCTTATTAAAATTGATATATGTCAAGAAAGGAAAATTTATGCACTCAAAAATGGATTGTATTAGTCGCTCGCCACTTTTCGCGCCGCTGTCACCAACGATTAAAACTAAATTGATTACAGTGACGCACCATCGCAAGTTTTTTCAAAAGGGCCAACTGATCCGACAACCGCTGGACCACCAAGAAGGGATGCTGATTTTGGACGAGGGGACGGCCAAAGTTTATGCGTTAGCCGATAATGGCAAGGAAAAAATTATTGACTTACTACATACTGGGGATGTGGTCGGTCAGCGCTGGTTATTCGCACCGCATGAAAATCAGGGTTACATTCAAGCGACTAGTGATGCGTGGGTTTGTTCGATTCAGTACGCCGATTTTCAGCAGTTACTCGGAGAATCAGCCAGTTTATCGTTAGCGATGATCAACAATTTTGGCAACCAATTGATTGAAGTTGAGAAAAATCAGATGCGCCGTGATCTATTGGATGCAAAGGACCGTCTGATGGCCTATTTGCGCGATGTTGCGGTGGAATCTGGACAAGTCGTCTTTGAATTACCGCTTAAAAAGAAGGAACTCGCCAATATTTTGGGAATTACGCCGGAGACGCTCAGCCGTCAATTTAAGCAGTTAGCTATGGAAGGTAAGATTATTGTGAATAACCGGCAGATTACGATGTGTTAGAACAATATGGTTAACTACGCATTGTGCTAGTTAATTTGTCATGATTCATGGTTAAAGCATGACAAATTTTAAGTTCAAGTGCTACCAGCTGAGACGCGCTGGAAGAAGTGCGACTTAGCGTAAACTTGCTGTTGTGGAAGCGTCCTGGGCCGGCTTCCAGGCATTCTGGGCAATGGCCGGAACGTGGTGGACACAGATTTAAGCCGACAAATCACGTCTTAAATACTGGTCTTTCACTAACCAAGCAAAGGACGCTTGCTAAGTGAAATTTCACCACTGGGCCTTGCCCAGAATACCTTCCAGCCTGGGATGGTATTCGAAAGGCAGACCTGTGCGTACTCAACTTTTTATTGAATTAGTCGTTGGTTCCTTGGTACACGGGAATTTTGATATTGAACTGTCAGACTAGTTCTAACAATAGTTAACTTTTTACCCATGCTTTAAGGCTTCTGACAAGCAGCTTGACTGAACTTGTCAGAATTTTCTCTAGTCGTTTGAGATAGCAATGTCGTTAATTCTAAACGGAAGTAATTTTATCGATAAAATTCAAGACTAATATCCGGCGATCATATTCAGTAATCTTCTCAGTACCAAAATGTCATAAAGCAGCATCAATATCGATTAAAAAAGGTTGCTCGAAGGACCTGTCTCCTAATATTCAGTGGCCAATTGTACCCAGATAGGTGGCCGTTCATCCGCCATTCGAGCGGGTTCCCGACTGGAGGGGCTGGCTGACAATGCTCAAGGGCGAAATTCTTCTTGTCCGGGTGGCCTTCCCGGGCTAGAAGAAGACTCGTATTTGAAATTGCGCAGTGGGCTTCTGCGTGAGTTCAAATCGATGTCCGCCCTGTTCCAGCGTTGTCAGCCGGCCCCGGAAGTCGGAATAAGGCGCGCATCGGCTGACGAACAGGACGCCAACTTGTCATGATTTAACCATCTTTAAGGCTAAAGAATAACTAGCACAACGCGTGGTTAACGACAAATTTATGGATAAAAGCAGATTGACAGATGGGGGACTGACTAAAATGCAACGACAAGCAATTATTAACGAGTTACGTTGGGCAGTCGTCGGTGATGCGCTGGGATTGCCCGCTGAAAATCATGAGCGGGATACTTATTCGCCAATAACAACGATGATTGCTAGCGAGTATTGGCAACAACCCGCTGGAACTTGGTCCGATGATACTTCGATGAGCCTAGCGATGGTTGAAAATTTAGTTGTCGATGGCGACTACGATGACTTGATGTGTCGCTTCGAATCGTACATGCGATTTGGAACGGACACGCCACGTGGCGAAATGTTTGATATAGGCCGTACCTGCGCCCATGCAATTCGTGATTTTGCCATCAATCAATTACCAGCGGTTCAGTGCGGCGATTGCTCGCTTAACGCGAATGGCAATGGTGCACTGATGCGGATGGCGCCACTGGGGACTGCGTTGCAGTCAGATTCGAGTATCGCACATCGGTTGACTCGGGTTCGTCGTTATACAGCAGTGACGCATGGGCATCCTCGCTCAATCATGGCTAGTCTGATTTATTGTGAGCTCTTACATGCACTTCATCAGGGACAGCAGTTATCAAAGGCACTCATCGAAGTACACCAGTTATTAGCTGCGACGATTAAAGCCCCAGCGCTTTTGAGTGAACTTAACACCTATCAGCCGTTGTTCTCGTCTCATTTCAAACAGACTAGTCGGGCAGATGTTCGCAACACCGGTTATGTGGTGGATACGCTGCTTGCGGCGTGCTGGTTGGCGTTGAATTATGAAACACCTCGAGAGACGGTACTCGCGGCTGCTAACTTTGGGGGCGATACTGACACCATTGCAACGATTGCGGCGTCATTAGCGGCGGCTGGTCATCCTGCAATTCCAGTCGCAACTGATTGGTGGCAACAGATATTGAATCGCCCATTATTAGAGGAGCGTTTTACGGCGTTTGCGTCCAAATTTGGAGACTAAACGCTGATTGGCATCCAAAAAGGCTCGGCAACACTCACTAGGGTGAACGTTGCCGAGCCTTTTCAAGCTGTGGTAGTCAGGATTATACATCATATTAGTTTGTAACAGTTGCAGTCAGCGTCCAAGTAACAGTCGTGTTATAGCTCTGTCCCGCTTTAGCGGTGTTGCCGGGAACCGTCAGCTGCACTTGGGTAGGCTGCCACACGTTGGTTGAAATGTCTTTACCAATGTTGGCAGTTGCAGGTGCCGCGAAGACGGGTTGTTCAGCGGTTGTGAGGCTAACGGCGTAACTTTTAAGTTGGCCACTGGCACGTTCATTATAAGTTTGGCCAGCAGGAATTCGTAACGCCGCCCCCGTGAGCTGATGACCGCTGGTGCTAGTGAAGGGGACATCTTGACGGGCCGTGACGGTCCAACCGTGAGTGGCTAACCGGTTGTCTGAAACTTGGAGCCATTGTTTGGCAACTCCGTTAATTGGCTGAGCAGCGTAGGTTTTGGCTGTCATGCTCGTGGTGACGTTGCCAAAGTTAAACTGGCTCGGGGCATAATCCAGACGCAGTTCCCCCGTGTTGCCAGTGCCACTGTTTTCCTGACCACTGGTATTGGTCGTACCAGGTTGTTCAGGCTCAGTTGGGGCAGTCGGACCAATCGCCGGGGCAACGGTGTATTGCGTTGCAGCGGCAAACGTGGCGTCATGATACGTGGTACTAGTGACGGGATTTTCGTTACCGGCACCATCTTTGACAAAAATCTGAACGACATCGTTAGCTTTCAATTTTGTTGCTGGTGTTGCGAGCGACCAGCTTCCATCACTGGCAGCAGTCGCTGTAATGGCCTTGCCACTGCTATCAGTAGCGGCAGTTCCGTTGACCGTATAACGCAGTGTGTGACCCGCCGTCGTTGTAGAACCACTTTGAATCGTCTTTTGATCCGCAACAATTTTGCCGTCTTTAACCGTCACTGGATCTGGCGGTGTTTTATCTTGCACGGTAATCGTGACAGGGTCAGAAGTGTATGTGGTCGTGGCCTGAGCGGTCATGGTCGCACCAGCCGTTGGAAAGTGGGTTAAAGTAAAGTTGACGTAACCACTGCTGTCGGTCGTGCCAGTTTGCGTTGCACCCTGATCATCCGTCAATTTGACGGTGGCAGTCCCAGCACCTGCATAGACCGGTGTTTGTGCGCCGTTCGATTCAGTATAACCGGTAATGACGCGAACACGAACCTTTTTATCCGCATTGGTCACGAGCTGAGCGTTCAAATCACTCGTATACGGTGAACTGAATTGGACCGTGGGTAATGCGAGGGTGTTCGCAATTCGACGGGCAGCGGAGAAGGTGAGCAGTCCAGGTAAGACGCTTCCGCTGTTCGTAATCAGGGCCCCGTTTTGTTCAATTGCGGTAATCCCTTGATAGGTCACACTCGCACTCAGCAGGTTCAGTAGTGATAATGACCACATACTGAGGTTACTATTCGTGATTTTGAAACTCTTGATGGTGGTCTCCACAATGGAGCCGGTTTGAACGAGGAGCGCAAAGTCCGTATTTTTAATATCATAGGCCTTCGGTGAATCTAGCAGAACGCTCAAACCGGACATGTAGCCGCCGAAGATTGGGGCCGAGCCACTACTGGTAATGTACAATTCACCGCCAGTGACCGTAAACGTACTGTTATTACCAAGGGGAATCAGCGGTGTGACGTAGTAGAGGGCATTACTACTGGTGGTGGCTAGGTTTTTAAACGTAACCTTACTACCAGCGTTGGCGGTGAAGGTGTTGGCAGTCTCTGCGCGATAAACATTACCATACATCTTAGCCGTTAGTATCGCGTTTGTCTCCACGTTGACGGCATCATACTGATCATAGAAGATCCCACGCATCGCATCCGACGTACTTCCCAACAAGTTGACATTGGCTGCGCTCCCAATGTTGACTTTCCGGTTCCCAGTACCGACCGTGCTGGTTGCGGTAAAGTTGAAGAACGCCTTATTTGCAGCACTACTGCTGGCTTTGCGACCAACATAGGTGCTACTAGCGGCAAAAGTCATGCCACCGGTAATCATGTTTTCGGCGACGGTCGTAGCAGTGACAGAACCGCTGACGTTGACTTGATTACCTGGCGCGTTGACGAGCCGATAGACGTCACTAGTGGTAATCAGGTCGGCGACTGTAATTGTCCAACGGGCACCACCGGCATTGGTGCCAGCGTCAACCCCACTTTGGATAAGGCCAGCCGCACCGCCACTACTGGTTCCACTGGCGATTGCCCCGCGAATACTCGCAAAGTTTTTTAGTGTCATCGTCTGGGCGGTGGATGTGGTACCAAGCGTGAAGTTCCCGATACCCAGATCAAGGCTGTGGTTTTGACCATCAATCGTGAGGCTGGTCGTGCGTGTGCCCAGTTCTGTTGCGCTGGTTGAAGTGTGGGTAATCGATGCCCCTAATTTAATCGTCGTGACGGCAGTATTCGTATAGGCTGATTTTAAGTCATCGTAAGTTGAAACGGTGGTGCTCCCATCTGGGTTAACTACGATTGCTGTGGCTGCAATGTCACTCGTTTTTTTTGAATCAGCTGCCTTGGTTGTTGGTGACGACTCATCAGTGGCTACTGACGAATCCGATGCTTTAGCGCGATCAAGTTCAGTGTCACTGTTAGCAATTGTGCTGGATTCACTGGCAACTTGGGATGACGAGTCGGCCCCTTGGGTATCATCAGTTTCGTTATCCTGTGCTGATTCATCCTCGGTTGACACTTGCGCTGAATCAGCACTTGAACTGTTATCATCCGCCTGTGCATCGTTGGAAGTCTCAAGATTGACGTCGGCGGATGGCTGGCTCGATGTTTCGGTACTGGCAGGCGTCACCGTGAAAGTGAGTGGTTCGGCCGTGATGGTTTGCGTCATCGACTTATCCGCACTTGAGTCGGTGCTATCAGACACTGCAGCTAACGGTGGTCCGCTAATCAGCGCCTTGGCAGTCAATCGGTAGGATTTAGCCTCGCGAGCAGTCAGTACCAAATCAAAAGTACTAGTGGGTGATGAATCTGAGACGGTCAAGGTCAAGCGGCGTTGCTGTTCATCAAACTCCAGGTCGGCCAGGGCTTGTTTGTTGGCTTTGCGCGTTTGCTCTTGATTGACAGTGAGCGCCTCGGGAATCGTGACCACGATTTGCTGCCCCTGGGGATCCTGTAAAGTGAGTTGAATCGTGAATGCTTGGTCGACAACTAATTTTTCTGGGGCCGATTGAAATTTAAGTGGGGTGGCCGTTGTGGTCGCGGTTGCATAGATGGCACCCCCGTTCACAACGAACAGGCCCATCAAGAGAATCAGCAATCCGAGCCAAGCAGTCACTGATTGGCGTAATCGATGCAAATGAATCACTCCCTTCGGCGTTGTTTGAGCCATACCAGCCAGCCGGTCAAGCCCGCAATGACCAGCCCTAACCAGGCCAGAAATTGATGGGCTTCATCAGTTTGCGGTAGTATTGATAAGGCGCGCGGCCTTGTCTGGTGCGGTGCATGGGTTGAGGCTTGTTGATTAGCCGTTGCGATAACATTGGGTACCGCCAGATATTGATTGGGATGTGGGTGCTGAAAGTTAGTCAGATCAGTCCCCGTTTGCCAGTCAGATAGTCTCACGGTCGTCTGAGTAGTTGTCGCCGCGTGGGCGTCGGGACTCCGACAACCACCAGCGAGGGCTAGTCCGATGCCCAATGACACCAAAACCAGCTGCTTAAATTGCGCCATAATGGTAACCTCCTCGGGTCTCAAATTGAAAGTTGCTTGCAATCATTAAGCGTCATGATGGTGACGTTTCATGATGAAATAGACGATTCCGGCAGATAAGCCCGCAATGACCACGACGATTAAGACATACCACCAGATACTGATTGGCGCAGCTGGATCGTTTTTGGCTTTTTGATTATTTTGACGGGCTTGTTCGCTCGTAATCGTAAAGTCGCGAGTCCAGCGCCAAGTCTTCTTAGACCACTTTGAGTCAGTGGTGGTCGCGGTGACAGTCAACGTATAGTCGCCAGCGCGCATCTTTTGATCATCCAGGAAAGTTGGGTAAGTGAAGCTCGAGTTCGGTGCCATGATCAAGTGGTCGCTTTTATTCTGGTAGCGGACCTTGGTGCTTCCTTTTTTCGTGACTTTGGTGGTCAGTTTCAACTTAGAAACCACGGCAGGTTCTGGGTTGCGAATCGTTGCGAGGATGACTTTGCGGTAGTTGCGTAATCCGGGGGTGACTTTGCCTAAAGTCAGTTTGGGTTGTGCAATTTCTTTAGCCGTTAGTTTGACGGCTAAAGCGTAACTGTACTTTTGGTTAATGTTGACCCCTTTAGTGGCAGTGTTGGTGCCTTGTCCCGTCTTTTCGAAATACCATGAGCCTAAGATGACCCCGTTATCAAAATTCTTCGGGATATTGATAGTCGCCCTCACGACGCGATTACTTTTGGCAGGGACGGTGACCTTGTCAGAGCCACGAGCTAGACTGGCGATTTGATCAAAACGATATTTTAAACTTGGATCGTATCGTTTCGCCGTTTGGGTGTAGGCAATTTGACCTGAGTCGTTCGTGAAGGTGGTCAGCAAACGGGTCTTGACGGTAATTTCCTTGTCGGTTGGGTTGTAGATACGCGCTTGAATTTGACGTGTCGTTCCCGCCTTGGCCTTCAAGTCGAAAAAGGGACTGCTGGCATCAACTTCTTGACCAGGATTGATTTTATTCACACTGTATTGAACTTCGGCATTGGCATCGGCGGCCTGGATTTGTCCTGAGGTGAGACTCATGAAAACCAAGCCACCGATTACGCCGAATAAGCACATTAACTTTTTCATGATACCCTCCTAGTTGGTGGTCGCGGCGACTAGCGTCCAGACTAGACTGTTCGTATAGTTACCAACGCGAGCAGTTAGCTTGGGAATGGATAGGGTGACGGCGTTCGCGTTCCAAGTGGTGGTCGAAGTGGCTTTTCCGACACTGGCGAGATTTGCCGCGTTAAAAACAACTTGGTCGGAATTGGAAACGCTTACGGAGTTAGTGACAAGGTTGGCATCGGTGGCTGACGCGGGTTCATTTAAGGAATTACGTGGGGTCCCTTTTGGCAAATGAATCACCGCGCCAGTGAGCACGTGATTATTACTATCATTAGTTAACGTGCGATCCTGTTTAACATTGACTTGCCAACCGTTGGCAGTGGTGCGTTTATCTGAAACTTGCAAGTACTGATAATAGGTTCCAGTTGCATTGTAAGTTTTGGCAGCATTGGAAGTCGTGACCGTCCCAAAGTCAATACTTTTGGGCGCAACGTCCAGCGTCAACGTCCCCGTATTATTAGTTGCAGGGTTATTGGGGTCAGCCGGAGTTAATGGGATGTTGGGACTCGTTGGGTCGACAGGGGCAGTGGCACTCGTGTCATCTTGAAAAGTCACGGTACCAGTCGTAGTTGCTGCCGTGGCGGTCAATCCAATAGGAACTAGCCCCAGGACAACCAGTCCAACGCGGATGCTAACACGGGTGAACATGGGCCATCCCTCCTTGTGCTAACTTGAAACGTTGGCGGTCAACGTCCAAGTCAACGTATTCGTGTAGGTTCCTGGTTTGGCAGTATTCTTAGGAATGGTCAACGTGACATCAGTTGGATCCCAGGCTTTTACCGATGTGCCTTTTCCTGCATTCTCTGCCGCAGTCGTGCTGAAGACGGTCACTGCGCCACTGGTATTGGTAACGTTGGCGACCGTCGCATTCAGATTTGAGTCAGCGGCGGTCGGATCAGTTGCCAAACTGTTACGGGCAGTCCCGGCAGGCACGTGAATAGTCGTTCCAGTTAAGACGTGTGAGGCATCACCACTGGTTTCGGTTAAATCTTGGTCCTGTTCGACGGTCACTGTCCAGCCTTGCTCGTCAGTCCCACGATTATCAGTGACCTGCAAGTATTGATAGCCACTGCCCGTCGCAACGGCCTTGTAAGTGTGTTCGGCCGCATACGTTTGAACGGAACCAAAGTTAAAGGTTTTAGGTGCAACGTCTAACGTTAAGGCTCCGGTATTACCGGTGGCGGGGTTATCTGGATCGTCTGGATCTTGGGGATTCGTTGGATTGGTTGGGTCGACTGGAACGGTTGGACCCGTGTTTTCAGTCAATTCTAGAGTAGTGTTCGTGTTCGCACTGGATGCAGCATTCGCCGTAATGGCAGGGGTTCCCAGTAAGCCTAGCAGCATGGTTGCCGTAATCACTGTTTTTTTCATGATAGCTCGCTCCTTTTTTTGCTGTTCGTGCCTGCGCTCATCAATCAACATACAGTAACGATAATAAAATTCCGGCCAGAATATTACTTGTAGCGTATCGTTGACATTAGATTAGCATAAACCATCCGAATCCAGCTAGCGTTATGCATGTTGCTGATTGGCACGACTTAGCAAGGCGTTATCTTGCCAAGGCGACAGACTGAAGGCAGCGCACTGTTTACTTGCGAGGAGAGTGGGGGAACTTCATCTGCAAGTCTTGTTGGATTAACAGCGTGCGACGATACCGAAATCAAAAAAATAGCGTCCTTAGAATGAACTAATCATTAGCACTACAGATGATTAAATCATGCCAATTGTTAAGTTCAAAAGCAGCCAGCTTAGGACCGCTGGAAACAATGCGAGTTAGTATAAAACTAATGGATAGACGCGTCCTACAACAGCTTCCAGGCATTCTGGGCAATGACCGGAACGTGGTGGACACAGATTTAAGCCGACAACCCACGTCTTAAATACTGGTCTTTCACGCTGGCTGCGATATGGACGAAACGTGTTCGGGTCAGACAGGGACTTCCGGTTAGCTACGCCAGAACGCCAAGCGGAAGTTTGCCGCTTAACGCTCTAGCTAGGCTAATCCTCAGTCCCAACCCGTCCGAACCTCACACTCTGAAAATACTTGGCCTTGCCCAGAATACCTTCCAGCCTGGATTGTATTCGAAAGGCAGACATGTGTGGACCCAACTTTTTAGTGGACTGGATATTGATTCATAGTAAACAGTCGTTTTAGCAATCACTTTGAGACTGATTTTCAATAATTTTTAAGTTACTTTATTCGTATTTTAGTTCTAGAAACCGTCAACAGTATTGAACATTTGCAAAACCTGCATAGTCGACTAAGGAGCAGAAGCCCTGGAAGTCGGAGTAGGGAGCTCACTGGCTGACGAACAGTACGCCAAGCGGTGGCATGATCTTATCATCTCTTGTGCTAAAGAATAACTAGCACGACGCATAATCATTGCCAATCAGCTTTTCAATTGAAGTCAGCACACAAAAAAACCACCCGAACCTAAACAGGTCCGGGTGGTTTAATAAGCTAAAAATTAGTTAGAGCTTGATGAAGATGAGGTTGAGAGGTATGACGATAAGATATCCTTCAAATCGCTATCCTTGATTGAAACATTCCCACCCTTAAGCACTTTAGAAACAACGTTTTGTAAGACAGTTGAGTCGCTCATGTCGTTGTCCCAAATTTGCTTCTTCAATTCGGCAGTGTGATCAGACATCTTGCCCTTACCAGGGTTCTTGATCATCCGAATGATTTCGTAACCGTTGCTAGTCTTAACAGCAGAAGTGGTGTATTCACCGTTCTTCAGCTTGAATGCGGCGGTCAAGAATTTAGATGAGTAGCTGGTGTTCGTGTTATCGAAGGCAGCTAACTTCCCACCCTTGTTCTTAGTGGTCGTATCAGTTGAATACTTCTTAGCTAACTTCGTGAAGTTGGCTTGGCTAGAATCCTTCTTCAAGGCGTCTAAGACTTTGTCAGCAGTGGCGCTCTTAGCAACTAAGATGTGTTGAACAGTCACTTCAGGTTCGTAAGACTTCCATTGTTTCTTCAAAGCCTTGTCAGTGATTTTAACCTTGTCTTTAACGGCTTCCTTCAATAGTAAGTTAGAACGTAATTGTTCCTTGAAGGTCTTGGTCGTCAAACCATTTTGGGTTAAGACTGTTGAGAATGAACTACCGTATTGTGACTTGTAAGTATTGTATTGCTTCGTAACTTGTTTCGTTGAAACCTTGTCGCCGTAGTCCTTTTCAAGCACCTTGTTCAAAATCATTTGTTGTAAGACTTGCTTACCAGAGGAGGTACCCTTCATACTACTATAATATTGGCTTTCGGTAATTTTACCACCGGAAGTTGTTGCAACGGTCTTGCTACCGCAACCAGCCAAGGTGAAGGTTAGTAAGACACCAGCAAGGGCAATGAGCCATTTCTTCATGCTTAAAACACATCCTATTCTTGAAATCGTTCTGCATCAGCAGACTTCACAGACTACTATACCATAACTATGAAAGCTTCTGCAGGCATATGGAAATCTTTACAAAATATTCAGAGATTTCACAGCGTCTTCATAAAGTTTACCTAATGTGTCAGTGAATTTAAACGAAACCAGCTTGTTCGGATACCAAACAAAAGAATCGTGAAACCAGCAATTAGGGTTTCACGATTCAGGTTTAGGACTGCTGATGAGGGTCAGTATCATCGCCAGTCAGTCGGTCTAAAGTCGACTGCAGATGTTCCGCGCGTTTCTTCATAATCGCCACGTGGGGTTCGATTTGAAACTGAAACTTGTCGAGTTCCGTTTGAATATCATCGAACACTTCAGCAGCATGGGCCATTTGAACACTGAGGTCCGATTGGGCATCACTGAATTCTTCACGGGCATCTTGTAAGTTGTCGGCAGCATCTAAGACGTCTTGGACGTAACTTTTGATGTCATGATACACCGCTTTGGGCGTCTTCTGATTGACCAGCATGTAAGCGGCAGCGCTGAGGCCTAAGCCAATCAGACTGTTGCGAATAAATTTTGCCATGGGCGTCCTCCTCGGTTAGTGTGCTAATTCAGATTTGATGGCATTCTGAAGGCGCGTGTAGTCCGTTTCATCATATTTCTTAGCGTTATCCTTGAAAATCATCCGGAAATCATCCTTATCGCTGTACCGTGGAATCAGATGGAAGTGCGAATGGAAGACGGATTGATAAGCGACCGCACCGTTGTTGTTAACGATGTTCATGCCAATGATGTTTTCGTCAGAAGCCTTGATTGCCCGCGCAATTTCAGGAATCCGTGCAAAAACGATGCTAGCCAGGTCACGATCATAGCCGAAGATGTCAGCGACGTGGGTCTTAGGAACGACTAACGTATGGCCGGGCGTCCCTTGAGAGATATCAAGAAAAGCTTTGACCATGTCGTCTTCGTATACCGTGTAGCTTGGAATATCACCTTTGATAATTTTACAAAAGATACAATCGTCATCGAGTTTTGGTTCAAAAGCTGTCATATGATAACCTTCTTTATTTATTAGTTGGGTTCATTATACACTATCGGCGCGACTGCAATCAAAACACGATGGCGTGGTGGGCGAAAATGCTGAATTTTCTTTAAAGACGATTCGTCTGAATGACTCCAGCACGGATTCCAGCCGGAGCTATGCTATAATAGGAACACTTATACCAACACAGAAAGAGGTTAACGTAATGGCATTAGCGGTACAGCACTTAGTTGGTGGGTATTCGCAAATTCCCGTCCTAAAAGATATCAGTTTTGAAGTCAAACCAGGCGAGCTGGTCGGTTTGATTGGATTAAACGGGGCTGGTAAGTCAACAACTATTAACCATATTATTGGTTTGTTAACGCCGATGAAGGGGACCATCAGTCTCAACGGTGTCACGCTTGCCCAAGACCCACAAGCGTATAAGCGGCAGATCGCTTATATCCCTGAAACACCCATCTTATATGAAGAATTAACACTCAAAGAACATTTAGAAATGACGATGTTGGCCTATGGTTTGGACCAGACCAAGGCATGGCAACGCGCAAACGACCTGCTCAAAACTTTCCGGTTAGCGAATAAGTTAGACTGGTTTCCAGCTAACTTTTCTAAGGGGATGAAGCAAAAGGTCATGATTGTCTGCGCCTTCATTACGGACGCCAAGCTGTTCATCATTGACGAACCATTTCTAGGGCTGGACCCCTTAGCCGTTCATGATTTATTAGCGCTGATTGCGGACGTGAAGCAACAGGGTGCGGCAGTTTTGATGTCGACCCACGTCCTGGATACGGCCGAAAAAGCGTGTGATAAGTTTGTCCTGCTACATGCGGGTGAGGTTCAAACGCAGGGGACGTTCGCGGAAATCAAAGCTAATTATCCGGATGCGGGTGAATCATTGAATGACATCTACCTTTCATTGACCGGGGTGACCCGCGATGAGTGAGTTATTTCAAACCCGGTTACAGCAACACTTGCGACGGATGCTGCGCTACTTACGGCTGGTCTTTAATGACCACTTCGTTATTGCCCTGATGTTTTTTGTCGGTGGTCTTGGGTTGGCCTATTCCAACTGGTTGAAGACGCTCGGACCACAAAGTACTTGGCTCGTGTACGTCTTAGGCTTCATATTATGGGCTGGCTTGGGGCTGAATCACGTGGCGACGCTGCTAGAACCGGCCGACACGGTGTTCCTGTTACCGCGCGAACACGATGTGCATGACTATCTCGTTCGCGCCTGGCGCTACAGTTGGTGGCTGGCCCAACTCGTGCAAGTTGTTTTGGTTGGACTGACCGTGCCGCTGTTGATGATTGTCGATCAGATTACCGGTTGGTCGTTATTGGCACTGCTCGTGACACAGCTTGCGCTCAAGGATGCGCAACTAACGTTAAGTGTGACGCGTCTGTACCAAATCCCGCTGAAGTTGCGGCGTTGGCTGCAGCTGGGCAATTGGGCATTGGCGTTAGTCGTGCTTGCACTCGGTCTGCTGATCACGCCATGGCTCAGCCTGGTGCTTGCACTAGTGGTAGCGGCCGGACAACGTTTGCTACATCAACGACTTTGGCCGACAACCGTGATTGCTTGGCGGGATGATATCAAGGCCGAGGCCAACCGTATGCTGGGTATTTACCGCTTCTTTAATTTATTCACGGATGTGCCAATGGTCCAGGGCAGTGTCAAACGGCGTCGGTATTTAGATTGGTTACTCAAATGGTTACCGCGCGACCAACAACACGCCTTTGGCTATTTGTATACCCGCGGCATGTTACGTGGTACCGAATTTAGTGGATTGGTGGTTCGCCTGACCGTCATTGGCGCGATACTGTTGTATTTCAGCGGCCATGGCTGGCTAGCAATGGCATTAGACGTGCTCTTTATTTATTTGATTGGGTTCCAATTGTTGCCGTTTTACAAGCAATACGATAATATAGTTTTTACGCACATTTATCCGTTAACGACGAAACAACGTCTGCAAAACTTCCAGCGGCTCTTGCGAAACGTCTTGGGACTGACCGGAATTATCTTTTTAGTGGCGTTTTGGATAAGCAACGCACCGTTAGCTCAGGTAGGCATTTTAGCGGTAATCAACGTCATTGAAATCTATCTCTTAGTTACTTGGTATCTGAAAGTTAGATTAGCTTAAAACCTTGGTGTATCAAGGGTTAAAAAGGACTTGACGGATGCGGTTTTCGTCTATAGAATGTGATTGTTAAGTGAAATAATCATGTTAAGTGAAATGATAATGTGACATTAAATAAATTTTGAGAGGAGTGGGGCTGATGGATTTCGAACTTGATGATGGCTGGGACGTTTATCCGATATATGGGAATACGAATAAGGCTTTCATGGGCAAAAAAAATCACCAACGATTGTTCTTAAAACGAAACGCCTCGCCGTTCCTAGCGGCGCTGTCGATGGAAGAAATTACCCCGCGATTGATCTGGACGAAACGAATCTCAAGTGGGGATACGTTGACGGCCCAAGAGTGGCTAAACGGTCAAACTTTAACGAAGCAACAAATGCGGCTGCCTGATGTGGCGCATTTATTGGCACGTGTGCACAATTCCGAGTTGCTTCACCGGATGTTAAGAAAAGTCGGTGGTCAGAGCGTTCGACCACAAGATTTTATTCAACAATACTTACAAGATTTACCTGATGATTTGAGACATCACCCGCTGATGGCACGGGTCCTAGAAGAATTAAAAGGAACTTTGCCAAGCCTCCCCGTTGCAAAATATCGGGTCTGTCATGGGGACCTCAACCATAAGAATTGGTTGTTATCTGATCGCCAGCAGCTCTATTTAGTTGACTGGGATTCCGCACGTTTTGCCGATCCAGCATCAGATATTAGTCTCTTGTTGTGCGAATATATTCCACTCAAGGACTGGCAACAATGGTTTAGTGCTTACGGCGAGACGATGACCACCGCACTACGAACACGGGTCGTGTGGTATGCCAAGATTAATTTGTTGTTGAATATCAAGGACAATTATTATCGGAACCAGTATCATCAGATGAACCATGAAATCATCTTTTTAGAAGAACTATCGCAGTACGAAGTATAATGACAAGTTACCGATAGCCGCGAGTCCCAGTCGGAATTCGCGGCTATTTTACTGAATTAAGCTTAAGAAGGAGTCAACGTTATGCGTGTCAGAAACAAACCATGGGCGCCCAAATTGATTGCGGCCCATCCCGAACTAATTACTGAGGACCCGACGCAATTGAAAGGTCAGTGGCAGAGTCGCTTTGCCAAGCAGCAACCGTTACAGATTGAAGTGGGGAGCGGCAAAGGTCAATTTATTATTGAAATGGCCAAACGCCACCCAGAAATTAATTACGTGGCCATTGAAATTCAAACTTCGGTGATCGCCATTATTTTGAAGAAGTTGGTTGAAGAACCCTTACCAAATCTGCAGTTGGCGCACGCTGATGGCCAGGCAGTGACGGCATTTTTTGAACCCCATGAAGTCGACCGCCTGTACTTGAACTTTTCTGATCCATGGCCGAAGTCGCGTCATGAAAAACGGCGTTTGACCTACAAGTCGTTTCTGGCTGGCTATCGAGAAGTGCTGAAGCCCAATGGCCAGATCGAGTTTAAGACCGACAACCGGGGCCTGTTTGAGTTCTCATTAACGAGTATGAACAACTTCGGCATGCAGTTTGAACAAGTCTGGCTGGACTTGCACGCGGTCGCAACGCCTGAGGACAACGTCGAAACAGAATACGAACAAAAATTCAGCCAATTTGGCCCAATTTATAAGATTATTGCCACATTCCCGGCCAAGTAAGGGGACAATTGCAGCGATGCTCAGTAGAGATCGCTGTTTTTTTGTCGATTCGCGGACTGGCCGAAACTAGGCTAGTGCCATTATGTTGATGAGCTGATGGTGCGCTTGCAACTAAACTTGGCCATGATTGTTCCTGTTCTTCAAAAATGAGTCGATAATGATTAAAAACGATGGTTTTACGATAAAAATAGTGATTGCCGGCTGGAATTGATAAGATAGGTGTAAGCAAGTGCAAGAGATGACGACAGAATGGAGGCGTACAGATGATACAGTTGGAAATTATTATTGAGGGGCTCTTGTTAGGCGCTTTTGCCAAAATCGTGACGCAGCGGTATCGATTCGATTGGTGGGACGGTGGATTCATTGTATGGGCGGTCATCACCGCATTCGTGTGGCCGAATACTGCAATTATGTTATTGGTACCGGGTGTGATGATTTTAATCGGCGGGCCAGACCAAGAGGTGATTGACATCAAGGCGACGGTAGTCCTGAGTTTTGAGTGTACCCTCATCCTGTTGATTGTGAGTCACTTTGCGGCACTGTTCGCTAAGATGATTGGTCAGACCAGTTGGCAGCTCGGGTTGACGATAATACTTGGAATTGCGGTCGGTGGGTTGTTAGCACTGATTTATCGGCCGCAAAAGACCGGTCCGGGGCTACAACAGTTTAAGCTTACTGAGGCCGTGTTAGCCGTCGTCACCTTACTGATCGTCTATGAATATCTTAATTTTACCGGTCGTAATTATCCGAAAAGTCCGGGTGTGTTGTTCGACTTAGTCTTCTTTACGACCGTGAGCCTGATTGTGATCTGGTTACAATGGGAACATCACCAAATGCAGCTTAAAACGGCGACTTTGACGCACCAGCAGGAATTATTGGTCAGCAATGGCCGTTATACGGATGAAGTGGAAGCCCATTATGATCAGCTACGACGCTTCCGGCACGATTATCAGAATATGTTGTTGTCGCTTGATGAATACCTGGCTACTGATGATATTGATGGTTTGAAAAAATATTATTACCAAGCTTTGCGTCCCGTCAATTCGCGACTCACTTCGGAAAAATACGCGTTAGAAGATCTGGGCCGGTTACAAGTAAAAGAAATTAAGAGTCTGGTGTTTAATAAACTCAGCGCTGCCCAAGAAACGGGGACCAAGACGCGTTTCGAATGTCGAGAAACCGTCCCGACTGTTGGCGCAGATCCGGTCAGCCTCGTCATCGCGCTGGGAATTGTGCTGGATAATGCCGTCACGGCAACCGCCCACCAGCCTGATTCGGTTATTGAAATGGCCATCATGACTGATGATTACGGCTTAGTATTTGCGGTGCGGAATACCATTCACACGGAATTACCGCCGTTATGGCAATTAAAACGCAAGAATTTCTCAACGAACGGTCCCGGTCGCGGACTCGGGCTAACCAATTTGCAGGCTATCATCGACCAACACGCCGCTTACATGTTGGACACCGCGGTAACGGCACACCACTTTACCCAGAGAATCACAGTCAAACTGGGTGATCATGATGATTGATGTTTATATTTGTGAGGATGACGTCAAACAACTTGAACAGATTCAAACGATCGTGCGCCGCTACCTGATGATTGAAAAACTTGATATGCGGATTGCCATGGCAACGGCCGACCCCCAAGCGATATTAGCAGAGGCCGACAACCAGCATCAACGGTTGTATTTATTGGATATTGAACTCGGCACCCCGATGAATGGGATTGAGTTGGCGCAAAAATTACGCCAGGTCGATGTGAATTGTAAAATCGTCTTTATTACGACGCATGCTGAAATGCTGACCTTGACGTTTAAGCATCAGTTAGAAGTGTTGGATTTCATTATTAAAGACGAGCCAGAAGCGCTACAAGCCCGTCTGATT
Organism: Lactiplantibacillus sp. B652; assembly: GCF_023806745.1. Taxonomy (NCBI): domain Bacteria; kingdom Bacillati; phylum Bacillota; class Bacilli; order Lactobacillales; family Lactobacillaceae; genus Lactiplantibacillus; species Lactiplantibacillus sp. B652. Next base: position 299,013 of record NZ_JAMSKY010000002.1, on the reverse strand, counting down.
CAAATTTTAAATTTAGCGCAAACCAGACTAACGTCGTCTCAGCACCACCAAGCGGCGTACGTCCAGTTTAAAGTTGGGGAACAAGTGCGGTCCGTGCGTGCTGATGAGGTCTTGTTCATCGAAAGTGCTCAGGTTCCGCATAAGTTGATCGTTCATATGGCGAATGCACAATTTGAGTACTATGGCACGATTAAGCAGGCAGCGACACTCAATAAAAATTTTTATCGTTGTCATAAATCAATCGTCGTCAATCAGACCTGTATCACTGTGATCAATAAACGGCTGCATCAGCTGACGGTCAGTAATGGTGAAACCATTGATTGTTCGGTTGCTGCTAGCCGCGCACTAGCAAAATTAGTGCGTGTCTCGAAGATGTAAGGAGGAGATTCATTTGTTTAACATAATAACAGGCACGCGTCGTCGTGATTATCGGATGATTGCCATGGTCGCACTGATTTGGTTGTTGCCACAAATCGACCTCGCAATCTCAGCTTATGAAGAATTCAGCAATTATATGGGTGCCAAGTGGTTACTGACGCCGGCACTCGCAACGATGCTCGGAATGGGTGGTCATGGTGCCATCAGTTTACCGGTCCTTTATTTGGGCTTACCAATCATTATTTTGATGTTAGTGGCTGACCGACCAATTAGGACCAAAGCGGCCCGGAAAGTCTCAGCGGGAGGCACCAAGTTGGGCGACCAAGCATTGCGAGTCCGCGATGCAGTGATGGTGTCAGTGGTCAACTTTGGCGGCTCTTTGGGATTGAATTTAATCCTGGCAATGATCGTTTTTCACAACGGCCGGTCATTTCAGGGCCTGACCGTTAATGATGCAAACGGAATTTTTGCTAAGTGGGAGTTGACGCATTCGATTGCCGCTATTCTCATTCGAATTATCTTATTTTTAGCAGTGATTGCCTTCATCACCAGTGTGGCAGTTATTTTAAGCCGAACGATTCAGAATTATGCCATTGTTTACGCACTGACCTTTATCTTATGGATGTTCATGATTCAGATTGGCATTGACCGGGTGCTTCAGCCCTTCACTGAGTACAGTTTGATTACCGGACTGCCAGTGGTTGGGGGGATGTTACTGGCCGGTGGCGTGTTGATTGGCCTTGGGCTAGGCTATCAGCAGTTACAACAGCGGCGGAGAACCAATTATTGACAGGTTATGCTGGTTAGCATTTTGCATTAAGGATGAGTTGAAAACATGTCATTTTTCGAGCCAATAGCACTCATTGCTGAAGGCTGAATGAGGAGGCGCACTGGCTGACGAGTAGTGAGTCAACCAATTGGCACGTTTTTAATCATGATTCAGATCAAATCAACCGCTCCTCGACGGTCGTGCTCAGGTATGCGATACTTGATTTAAGACTAACTTGGAGGAAATCGCATGACAGAACAGTTGCCAAAAGAAATTAAACACGTCTGGGTCGCGAGTATCGTGCTGAGTGGGGGTATCGGGTTGCTGCTGGCAATCGGTGTTTGGTTCGGCCATCTTTGGTGGCATTGGTGGTGGTGGCTAGCAGTAGTCGTTGGCGGTTTAACGATTCTAGATATTATGGTTGAACTTGCAATGGTGCCATATCGGTATGCTTTTTGGCGCTATCAGATTACAACGGATGCTGTGTATTTGCATCATGGTGTGATAATGAAAAGAGTTATTGCGATTCCAATCAGGCGTATTCAAAACGTGACGCTTGAAGCCGGTCCGCTACTGCAGTGGCAACACCTTCAGAAGGTAGTCGTGGCGACTTCCGCTGACAGTTATGAAATTGATGGTGTGGTACCGGAAGTGGCTAATCGATTGCGTGACCGAATCATGCAGCTTGCACGGGAGGCCCGCGATGAAGCCTAATCACTTGTCACCGCTCGCGTTACTACAGTTTAGCTGGCAAGCCATTCAAGTCGCATTTTATCTGGATGTGGGTATCGCCTTTTTAACAATGAAATGGCTAAAATTGTGGGAGCGCTATTCAACGCTAATCGTTAGCCTAATGGGGGTGATGGCTGGTGGCGCCTTACTGCTGGCGGTGATTCGTTACTGGCGTTTTACTTATCGATTGACGGATGGCGGTCTTACAATCAATAAAGGCCTTGTTAATCGTCAAGTTCAGCATATCCCTTATCGTCAGATTCAAACGATTCAGCGGCAACAGTCGTGGTTTTTACAACCTTGGCATCTAGAGCAACTGATTATTGAGACCGCTGAAAAGGTGAGTGAAGATGACCTCATTCAGTTGCCCCTAGTCCGGCAAACGGTCGGGGATGAGTTAATTGCGCATCAGCGTCAAAGTCAAAACGCAACTGCATCCAAGCATGGTGACCAATCGGTGCAATCAGAGCCGGCCACACAACGTTTACGGGTCAGCTGGCATGATTTAAACGTGTACGCCCTCAGCTCGGTGAACATCGTTCTAATCATGGGTGTGGTGGCCTGGTTCGGTCAGCAGGTCTTTGATGTTGGTCGTGGTGGTGTTTGGCGACGGATGACCAGTCTAGTGGGTCAGTGGTCGGTTTGGCAAATCAGCATGGCAGTGGGCGTTGTCATGCTTGTCAGTTACGCGTGTGCCTATGCTCAAATCATGGCACAATATTATCATTTTACGATTGAAAGACGTGCCACGGTGGTGACCGTGACGCGGGGTTGGTTGCAACGACGACAAGCGAGCGTTGCACTATCACGTATCCAAGCTGTCAAATTGCAACAGAATTGGTTGCGACAGTGGCTGCATCTGACCACCGTCCAAGTGGTGACGGCTAGTCAGGTCGGGGATACTGAAGACAATGATGAATTGAAGTTGTTGCCAGTCGTGCCCCAATCACAAGCATTAACAACAGTCAGTCGCTTTATTGACTGGGTACCAACCATGATTACTAATTTAACGTCGCTCGATCGACGAGCACGTTGGGCCGTGATTCGCAATTGCCTGCTGTTATGGAGTAGTTTATTGTTGGTCGTTGGCCTGATTGTTCTAAAAATTGGCCGGCAATCCCTCAGTTGGTTGCTCATCAGTCTACCGATATGGGTCGCCGTTGCGGTGTTGCAGGGCAGCTATGCCAGTCACTGGCGGGGTGCAGCAATCAATTCAGACACGATTTTGATTTTACAAACCAGTCACTTTTTCACTCGGCAACAGTGGGTACTGCCGCGTAATCAAGTTCAGGCACTAATAATTAAGCAAAGCTGGTGGATGCGTGCCAGTCATAGTGCACATCTGCGGGTTTCAATTCGCGATGGCCGCCATGAGCGAACAATTACGGTGCGTTATTTGCCGACGACGATGGTGCGTCAGATTCAAGGATGGTATGTGCCCAATGATAAAGCATTAAATGTAAACTAAAAAACTTTCGCACTTTTCATTGTGAAGTGCGAAAGTTTTTTGATTTAAAGTCGGTAAATATCTAAAATACTGCCCGTATTGGCGTCCGCTAAAAATTCGTATTGCACCAGCTGGCCGTCTTCGTAGCGGGTAATACCGCCATAGTAGACATCCGTGCGCAAGGCAAATTTTTGTAGTGGCGATTTTTTCATTTCAATCCATGAGCCTTCAATCGGTGCTTCTTTAAGAAAAGCACGTTTCACTTGTCCGAGGATTTGGTTAGGGGTGGGACGGCGCAACCGCTTGAACAGGCCGCCAACGGAAAAGCCCCCGGCGATACCAGCCATCCCAACCGCTAACAGGCCGCCATACTGTAATTGTTTATTCATGATGCTGCGTCTCCTTTCAGCTAACTTGACTAGGAAATGTTTGTTTAAATTTAGTATACCAATGATTGACGAGAATACAAAGAAAAGTCATAATTAATCAGTATGATTTAAGTAAAATACGCTATAATAATATCTGAACGCTAAAAATGAGAGTAAAGGGGTTTCACATGTTAATTACAAGTTATAATCCATCCGAATTAGGTGACACGTTAATCACCATCTTACGACCAGATACGGCCACCCAGACGATTGAAACACATGCTAACGTCACGCGTATTAGTGACGCTGACAGTGGCGAAACCTTGGGCTATAATTTTTTTGACGTTTCCAAGACGCTTGGGTCTTTGGATGTCAATGGTCAAGTTGACTTAACTGCCGAACAAGTTGATCAATTAAATAATTTATTACAAACGAACGATTTTGAGCCTGAATTAGTCTTAGATACAGATCCTAAATTTGTGGTCGGCTACGTCCAATCTGCCGAAGCCCATCCCAAATCTGATCATTTAAAAATTACGAAGACCGACGTTGGTGCTGATGAACCACTCCAAATTGTCAGTGGGTCACCTAACATGCAGGCGGATATTTTAGTCGTGGTTGCCAAAGTCGGGGCCATGATGCCAAACGGTTTGATTATTTGGCCTGGTGAACTGCGGGGCGTTAAGAGTAACGGCATGATCGTCTCTGGACGTGAATTACAACTGCCAAACGCGCCACAACGTCCCGGCGCTTTAATTTTGCCAGCAGACTATCAACCAGTCGGCGCAGCCTTTGATTTCGACCGCGCTCAAACATTATTTACTGCTTAGACTTGCAGACATTAAAAATTAGGATGATTGAAAATGAACCATTATGATGGCCCGGCATTTTTCCGGAAATATCGATATAATCAACGACAAATGAATAATTCAGCGGCCAGTCAATCAACTCCAACAGCAGTGTCGGCTAGTTCTCAAGCAGCCTCTAGCGCTGCCAGTGCCGTTGAAACGCCTGCCCGCGCGGCGAGTCCTGTCCGTTCAAGCAGTGCTGGTGCGGATACCACAACGCTGTTCAATGGCGGCACACATGGCGATTTCCATCCATCACGGGTTCCCGCACAGTTGACCAGTGCGTTAACTAATGGGGGCATTATTCAGGATAACGATGATCGTAATTACTTAGAAATTCAAGCCAGCTTGCACAAACGGCCTGAATCGTTTCTATTGTTTGCAGACGAGACGACGGCCGATTTGCCACTAGTCGACTTACAAGCGCCACAGACGAGTGCGTCATCGTTCAGCCAAACGCCATTAAGTCAAGCACCGTCAAATAAGGCGGACAGCGCTATGTCTAATGAGCCAACTCGTCAGTCGATGGCTGCTACTTCGGCAAACGCGTCTGAGGCCACCGCAACCGCTGAACAGTCTGCAGCTACATCGCAGGCAACGGTTGCAACTGCGAGCGCAGCGCCAACTGAGGTGTTTGAACCGAGTGATCCTGAGTTAGCGGCCTCAGCAGCGGCGATTAATCAGTCACGTGCAGCTGAATCTCAAGTCGCACGGCCAACGGAAATTTTCGAACCGAGTGATCCTGAATTAGCAGCGTCAGCAGCGGTGGTTAATCAGTCACGTGCAGCTGAATCTCAAGTCGCACGGCCAACGGAAATCTTCGAGCCGAGTGACCCTGAGTTAGCAGCGTCAGCAGCGGCGATTAATCAGGCGCATGTCGCTGAGCCTCAAGTCGCACGGCCAACAGAAGTGTTTGAACCGAGTGGTCCTGAACTAGCAGCGTCAGCAGCCCAAGTTAATGCCCAATCAGCTGATTCGACAACGGATGCGGGAAGCGAAAGTGCGGCGGCTAAACCCGCCCATGGCTTAGGACTGTCCCTCGGAGATATTATGACTGCGGAGCACGATGCACAGGCTGATTTGGCACTGTTTAAGGACCAGCCGGCAACGACTTCAGAAGCAGCGGCACCGGTATCTTCAGCTGCCAAAACTTCAGACGCAGACCGCCTCCTGTCAGCTGCCGCAGATTCTGCAACACAGGAGTCTGAAGTGACTGACCAACATTCGTCAGAAGTAACAGAATATTCAGATGTACCAGTTGGTTCCGAAGCGTCCGATGAATCCGATGATTTTAATGGACAAGCGCAATCGACATCAGATGTGGCAGTCGGGTCACACGCTACAGATTCTACCCCGCACAATAACGGGAGTGGGGGAGCGTCAACAGCTCCTCGTTCGCAGGCGCCACAACCAGATGAGCTGTATCAGCCAGTCGGTATGCGGCCCGCATCGAGTACGGCCGTGACGCCAGTTTTAACAACCGCATCCGCGACGACTTCCGCAACGTCTGTTCATCAAAGTCACGCTGACACCACGACGGGGAACCGGCCAGCGCCGTCAACCGCGGCAACTTCTGCGGTAACGGCGCCGACGCCACATGCCACTGTTGAACAGACTTCTGATGAAGACCAGCCGGAATTAGTGCATAGTGGTGAATCGGCAGCGCCAGTGCTGGAAGATAAAGAGCTGGCGGCGTACCATTTGCCACCATTGAACCTGTTGAAGGCGCCAATCGTGCCGAATGAATCTGAAATGGATGATTGGATCGAACAAAAAGCCAGTGCTTTAGATGAGTCGCTGGATGCGTTTGGCGTCAATGCCAACGTGGTCGACTGGACGATTGGTCCGACCGTGACGCAGTTCCAGGTCAAGCTCGCGCGCGGTGTCAAAGTCAGCAAGATTACCAACTTAAATGATGATTTGAAGTTGGCCTTAGCGGCGAAGGACATCCGAATCGAAGCGCCAATTCCTGGCCGTAACACGGTCGGCATTGAAATTCCAAACATGAAGTCGCGGCCAGTCATGCTGTCAGAGGTACTGGATACGGATAAGTTCCGGCAGTCCAAATCCCCATTGACGGTCGCACTCGGTGTTGATTTATTCGGCAAACCACAAGTGACCGATTTACGTAAGATGCCGCATGGGTTGATTGCGGGGGCTACGGGTTCCGGTAAATCAGTCTTCATCAACAGTATTTTAGTTTCGATTTTGTACAAGGCCAACCCGCAACAGGTCAAGCTATTGTTAATTGACCCGAAAGCCGTGGAATTGGCACCGTACAATGAAATTCCACACTTACTAGCACCAGTTATCTCAGAACCGAAAGCCGCTTCGGCCGCCCTTAAATGGGTCGTCGATGAAATGGATAATCGGTATGATAAGCTGGCAGCGGGTGGAGCGCGCAATATTGAGCAGTTTAATCAGCTGGCCGAAGAACATCATGAACCTGGCTTGAAAATGCCGTACATCGTGATCGTCATCGACGAATTAGCAGACTTGATGATGGTCGCGTCGAGTGAAGTGCAAGATTACATTGCGCGAATCACGCAGAAGGCCCGGGCAGCCGGGATTCATTTGCTGGTTGCTACCCAACGGCCGAGTGTCGACGTGGTGACTGGGTTGATCAAGAACAACATTCCGACCCGGGTCGCCTTCATGGTTGCGAGTCAAATTGACTCGCGGACGATTCTGGATAGTAGTGGCGCTGAACGCTTGCTTGGCCGTGGTGACATGCTGTACCTCGGTAATGGTCAAAGTAACGCCGTTCGCTTGCAAGGAACCTTCGTGGATAGCGAAATTGATTCGATTACTCAGTTTGTTCGCGACCAAGCCGCGCCACACTACGAGTTTCAGCCGGATAGTTTGTTGAAACACGAGGAGGCGGCTCGTAATGAGGACGACTTGATGCCAGAAGCCTTGGCCTATATTGCCAATGAGGACACGATGTCGACGTCCAAGTTGCAACGGAACTTCTCAATCGGCTACAACCGCGCGGCAAACATTATCGATGATTTGGAGAACCGCGGCTACGTTTCAGCGGCCAAAGGATCCAAACCACGTGATGTCTACTTTACTGCGGATGATTTAACTAAATTACAAGCCAATTCATAATTAAAAATAAACGATTCACCGGATGATTGATGAATTGTGAATATGGGAGATTATTTCATAATGGATAAAACGACGGTTTACTATTTTGTTGGGATCAAGGGTTCTGGGATGAGCTCGTTAGCGTTAATTTTGCACGATAAGGGTTATCAAGTGGAAGGCTCTGATATCGAGCAATATACGTTTACCCAAAAGGGCTTAGCCGCAGCCGGTATCAAAATGTTGCCATTCTCAGAGGAAAATATTCATGAAGGTTTGACGGTGATTGCTGGGAATTCCTTTACGGATGACCATCCTGAAATCAAGAAGGCCCGGGAGATGGGCTTACCAGTCTACCGTTACCATGAATTCTTGGGTAAATTGATGGAAGGCTTCACGAGTATTGGGGTTGCCGGCACACACGGTAAGACCTCAACGACTGGCTTGCTTTCACACGTTTTGAGTCACATTGCACCAACGAGTTACTTGATTGGTGATGGGACGGGTAAAGGCACGCCGGATGCCCGCTTCTTCGTCTTTGAAGCGGATGAATATCGCCGGCACTTTGTGGCTTACCATCCCGATTATGCAATCATGACCAACGTCGATTTTGACCATCCAGACTATTACAAGGATTTGGCCGACGTTCAATCTGCCTTCCAACAATTTGGTAATCAAGTTAAGAAGGGCATTTTTGCCTGGGGTGACGATGAAAGCCTGCGTAATTTGAACGTTGACACACCAATTTACTATTACGGGACTAGTGATCGCGATGATTTCCAGGCCGTCAATATTCAACGGACGACGAAGGGGTCTTCATTTGAAGTCAAGTACCATGACGAATCATTGGGTGAGTTCGAAATTCCATTGTTCGGTGAACATAATGTTCTGAATAGTACAGCTGTTATTGCGGTGGCTTACTCTGAAAAGGTCAACTTAGACGAAATTCGGCGCGAATTATTGGACTTCAGTGGGGTTAAACGGCGCTTCTCCGAACATCAAGTCGGCGATATGGTCATGATTGACGACTATGCGCATCATCCATCTGAAATCAAAGCGACGCTGGATGCCGCACGCCAAAAGTACCCGGATAAGGAAATTTTGGCCGTGTTCCAACCACATACGTTCTCACGGACTAAGGCTTTGATGGACGGGTTCGCCAAGAGCTTAAGTATGGCTGATCACGTCTTCTTAACGAACATTTTCAGTTCAGCCCGTGAAAAATCTGGCGATGTGTCATCGAAGGATTTAGCTGCCAAGTTGCCAAATGGCGGTGAGATCATTACGACTGATGATATGTCTGCATTGACGGCTTACCATAATGCTGTTGCAGTCTTTATGGGTGCCGGTGACATTCAGAAGTATGAAAAGATTTATGAAGATCAAATGAAATAGAGATAATTTAAAGCGCTCCGCTCTTTTGCGGGGCGCTTTTCTTCATGCGACTTTTTTGGTGCTATTTAAATCTAGCGGCTGGCTAATGCAACAACATTAACCATGCTGTTTCTGCGCCTTATTGAGCATCTTCTTGGCCTCACAGTCATAATCACAAGCTGCGCACTTGCCTTTCTTAGCCCGCTTGACGATCCGGACGATTTGATAGCCGGCTGCGCCAATAATCAGTGCAATAATCAAAATATTAATCAATAATGCCATTTGAATCAGACTCCTTTGAGATTTGGTTGGTAAGTGTGGTCATCATAAATACTAAGTTAAGTGGGTTGTGTTGGCTAATTTGTCATCAGTTACAAGTGGAGCAGGTCGTTTCTAAAGTTCGATGGTAGCCGGCACCGAGAGTCGAATCAGCGAGCGCATCAGTTGGCCATCAGTCAATCTATCCAGTCATCCATAACGTTTAAATAAACAAACTGCCGACTTGATAAATAATGAAGGCTAAGCCATACGCAATTGCGAGGCTTGAGAATACCGAATAGACGGCCCATTTTGTGGAACCAGTCTCGGACTTGATCGTCCCAATCGTGGCAAAGCAGGGCACGTACAATAGGATAAAGACCAGCATCGCGTAGGCGGATAGCGGGGTGAAAAAGCGCCCCATCATCGCAATCAGACCCGCTTGATTGGCACTGTGGAACATCACCATCATGCTGGAACTGATGACTTCTTTGGCGAGAATCCCGGTGAATAGTGCGGAGATCACTTGCCAGGCAGTGACGCCAAGTGGTGCGAACAGCGGCAGCAAGGTTTTACCAAGTGTGGCTGCAAAGCTGCGGTCGATATCGTTGACTAAGCCGCTGGTCCCAAATGAAGAGAGCAACCAAATCAAGACGGTCCCGGCAAAAATAATGGTCCCGGCTTTTTTGATGAAGCCCTTGCCCTTATCCCAGGTGCCGCGCCAGATGATGTCGGCGCGTGGAATGTGGTACTGCGGAAGTTCAACGATGAAGACCGAACTATCGTCGACGTTGAAAATGACTTGGTAGAACTTCGCCATCGCGAGTGCCACCGCAATACCGAGAAAGTAAATCGATAAGACGATCAGCGCTTGGTTACTCGGGAAGAACGCGGCGACGAACAGACTATAAATCGGGAGACGGGCTGAACAGCTCATGAACGGTGAAATCAACGTGGTAATCAACCGTTCCTTGGGCTGTTCAATCGTTCGCGCTGCCATGATTCCGGTCACGTTGCAGCCAAAGCCAATGATCAGTGGGATAAAAGCCTTCCCGTTTAAGCCAATCATCTGCATCAAACGGTCGGTGACTAGTGCGGCCCGCGCCATGTAGCCAGAATCTTCCAAAATCGAGATACATGCGAACAAAACGAAAATTTGTGGAATGAAGACTAAGACACCACCAACGCCGGCAATCAGTCCGTTGACGATGAGTGACCGTAAAATCGGTATCGCACCGGCAATCGTTAACCAATGGCTGACCGTCGTCGATAACGGCCCCGAAACGAAGCCATCCAGTAAATCTGACAGTGGCGTGCCAATCCAATCGAATGAGAGCTTGAACATCAAGTAGAAGATACCGACAAAGACGGGCAGTCCGAGTAACGGATGAGTGATCCACTTGTCGATTTTGGCTGTCATTTCAACGTGACTAGTGCTGGCGAGATTCTGACTGGCACTCGCTAACGTCTGCTCGATAAAAGTCAGGCGGGTTTGAAAAATCTGGTCGTCAAATTGCTGTGCATCGTAATAGGCGGCCTGACTCAGGAGTGGTTTTAAATCCAACTGCTTGGCGTACGTGCGGATCCGTTTGTTTTGATTAATGAATTGGATCGTGAGCCACCGCGCAAAGTCGGGGGTGCAGTCGTAATCATTCACAAGTTGATTGCTGGCCTGACGAATCGCCTGTTCGATCATGAACGGATAGTTGAGTTTGAGCGGACTCGCGGCGGGCGTCGGTGCCGCTAATAATTCTTCACGTAGCTGGGTTAACCCTTCCTTATTACGTGCGTTGGTCGCTTTGATCTGACAGCCTAATTGTTGTGCCAGCGTCTTAAAATCATAGTAGTGGCCGGTGCGCTTCAAATCGTCGATCATGTTGAGTGCGATGATCACCGGGGCACCGAATTCTAGGACTTCAATTGATAGTAGCAAGTTTCGTTTGAGCTGACTGGCGTTAGTGACGTTTAAAATCAGGTCAGGGTGATTGTGCAGTAAGTAGTTCGTCACCACGGCCTCGTCTTTGGTGATCGGATTCAGTGAGTAAACGCCGGGTAGGTCGACGACTTCCACTTCAGAATGACGAATGCGACCCATTTTCTTCTCAACCGTGACGCCCGTCCAGTTGCCGACGTACGCGTACTTGTCCGTCAATTCGTTGAACAGCGTGGTCTTGCCAGTATTCGGATTTCCTAATAGTGCGACGGTTGTCATGTCACTTGCCTCCAATCAACGTCTGGAACACCGTATAGCGAATGCCGATACGTTGCTGGTCGATTTGAATAATCACTGGGCCATGGAACGGGTAGTAGCGGACTGGCACGAGTTGGCTGCCAACGTGTAGTCCTAAACTGTGCAAGCGTTGAACGGTTTGCTCATCCAAACCTGTGAATTGTTGAATATGTAACTGCGAGCTTGTGACTGATTGACTTAGCATGTGACTCAGTCCTTTCTGAATATTCCTATCGTGAATAATTCGTCAAAAATATTATACCTACATGATAGCATGAAAGGGCTTTTAATAATATGGGGAAAAGCCTTATTTTCTTTTGAAATGAAAACGGTTATACTTTAGGTATAGAATACAGAAAGCCCGATTTTTCGGTATTTTTGTTGAAGCTGTTAACGATTCGTTATATACGAAAGGAATAACGACTAGCGTTATAAATTGAATTGTGGAGGATGATTTACATGGCAACCTTGGAAGTTAAAGATTTACACGTTGAAGTGACGGATGATGAGCAACAGAAGTCTCGTGAAATTCTAAAAGGCGTTAATTTATCGATGAAGACCGGTGAAATTCACGCGATTATGGGCCCAAATGGGACGGGTAAGTCCACTTTATCACAAACTATTATGGGACAACCAGCTTACCATGTGACGCAGGGGGACATCCTATTAAATGGTGAAAGTATCGTCAACATGCCAGTCGATGAACGGGCACGTAAAGGCCTCTTCTTGGGCATGCAGTATCCAGCTGAAATCCAAGGGGTCACGAACGCCGAATTTTTACGGGCAGCGATGAATGCGCGGCGAGCTGAAGACGATCAAATTTCGGTCATGGCCTTCTTAAAAGAGTTAGATAAGAATTTGGCCTTACTAAATATGAGTGAATCGATGACGGAACGGTATCTGAACGAAGGCTTCTCCGGTGGTGAAAAGAAACGGAACGAAATTTTGCAATTATTGATGATCAAGCCATCCTTCGCCTTACTTGATGAAATCGACTCTGGACTCGATATCGATGCACTCCAAGTGGTTTCAAAAGGGGTCAACTCAATGCGCGGCGATGATTTTGGTTCATTGATTATTACCCACTATCAACGACTACTGAACTACATCGTGCCAGACGTTGTTCACGTTATGATGGGTGGCCGGATCGTGAAGACCGGTGGCGCTGACTTAGCCAAGACGCTTGAAAAAGAAGGTTACGCTGGATTACGTGATGATTTGAACTTAGACGTCAAGCTTGTTGATGACGAAGACTAGGGGGTGTGAAGCGATGGAAGCAACTGCTGATTATGAAGCAATCAAAACAACGTTAGCTGACGCGGCTAACGAACACGGCGAACCGCACTGGCTTGTTGAACGGCGGTTAGCCGCTGTCGATGCGATGCAGGGCTTGGCCGTTCCAAAAGCCGACCGGTTCAGCATTCGAGACTGGCCGCTCACCCCAACGGAGCAACCCTTAAAGTTCAGTCGCTCAGACCGGACGCTGGCAACCGACGTGACCGCTGAAGAAGGTCACATCCAAATCGTGCAGGTCGGTCAGACAACGGTGACGGTCAACTTGCCAGATGAACTCGACGAACAAGGCGTGATTTTGACCGACATGTTCACCGCTTTTCGTGAACATCCGCAATTAACTGAAAAACACTTTATGGCCAAAGTCGTTAAAACGGATGAAGACCGCCTGACTAGTTATCACACCGCCTTTTTGAATGCGGGGGTCTTTCTCTACGTTCCGAAGGGTGTCACGATCAAAGCGCCCATTGAAATCAACACGATTCAAGACAGCACCCGCACCCAGCCACTGGTCAGCCACGTGCTGATCGTGGCGGAAGCGGACAGCCACTTTGCCGTTACCCAACACCTCACGACTAAGGGGGATGTGACTAACATTGCCAACTGTGTCGTTGAAATTTTAGCGCGCGGTGACAGTGAAGTGCACTATTCCGCTTTTGACGAACTCGGTGCCAATACGACGGCTTACCTCAATCGGCGGGCGTCAATCAGCCGTGGGGCAAAAGTCGACTGGGCGATTGGGATGATGAACAATGGCAATACCTTTGGTGATTTTGATTCCGAACTGATTGGTGAAGGCGCCAAGTCGGATGCCAAAGTGATTACGGTCACCACTAAGTCGCAAGATGTCTGCATCAATACCCGGGTCACTAATCACGGTAAGAAGACCGATGGCAACATCGTTCAACGCGGGGTCATCATGGAAAAATCAAATCTGATTTTTAATGGGATCGGTCATATTATCCACGGTGCATCTGGCGCCCATGCCGAACAAGAAAATCGGGTGTTGATGATGTCCGATGATGCCCATGGGGATGCCAACCCAATCTTGTTGATTGATGAAAACGATGTCTTGGCCGGGCACGCAGCCAGTGTCGGTCAAATCGACCAGAATCAGATGTACTACTTGATGAGTCGGGGAATCGACAAGGCCCAAGCCCAGCGACTCGTTATTCGGGGATTCTTGAGTACCGTGATTGGTGCGATCCCATCGAAGACGGTCCGGACGCGGCTGACGAATACGATTGAAAGGAAGCTTGAAGATGGTATCGAACTTTGAGAAACATCGCGCAGATTTTCCAATTTTAGATCAGCAAGTCAACGATGAACGACTCGTCTACCTCGATAACGCGGCGACCGCGCAACGACCCAATCAGGTGGTTAACGCCCTGGTTCATTTTTATCAACACGATAATGCCAACGTGCACCGCGGTGTCCATACTTTAGCTGAACGGGCGACGACACAATATGAAGCCGCTCGCGCCAAGGTTCAAGCGTTCATCAACGCACCGAAAACTGATGAGATCGTCTTCACGAAGGGCACGACCGATAGTTTGAACTTGATTGCGAGCACTTATGGTGAAGCCAACATTCAGGCCGGCGATGAAATCGTGATTTCAATCATGGAACATCACAGCAATTTGATTCCGTGGCAGCAGTTGGCCCTCAAAAAGCACGCGACCTTAAAATACATCGAGTTGACACCGACCGGCGAATTAGACCTGACGGATGCAAAACAAAAGATTACGCCGAAAACGAAAATTGTCTCAGTCACACATGCCAGCAACGTGTTAGGCACGGTCAATCCAATCAAAGAATTGGCACAACTGGCCCACGCAAATGGCGCCGTTATGATTGCGGACGGGGCCCAGGCAGCGCCGCATATGCCGGTCGACGTCCAAGCCCTTGACGTTGATTTTTACGCCTTCTCAGGTCATAAAATGATGGGGCCAACTGGTATCGGTGTCCTCTATGGCCGCGAAGCCCTATTACAAGCGATGCCACCGTATCAATATGGCGGTGAGATGATTGGTTTCGTTCATCGTGACAATAGTACGTGGGCGGAATTACCTTGGAAATTCGAGGCTGGGACGCAAAATATCGCCGGTGCGATTGGTTTAGGCGCTGCCATCGATTATTTGAACGCGATTGGCATGGCCCAGGTCCAAGCCCATGAGCAGCAGTTGGTCGATTACTTATTACCGAAGCTGATTGCGATGCCGGGCGTGACCGTTTACGGCCCTCAAGATCCACAACGGCATACCGGGGTGATTGCCTTCAATATTGATGGGCTACATCCGCACGATGCCGCAACCGCGCTGGATATGGAAGGCGTAGCGGTTCGTGCTGGTCATCACTGTGCGCAACCGTTGATGGAAGCACTCGGGGTGGTGGCGACCGCCCGCGCTAGTTTTTACCTATACAACACGCAAGCTGACGCTGACCAACTATTAACGTCACTCCAAGCAACAAAGGAGTTTTTCAAACATGGGACTGTCTAAATTAAGCGGCTTGTATCGTGAAGTGATTCTCGATCACGGTGATCATCCGCATCATAAAAATGCGCTCCCAAATGCGACGCACGCGATTACCTTAAAGAACCCGACCTGTGGCGATGTGATCAACTTATCGATTCAATTAGATGATACGGATAAAATTGAAGACATCGGCTTTACCGGGGAAGGTTGTACGATCAGCCAAGCATCCGCCAGTATGATGACCGATGCCGTGATGGGTAAGTCGAAGGAACAGGCCTTGGCAATGGCGAAGACCTTTTCGGACATGGCAATTGGCAAGCAGCATTCACAAGCGGATATCGACGCCTTAGAAGATGCCGCCATTTTATCAAATATTATGCAATTTCCGGCACGTATCAAATGTGCCACGCTAGCTTGGTGGGCCTTGCAACGCGCATTGCTCGCTGAAAATGGCAAAGAGGAGGAATCAGAAGTATGAGTGAAGTACCTGACGTGGTCAAAAATGACCGTGATTATGAATATGGGTTCCATGATGATGTGCAGCCAGCTTATTCGACTGGCCGTGGCCTAACAGAGGAGACGGTGCGCGAGATCTCAGCGGCCAAGCACGAACCACAATGGATGCTAGATTATCGGCTGAACGCTTATCATGAATATTTGAAGATGCCGATGCCGAAGTTTGGTCCTGACTTGACCAAGCTGGATTTGAAGGACATGTTGTACTACCAGAAGATGACGGACAAGAAGTTCCGTGACTGGGATGAAGTGCCTGCTGATTTGAAACGGACGTTTGACCGGCTGGGTGTGCCGGAAGCTGAACGTAAATATTTGGCCGGTTCATCCGCTCAATACGAATCCGAAGTGGTTTATCACAACATGCGTCAAGATTTCGAAAAGCTTGGCATCATTTTTACGGATACTGATACGGCCTTACACGACTATCCAGAACTCTTCAAGAAGTGGTTCGGCAAGCTCGTTAAACCAACCGATAACAAGTTTGCTGCCCTAAACGCCGCCGTTTGGTCCGGGGGCTCATTTATTTACGTGCCGAAGGGTGTTCAGACCAAGACGCCAATTCAATCCTACTTCCGCTTAAACGCCGAAAACTCCGGTCAATTTGAACGGACCTTGATCATCGTGGAAGACGGCGCCAGTGTGGATTACGTTGAAGGCTGTACCGCGCCTAACTATTCATCAGACAGTTTGCATGCCGCCGTCGTGGAAGTCAACGTTGAACCCAACGCTTATTGCCGCTATACGACGATTCAAAATTGGTCGGATAACGTGTACAGTTTGGAAACTAAACGGGCTGCGGCCGCTGAAAACGCGACGATGGAATGGGTCGACGGTAACTTAGGTTCTAAAGTCACGATGAAGTACCCGAGCGTTTATTTGAACGGTGAAGGTGCGCGCGGCACGATGTTGTCGATCGCGGTCGCTAGCAACGGGATCCACCAAGATTCTGGGGCGCGGATGATCCACAATGCCAAGAACACGTCCAGTTCGATCGTTTCCAAATCAATCGCTAAGACTGGTGGGGCCACTGATTACCGTGGGACGGTGCGGTTCGCCAAACATTCTGACGGCTCCAAGGCCCACGTGGAATGTGACACGATCATCATGGATGACCAATCCTCATCGAACACGATTCCGTATAACGAAATTGATAGTGCCAACGTTGCCATGGAACACGAAGCCAAAGTTTCGAAGATTTCGGAAGAACAACTCTATTACTTGATGAGTCGTGGGATTTCAGAAGCTAAGGCCACTGAAATGATCATCATGGGCTTCGTTGAACCATTTACCAAGCAATTACCAATGGAATACGCGGTCGAATTGAACCGGTTGATTAGTTTTGAAATGGAAGGTTCAATCGGTTAATTCGGTTACTTTGGAGTAGGAATATGAAGAAAACACAACGAATTTTACTGGGACTGGCGCTCGTTTTCGGAATCAATGTCGCTGCGGGTTGTCAGTCTCAGACGAAACCAGCTAAATCGACGGCCGCGGCTTCTTCAACGACGCGCACGGTCACCGATATGAGTGGTAAACGGGTTCAGTTACCGGCTAAAGTCACGCGGGTCGCGGATTTATGGCACGCCAATAACCAAGTGGTCTTGTTACTCGGTGGTCAGAAGAAGCTGGTTGCGACGACTCAGATGATCAAGCAGTCGCCATGGTTCAAGACGATTGATCCCAGCATCAGCAAAGTCACCGCACCGTTTGCGGGCGACGACTTGCAGTCCGAGGAACTCCTGAAGACCAAACCGGATGTCGTGATTGCGGCGGACCCGGCCCAAATCAAGCAGGCGAAGAAGACCAAGGTGCCCACGGTCAACGCGATGTATCAGACGTTTGCTGGGCTGCGGCGGTCGGTCAATCTGACGGCACAAGTCCTCGGTGGCCAGGCACCTAAAGTGGCGAAACGCTATCAACGCTTGCTGAATGGCAACTTGGCATACGTTAAGCGGCAGCTGAAAGGCGTGACAACCAAACCAAAAGTGTTGCATTTTGTGAACGCGACTAACCTGAATCAGGTCGATGGAACTGGTACGATCGTCGATGAATGGATCAAAGCTGCCGGGGGTCAGAACGCCTTGAGGCAATCCGGCAATATGATTTCCGTCACAACGGAGACTCTGGCGAAGTCGAATCCGGACGTGATTATCGTCGGTAGTGCCACCACCGCTCAAGCTCGAGCTGCGCTGAAGAAGAACGCGGTCTTGAGTAAGCTCAAGGCGGTCAAGACTAATCACGTGTATGGTAATCCGCAGGGAACCTTCCCGTGGGATCGCTATAGCGCGGAGGAAGCCTTGCAAGTCTTGTGGGCCGCACAAAAACTACATCCAGCTCATTTTAAACAACTGGATATGGTCGCCAAGACGAAGGCCTTTTATCAGGAATTTTATCATTATCAATTGAGTACCGCCCAGACCAACCGACTGTTGAGTGGGGCATCGACGCCTAAGTAAATAAATCGGGCGCACAATGAAAAAGCTAAGCGAACCAACTGACGAGAGCCTTCTCGTGGTTGGTTCGCTTAGCTTTTTTCGGGTGTACGGTTATTTGCGTTTTGAATTTCGAACGCTGGTCGCGGTAGCCTGATGAGTGGTACGGTGTCGGGCGCTGCTCGGTTGGCGATAAGTTGAATTCAACTGGCGAGCAAACGATTAAGCGACCTATTGCGGTTAATTTACGATCAGTCGCCTTGAAAAATCGAGTGGTGAAGGTCGGCGGCCAAATGCTTAATGTGAACACGGTCAGCATTGCCGAGTCTTCTCTTGCCATTGCTCACTAACCAGCAAATCGTTAAAATTCACAAATCATCCGCCCAAGCTCAGGGACGTACAACAGGTGTAGTTTGGTCTGGTAGGTGGCTTGCAGCCGTTCTTCGGTCAATAGTTCGACGCCACCCGTCCGAAAGTCGCCGTGCGCGCCAAACAAGCCGACGTGCTGCTTCAAAATCAGAGCATGGTTGGGATTGTGGGTCGTTAAAATCACCGCAATGCCAGATGCAGCAAGCTGTTGTACCAGTTGTAAAATCTGTTGCTGACGTCCAAAATCCAAGGCGGCGGTCGGTTCGTCCAAAATGATCAGTTGTGGTTGTTGGACTAACGCGCGGGCAATCGTGACCAGCTGGGCTTGCCCACCACTCAAGGTATTGATGGCGCGGTCCGTTAAGGCAGTCAAGTGAAGTTGGGCCAAGACGTCGTTCGCTAATTCTTCATCAGCGGCGCCCGGAGATTGCGCGAAATTTAGGTATGGCGTCCGACCCGTTAGTAAATAGTCGCGCACACTCAGACTAGTCGTGACTGGAATGGTCTGCGGGACGTACGCGATGATTTGTGCGCGTTGTTTCGGTGTGAGTGCCGCTAGTGGTTGGCCATCGAGTTCAAGTTGGCCGGCTGTCGGCGTCAATAGGCCTAATAGACATTTCAAAAGTGTGGATTTGCCGATGCCGTTGGGTCCAAGTAACGTCAAGACTTGACCACGAGCCAGTTCGAGGTTCAAATCAGTGAACAAGTCGGGCTGTTGGCCATAGTGGAAGGCCAGGTGTTTGCCAGATAATAGTGCGGTCATAGGGCCACCTTCTTTGAAAGTAAGATTGCAATAAAAATCGGGGTGCCGATAAAACCAGTCAAAATGCTGAGCGGAATCTCGCCAGCAGACAGCGTCCGGGCGAGCGTGTCGACGACTAACAAAAAGATGGCGCCAATCAATCCAGCCAGTGGTAGGGACCATTTGGTGTTTTCACCAATCACGATGCGTGCCATGTGGGGGACAATTAGGCCAATCCAGCCAATCGTTCCGCTCAAACAAACTGCGCTGGCTGTCAGCATCGTTGCGCTCAGGATGACTAGGCCACGTTCCAAACGAACGTTGATCCCTTGGGCCAGTGCGACTTGATTGCCCAACGCCAATACCGTCAGTCGCCAGCGCATGATCAGTAAAATGAGCATGCCGATAATAAATAGCGGTAGAACGGCACCAAGACTGCCAAGATTGACTTTTGCTAGACTTCCAAGTTGCCAGTAGACGATGTCTTGTAACTGCGAATCAGGGTCAGCCAGATATTTGAGCAAGCCTAAAATTGCTTGCATCAGTCCGCTGATCACGATGCCGGCTAAGACCAATGCCAAAGTGCTCGACTGATGAATCAGCCGTGGAATGCCGACACTGAGTAATACGGCCACGAGTCCGAGGACGAACGCCAATAGTTGTGTCCCGACCGTGTGCCAACCCAGTAAAATTGCGAGGGCGGCACCCACTGCGGCCCCATTTGAGACACCGAGCAGGTCGGGCGAGACCAGTGGATTTTGAAAGATACTTTGGTAGGCCGTCCCAGAGATCGCCAAGGCGGCGCCAATTGCGACTGCCGCTAAAATCCGGGGCAAACGGAGACTGAATACAATATTGTGAATAACTGGACTAACCGTAGCTTGCCCCGTCAAAGTGGCGGTAAGCTCCTGCAGACTTAATTGATAGCGTCCCAGGCAGAGTGCAACGAACATCAGGACGAGTAACGTCACCAGTGCGAGCGTCAAAATACCATAACCACGTGTACGAGTTTTAACCATTCGCTAAACCTCCAGTTGCGTGGCGGTTTGAATCAAACTAGTGGTAAACGCCGCCAGCCGTTGTTCGTCTTCAGCTTCCGGATGTAAATCGATGAAGACTGGTTGCGCGCCACGGGTTGCCTTCGTACCCGCAAGTTGTTGATCAAATTCCGTGACGGCTTTGCAGTATTCATCCGCATACCACTCATCACCGGACCCAGCGACGCCAAAGACGACACCGGCCAAATCCGCATCTAGTAAGTCTTCATAAAAATCGAGACCTTCTTCGGGTAAATCGCCCTCACCATACGTGTAGGGGACGACAATCGCCAAATCTGCGGATGAGAGTTCAAAGGCGTCCGCTTGACTGATTTCAATCAGCTGAGTCTGAACCCCCTGTTCCTGTAGTTGTTTTTGAATAATTTCAGCAACTTCTTCATTGTTGCCAGTTAATGAAGCGTAGATAATCGTTGCGTTCATGGTGGATTCCTCCTCTGTTATACCGAATGGTCACTGGACCCATTATCGCGAGGTGCGCTTGTCAGTGCAGCATGTCACGCACTTCAAAGTCGTTCAAATAGCCCAGTATGCCCATTTATGCCTTAAACGCATTGTGCTGGTTATTGTTTCGCATTATTGATGATTAAAATATGCCAGTTGGTTGGCGTATTGTTCGTCAGCCAGGCGAGCGTCCTAGTCCGACTTCCGAGGCTGGCGGACAATTGCTGGAACGTAAGCCGACATCGATTTGAACTCACGCAGAAACCCACTGCGTAATTTCAAATACGAGTCTTATTCTAAGCCGGAAGAAAGTCACTTCCAGCTAAGAATAATTTGGCTACTGAGCATTGTCCGCCAGCCCCTCCAGTCGGGAAGCCGCTCGAATGGCGGATGAACGGCCACCTATCCTGGTGCAATTGGCCACTTGAATATTAAGAAACTGGCTCTTCGTGCGAACTTTGAATCTGTATTCATAACAATCTATGGTATTTAAATACAGAGTGGACTATTTGGAGACTAATAACTGAATTTTAATGGTACTAATTTATAAATTCGCCAATAGAATATCTTTTGTTTAGTGTTCGACATTTATCGGCTTAGACAATCTATAGAAGATAAACGTCACGTTCAGAAAAGTTGACGATTAATCGAATTGTGAACGAGTCTGTCAATACAGAACAGAGATCAGTTAAAACTAGTCTTACAGTTCATGGACAAAATAGCTGCTTACTAGGGATCAGCGATCAGTCCAGTAAAAGTTGGTTCCGCACATGTCTGCCTTTCGAATACCATCCCAGTCTGACCCGAACACGTTTCGACAATATTGCATAGAACGTGGAAGACCAGTATTTAAGACGTGGGTTGTCGGCTTAAATCTGTGTCCATCGCGTTCCAGCGTTGTCAGAAATGCCTGTAAGCCGGTGTAGGACGCGACCACAACAGCAGATTTACGCAAGCTCGCACTGTTTCCAGCGGGTCTCAGCTGGCCGCTTTTGACTTTAAATTTAATCACACTTCATGCCCAATTAAGCCACACAATACGTGCTATAAATATATGATAGCATTTTCACGAACTGACCATTATTAGGGATTTGACTAATTCATTTTAAAAGTGGGCTCTGACATAATAGAAGGGTAAGCAAATGAGGTCAAAAGGAGGGTGCGCCATGGCGAAAATCAAATTATCTGCGACGCCGTTGGATGTCAACGCGCTGTATCAGGCGTTGAAGGCACCGGAATATGGGGGAATCGTGACGTTCGTGGGGACGGTTCGCCAGTGGACGGGGGATATTGAGACTCAGTCAATTGAATACTCAGCCTATTCAGAAATGGCAATCAGTCAATTAGAGAAATTGGCCGCACCGATTGAAGCTCAGGGTGCCCGGGTGGTCATTGCACATCGCGTTGGTCATTTGGAATTAATGGACGAGGCGGTATTTATTGGTGTCGCTGCGGCGCATCGTGCGGAAGCTTTTGAGTGGTGTCAGTATTTGATTGATACGTTAAAGCAAGAAGTCCCAATCTGGAAGAAAGAATTTGATACCGATAAGGTTCGTTGGGGGGATTGAAGATGAAACTGACAGTTAAGCTCTTTGCCATGCTCGGCGAACAGCTGGGGCCGACCGTGACGATTGACGTCGCGCAGCCCAGTACCGCGGCAATGGTCAAACCGGCATTGTGCCAGCAAGCACCAGCATTGAAAACGCTGATTAATAATGCGCGCATTGCCGTCAATCAAGAATTTATCGTGGACGGGCAACAAGTCCTACAGTCCACCGACGAGGTTGCACTGATTCCGCCAGTAAGCGGGGGCTAGGCGCAGCGGGTTAGTGACAACGAAGGAGGATGAACAAATGGAGAAATTATATGATAGTTTTGACCGGCTCCATGATTATGTCCGGTTATCGATTACTGATCGGTGCAATTTGCGGTGTGTTTACTGTATGCCCAAGGAAGGTTTGCCATTCTTCCCAACTGACCGGGTGTTATCGCAGGATGAAATCGTCCAGATGATTGAGAACTTTGCCGCAATGGGTGTTTCAAAAGTGCGCATCACCGGGGGCGAACCATTATTGCGGACTGACGTGGTCGAAATCGTGCGGCGCATTAAGGCCGTTGAAGGGATCAACGACGTCTCGATTACGACGAATGGCCTGTTTTTGGCGAAATTGGCGAAGCCACTCAAAGAAGCTGGTTTAGACCGACTCAACATTAGTTTGGATACGTTCAAACCAGACCGGTACCGTAAGATTACGCGTGGCGGGAATATTCAGCAGGTCTTAGACGGAATCGCAACGGCCAGCAAGTTACATTTTAAGAAAATCAAATTAAACATTGTGTTGATTAAAGGTCAAAATGACGATGAAGTGCTAGATTTTCTGCAGTATACCAAGGATCACGACGTCAATGCTCGGTTTATCGAATTTATGCCGATTGGTAATTCCCTCAAGACATGGCAAAAGGAGTACGTCGGCTTGAAGAGTGTCTTTGATACTTGCGATGAAAACGGCCTGACCTACCATCCAATTGAACTTCGAGGTAACGGTCCATCGGATAATTATCAGATCGACGGTTACGAGGGGAGCTTTGGTTTGATTCATCCAATCAGTTCGAAGTTCTGTGAAAACTGTAATCGGTTACGGATCACAGCGGACGGCTACGTGAAGGCGTGCCTCTACTGGAACGAAGAAATCGACATTCGTGCGGCCATCGGTGACCCAGCGGCATTTCGTCAATTGATTCAAAAAGCCTTAGATAACAAGCCACTCAACCATGAAATGGCCATGAAGGAGACGGACCGGATTATCGACAAAGCCCCAACATGGCGTCATATGAGTCAGATTGGAGGATAAATCATGACTGTTGAAGAAGCACAAACCAGTAATCGGGGGCGCGCGTATTTGGCGCTGGGACTGGCAACTGTTGCAATGATCGTTTGTTTTATGTCGTGGTCGAACTTTGCACCGCTCGCGGGGGAGTTGGCGACGAAGTTTCACCTTAGTGTCTCACAACGGACGCTACTGTTAGCGACACCAGTTCTGCTCGGCTCCATCATGCGGATTCCAGTGGGGATTTTGAGTGATCGGTATGGGGGTAAGAAAGTCTACTTAATTTTGATGGCTTTTATTCTCATTCCACTGATTATGATTACGAAAGTTCACACGTACGGCATGTTACTCGTGGCAGCGCTGCTCGTTGGGATGGCCGGCACATCGTTTGCCGTGGGAGTCTCCTATGCGTCGGTCTGGTTTCCACCAGAAAAACAAGGACTTGCGCTCGGCATCGTCAGTATGGGGAACATGGGTAACGCCGTCGCAGCGTTGACGCTACCTTCGATTTCAACGTCCTATGGCTTTAACGTGGTCTACTATTTCTTAATGATTTTGACGGTGATCTTAGCCGTGTTATTTGCGATTTTCTGTCGTGAAATGCCGGTCGATAAGACCAAGACGGTCACAGGAGCGTTAGCGGTCGCCAAAGAAAGCAGTACTTGGTATCTGTCATTATTCTATTTCTTGACTTTCGGGTTGTTCGTTTCATTTACGAATTTAACGCCACTCTTCCTAGAAGATATTTTCAAAGTCCCACAAGTCACGGCCGGATTATACGCTGCCTTATTTGCGGGCTTATGTACGATCGTCCGGCCTATCGGGGGTGCGGCAGCTGATAAGTGGCGGCCGATGCAGATGCTCCAGTGGATTTTTATTGGGATCACGGTCTTTGCCATCATCATTACCCTGACGTTCAGTAATCAGTCACTGTTCATCTTTGGTATCGTGGGTGCCGGATTGATCGCTGGTTTCGGTAACGGGGTCATTTTCAAGATGGTGCCGTACGTTTCAAAGGGAAATACTGGGGCGGTGACCGGCTTTGTTGGTGCGCTTGGTGGCCTCGGTGGGTTCTTCCCACCATTGCTCGTCGGTTGGATTCATACCTGGACTGGGAGTTACCGGTTAGGCATCGTGCTACTGGCCTTGACTGGGTTGGTCTGCTGGTACGCATTGTGGCGTCGATTCATTCACGGGGACGTGCATATCGTGAAGTAAGTTGTAATCGATTACAGTTGTGTGTCAAATATTAGCAATTGACATAAAAACGCTTATAAAAATGGTATAATTAAACGCATAACAGTTAGACAGGAGTGTGGCAGAATGGCAGATGGCATTGGTGAAGGCGAAGAATTCTCGCCGATTGAAGACGCGGTGATGAAATCACTTGAGGATGTAATCGATCCAGAATTAGGTATCGATATGGTCAATTTAGGCCTGATTTACGATATTCACGTTGATGATGGCGGTAATTGTGTGGTTACCATGACGTTAACGACCATGGGCTGCCCACTTGGGAACTTATTAGCCGACCAAATCAACCGCGCGGTGACTAGCGTTGACGGTGTGACGGGCTGTGAAATTGATCTAGTCTGGGAACCAGCTTGGGATATGAGCAAAATGAGCCGGTTTGCGAAGGTCGCGTTGGGTATCCACGGTTAAGTGGTCGCCAGGATTAAATTGTGAAATGGGGTTGAAACGAGTATGGACATTCAAAAATTTGTGGTCCGTCGTAAGGCCCTGAAAATTTCACAAGTGAAGTTATCGACTGGCATTTGCACGCAAGCAACCCTCAGCAAGTTTGAGCGACGTGGGCGGGTGCCATCACTAGCGATTTTGGAACAACTGTGCGGCCGACTCGGGCTGACGGTCGATGATTTAAACGAAAGTCGCGACCACTCAGTGACTCAAGTTCGTGCGCAACTGGATGAGATCGAACGGCAGTTGATGATGGAAAACTACCAACCTGTTTTACAGGCGTTAAAACAAGTACAGGTCGCGCAAATCGAGGCGGTCCCACTAAAAATGCAATTTTACTATCTCAGTGGGCTACTTAAATCATTGATCAATGGTGCCGCCAGTGATGTCTGTTTTGATTTCGATCAAATCCTAGATGACCTGGACCAGTCCCACGAGACCGTCTTCACCCCGTTAGCCTATGTTGGGCTAGGTGTGATGTACAGTCGGCTGGCGGAATTGGAAAAGGCGCAGTTTTATTTTGAAAAGGTTCATCAGGCGATCGAACAGTTAATGGCGGCAGTTGCTGACCAAGACTACTTGCGACTGCTGACGATGATTTTCTATACGGCTGAGTATTACAGCATGCGTGCCGACTTTGCGACCAGCAACCAATTGATCGACGATGGTGTCAACCTGTGTTCCAGTCAACACGTGACTTACTATTTGCCACGGCTCAAATATTTGGCGGCGGCAAATGCCATCGAACGTCAGCGCCCAGCTGCTGAAATTCAGCAGCTACTGAGCGAGGCAGTTGCGTTTGCCCGCATCAACCATAACCAGGTCGTGGAAGTCAAAACGGCGGCGTTACGAAGTCGGTATTTACGTGCAAGTAAACGGGCTTAATGGCGCAAGTTACTAGCGTGTCAGTTAGCATTCACATTAAAAAGCAGTTCGACCCGTATTCAAGACGAATGCGGGTCGAGCTGCTTTTAGACTATCGGGCCACAACTGGGAGCGGTTGAATCATGAACAATTGCCCAAACAACAGCCGCATCGAAGTGATCCACCTGGAGGACTTCAATGCGGCTAGTTGTTGATGTGAGATGAGGTTGAACCAGAATGATAACGATGAATATCCGCCAGCAACCGTTGTCGACGAGCCCATCACTGTTCGCCTCATCACACCTATGCTTCATTAGTTGTTAGTTGCTGTCAGTCGTTCCAAGGCCCGTTCAACGCGTTGGCGCGTGTCACCGGCGGGTAATTGCTGGCAATCCAGACGGGCTTGATCGACCAGTTCATTGGCCATCGTGAGGGCGGGTTCCAGTCCAGTCGCGAGGACTTTTTGTTGGGCGGCCACGAATTGGTCGGCAGTGGGCTGGTGCGCTTGATGGAAGAAGTCGTAGAAATAACCCGCTTCATTTTCAAAGCCAAAGAGTAGCGGCAATGGGTAGTCGCCACGTAACAGCCGTTCATGAAAATCGGCGATCTGCCGTGTATCTTGGACGTCATGGTGAATCTTGGCAATAATCCCAATCGTTTCCCCGATGGCGCGGGCTAGGCCGCTCACGGCTGTGTCGGTATCGGCAAGACTTGCGGCGAGTTCCGCACTCAGACCAGTCAGTCGGGCCGAGCGATCCTTGGTATCCTTTAGAAAGTCGGCAATGCGTTCGCGCTGGTTGAAGTTCAGTCGCAACCGGTTGAGATTAGCGAGCGGTAACTCGGTGGCGGCCGTAAATAGGTCTTGTTTCGTGGTATCGGCTAGACCAGTCGCATGAACCACTAACTGATTGAAACGTTGACCCAGATATTGACTGGCATAGGCCTGTGCTTTACTGATGGCCAAGTCGTTCAGGGTCGGTTTAGGTGTGAAACTGGCACGATTCAGATTGGTCGCTAGCGCCAAACACTCGACGGCTTGTGTCAATTCGGATGTCGGACTGCCGGCACCAAACAGCGTGTAAACCGCTTGGCGCTCATGGTGCGCATCAGTATCAACGCCCGTTAATAAATCACGGACAGGGGCTGGTAGGTGGGCCAGTAATTTTTGAAAATCGTCTTCTAAGGCGACGTCATAATCTAGTAACATGCATGTTTGCCCCCATTAATCTTGAAATTGATCCACTTCGCGGGCCAGTTGTTCGGCAATTGGGACGAAAATATCGCTGAAATACTTGTCCATGTCGATTCGAGTTGTCGTATCATCCAGGGCCGCTTGTGCGCGCTGATAGGCATCGTTGCGCATGTTGATAATCAGTAGTTTTTTCTGATGATGCAGATGTTTGACGAGTTTGTCACCATTGGTTGTCTCACGATTCTTCTCGATGAAGTAGTAAAGCGTCTCGTAGAAAGTATTATCCAGTACCCAGAAGAGGGTGTTGCGTGAAACCTTGTCATTCATGACCTGGGCAAACAAATCGTCACCCAAAAGCTCATGTTTGACGAAAGCGGCTGCTGAAAGAACAATTGCCTGAATTTCGTGCATGTCAGCCATGTACGCGCTAAAATGGCCCAAGTCTTCGTCGGCTAATTCGAAACCTAATTTAGACTTCCGAGTGGCGGCATCCATCATCTTGAAGTTGTTTTGATACTCACTTTGGACATCGACGCTATCGGCGATCAAATCGCGTTCCATCGTCACCAACAAGTTCTGATTGACTTGCAGGTCTGCTTTGACCACCGCCCAGATTTTGGCAAATTGGGTGTTGAAATCTGCGAATAATGCTTGCGTACTGTCTACGATTTGTTTTTGAACTTGGCCTTTTTCAGTATGAGGTGCAAATTGAACAACCAACGGAATTGAATCGTCATCTGCACTGAGACCAGCTTCTTCACGGCGTTTAGTTTCGTAGGCTTTTAATTCATCCAAACTCAGCAGACCCAGTGGCATGACGTTGATTTCACCATTTGTCGTCATGATTTGCAGTGAGAAGGGGGTGTCCGCGTGTTGGTTCATCGTGAATGACTTTAAAGTCTCGCTGAGCTTGCTACGGGTCCCCAATTCATCTTCAGGATCCGCATAGAAGCCAGCCGTATAAATGGCGATGTTATCATACTTTGCAGCTAATTTTTCTTGAATATCCATGAACGGCCTCCTATGCTTCTGGTTGGTTGTCAGTATCTGTCGCGGCGGCTGCTTCATTACCATCATTGTTATCGTTGGTATTGGTAAGGGCTTGCAATTTTGTCGTGCCCGCTTCAGTTAACGTCGCCTTGGTCAGGTCGATACTGGCCAAGGTATGACTGTAGTTGTCGTCCAGGGTCGCGTTGTTCAGGTAACCACGTCCAACAGCCACGCTCACTGTTTGGTAGAGCATTGAATTGGGATTGACTTGTCTTCCTTGGTGAAAACGGTGGGTCGCAACGTCCCGTAGGATTCCTAATAGTTCTTCATCTTGACTAACATTATGTGCCATGAGGTAGTGCTCCTTCCAAGTGCTTTTAACCCTAGTTTAGCGGACTGCATCGGTATTAGATATTGGGGAAATGACTAATATTACGTGGCGTGAATTTTGTTGGCGTGTTTCATCGAAAAAGGCTTAATTACGCCTGCTGAAGAATATTGGAAACCGTGTGAGCTGGCGTAGATTAGTGGTCGGCGTGGGCGCGAACTGGCTTTTTCGAGGACGAAATAGGGGCCCCATCGGTAGACGAACCCAAGCCAACTACTGCGCCCGTTTGAGATGCAAATAACGCCACTCGGCGAAGCGCCGGTTTAAGCATGAATCCATGACCAATTCACCCGTCTCAGACGTCCAGTAGCTAAATGTGGTTAAAAAAAGAACCCAGCCAGTGCTAGATTCTGCGGTGAAACAATTAAGTTAAAGACGCCACCCATCGTGCCGATTAGAAGTCAATCAAATGATGGTGAATAGCGTAGCGAATCAAATCTGCGCGGTTGTTGAGCGCTAGTTTATGCATAATATTGGCTTTATGCGCTTCAACCGTTTTAGTTGAAATAAACAGTTTGGCAGCAATTTCCTTGTTGGAGTAGCCTAACGCAACCAGTGGGAAGACTTCGCGTTCACGTTTGGACAGACCATTGTAGCCGGTCAGATTCGTGTCGACACCGTCTGAATTGATTTGCTGAACATCGGATTTGGTCATGACGATATTGGCATCGACATATTCCTCACCGCTCGCAACCGTTTTCAAGGCTTTCAGTAATTCATCGTCAGAAGAACTCTTCATGATATAGGACATGGCACCATTATGTAGCGCTTTATTGATATACTCCTGTTCTTCGTGCATCGACAAAATTAAGATCCGGACATCCGGAAAATGTTCGTGAATGCGTTGGGTCGTGATGAGGCCACTTTCACCAGGGGGCATGCTTAAATCCATGACGAGGATATCCACGTCACCTTGTTCAACGCGTAGGTAGGTCGAAGTGCCATCCGCGGCTTCATCGATAACTTCAAAATTAGGTTGTTGGTTAATTAAGTAGGCTAACCCTGAACGGACGACGGCATGGTCATCCGCGATTAAGACGTGATACATGATAAAACAACTCCTCTATGCAAATTGGCAAATAGGCAAATATGGCAAAAGGTAACGCTGGTGTCGTGTGGTTGGTAAACTTGGTGGGACGGTAATGCAAGGCTTGTCCAGCCTGTTCAGTTGTGAGCGAGCAATCTCAGCGTGACTGCTTATTTGTCGTTTGGCTCTAAGCCATCAAACGCACACCGGCTATCGTTCGTGGCGAACACGATTCAATCGTTCCCCACGAATTCTCGATGATCGACTCAATCTGGTTCATCAGCCATCGGAAACTTTGCCGTAACGGTGGTGCCGTGTCCAGGTTGCGAATGAATACCAAACGTGCCGTTGAGTGCTTTGACCCGTTCATTCATATTCAATAGTCCCAGTGAGTGCCCGTTAAACCCGGATTGCGCAGGAACTGAAAAACCTTGGCCGTCGTCGATGACTTCGAGTGTAACGTAGTGATGATGGGCAACTAATAACAAATTGATTTCATTAGCGTGGGCGTGTTTAAGGGCATTATTGATTGACTCCTGGGCCAACCGGTAGAGCACGTTTTGCACGTCAGTCGAGAGCGGCATTGCCTTATCCTGGCCGGTCACGGTAATCGTGACGCCGGAGTTAGCCTGGAGACGTTTGGCGAGCGCCCGCAACGCGGCTAATAAGCCGAAATTGTCTAGGACTGAAGGTCGAATGTCCAGTGCCATGCCTTTAACTTCGGCTAAGGTATCTTCCAGTTGTGTTTCAATCACTTGAGTCAGGGCTTGGGTCTGACTGGAATTCGCTTGATCATCGCTGATTCGACGCACGCCCATGATTGCGGAGTAAATCCCTTGGGCGATACTATCGTGGAGGTCCGCTGAAATTTTCTTACGTTCCTCTTCGTGTGCCCGGTTCACGTATGCGTTCAGTTGCCGTTGCTGCGCCAATTGATCCATTCGTTTGATGGTGCCCCGATTTTTGAGCGTCAGTGAGAAGACCCGCTCGGTTTTATCGATAACGTGATAAATGAGAAAGTAATTGAGTGGGTGGGGCTTGTTGACCGCCAGCGTAATTGGAATCGAAATTTCCGGCATCAGATTGCGGATGACACAGTCAAAGCAATCATCAGTCGTATTAAACTTTTGTTGAACCGCGTTATCCGCGACTTGTACTAAATAATTGGGGTCGAAATCCAATTCCGCTTGCAAATCACGGGCGAGTTGATTACTGATGACGAGTTGTTCATCTTTAAAAATCAGCACCGCATCCGTTGCCTCTGCAAAGTATTGTTGAATCCAATGATTTGATTCTAGCAAAAAGTCGGCCTCCCTTCGCCGAATTAAAAAGTGGCCAAGTAACGGGAAAGCCGACTGACAGTTGTTTCAGAAACAGTTTGCGTGGAGCGATAGCCGACTAGCAGCACTCCGACGACTAATCGAAAGGGGGTCGCTAGAATCGGAATCGCTGCGGCCGCCGTCAATGATTCACTGGCGGCAATCGGGGTATACAGGGCATCACTGTAACTGGTGGCGCGTAACGCATTCTTCCAAAATGGTTTACCCGTGCGAACCACTAATCCGGCAATGCCAATTCCACTACGCAATACGATATTACGAAACTGCTCACTTTGATTTCCGGCAACGTATTGCCAAGTAATCTGATGGGGCGGTTGCGCACTTTGTAGGGCAATACCGACAAAATCAAAATCGCTTGTCTGGTAGAGTTGGTCAACGACCTGTTGATAATTTGGTCGATTGGCATTTTCAGCTAAGGTCACTTTTTATTCCTCCTTTATCATACCATGATTACAACGGTTTGAAACCGATTTACACATTTTTATTTTTTACAATTATACATAAATGGAATATTTTATCAGATTTATGCCAACTGATTTATTTTACCTTATTACTATAGTTAATGGGTAGCGTCTTGAAATCATTGTGCTAATTAAGTTGTCTTGAAGCATGATTAAATCATGCCAGTTGGTGGATTCCTGTTCGTCAGCCGATACGTGCCTTAGTCCGACTTCCGGGGCCGGCTGACAACGCTGGAACAGGGCGGACATCGATTTGAACTCACGCAGCAACCCACTGCGCAATTTCAAATACGAGTCTTCTTCTAGCCCGGGAAACCCGCCCGGACAAGAAGAACTTCGCCCTTGAGCATTGTCCGGCGGGCCGGCCAGTCGGGAACTCGCTCGAATGGCGGATGAACGGCCACCTATCTTAGTGCAATTGACCAATGAATATTTAGTTGCAGTAACTTCAAACAAACTTTGAATCAGCATGACACTGATTTGTCGCATTTAAATGTTACCCGACCATCCAAATGTTGGTAAAAAGCCATGAAATTAGTCGATAGTCCTGGCTTTCACTTAGCATAAAGGTTTTGTCAGCTCAGGTGAGTAGCTAAAATCTATACAACCTTCAGTAATGCTGCTGAGTCTTGTAATTAAACACGAGTATGATCGCTTTCGTCATAAACGGTTTATTACCAAAAAGACTGTTTACGAAGAATCGACGACTAGTCCGTCAAAAGGTTGGGTCCGCATATGTCTGCCTTTCGAATATTATCCAGCGTTGTCAGAAACGCCTGTAAGCCGGCTTAGGACGCGGACATAAAGCAACTTTACGCAAGCCTGAACTGTTCCCAGCGGGCCTCAGCTGGTGTGTTTTGATTTGGAAACTAATATCAAAACAGCGCTTAAGATTCCCGGTATTGATCCGCAACATCTAATTTGAAATCAGGATCGACGAATTGCCGGTAGTGGTCGTAGTCTTGGCGGACGGCGCGCAGCTGCATATCTAGTTTATCCAATTGATCATCTTTTTCAAGTGAGCGCATTTCTTCGTTGACTTCACTGACGCGGTTTTCGAGCATGGTCTGGCGAAGTCCTAAGTCGGTCAGGGCCACCTGTAATAATTTTTGAAAATCACGGTCGGACATGCCTGCTTTAGTTAACATCTGTAAGTGCCTCCAGTTTATTTAAATTGATTAGTGCACGGCTAGCAGGAAAAGTGATGGGAACAGCCTGGCAAGTGGCGGTCATAAAGTGGCTGACCCGTAAATCACCTAATAATAAATCGTCGCGGACGATGGCTTGACTCGTTTGAAAGTGGCTGACGAGGTAGTGGTCGCGCGTCGGTGTGGCCGCGTAGCAGTTGGCTGCGGTCGTTAGAGTTGTCAAAATGGTCGTGGTCATTAGGGGATAGTCGACGGCTAATAACAAGTAGTCAGTGAGTTCAGGCGAAAGACAGGTTGTCACGTAGATACCGCTGAGCGGACCTTGCTGTACAAACGGGGCTTGATCGCGGGTGACGGTCACGTGCTGGTCGCTTGCAAATTGGGCCGCGAGCGCACTGAAATTGTTGGTATTCGCGCTAACAATCACGTGCTCGCACAGTAGTTGTAACTTGGCCGCAGCCAAACCGACATTGTTGAGTGGCTGATTGGCCAACTGGTAACGGGCTTTATCTTGACCAAAGCGCTGTGATTGACCGCCCGCTAAAACGATTCCCAGCATTTCTAGGCCTTCTTTCTTATGATTCAGGTGTGTCGTGATAGACGAAGTGGCCGCTTTTGCCACCATCTTTTTCAACGAGGTGGATGTCACTGATCAGCATGCCACGGTCGATCGCCTTGCACATGTCGTAGATCGTCAGTAAAGTCACCTGAACGGCAAGTAACGCTTCGATTTCAACGCCGGTGACGTGTTTGGTCTTGACGAGCACGTCGACGGTGATGGTGTCGGTGTCATTATCGCTAAAATGAATGTCGACGCCCGTCAGTGGAATCAGGTGGCACATGGGAATTAGATTGCTGGTCTGTTTAGCTGCCATGATACCAGCCACTTGGGCGACTGCGAGTACGTCGCCTTTTTTAATTTGACCATCGTGAATCCGCTGAAGCGTCGCGGGGTGCATCGAGATTTGGCCGGTGGCGGTCGCGACGCGGTGAGTGACGGCCTTGTCGGTGACGTCAACCATCTTCGCGCGGTTCTGGTCGTTAAAATGCGTCAATGAATCTGTCATAGAAATCAGTCCTCCGTTTCCTTGAAATTAAAGTCCGTTAAGTAGTGTTGTTGAAACCAGTCGCAGATGGCTGGCACCCCAATTAGCGTTGCGTCTGGGTGAGCGGTTAAACTAGCGAACACTTGAATGTTCGGGTACGCGGCAAAATCGGTCGCGCAATCTTCTGGTCGTAGCAAGACTAACTTGGGGTAGTCGGCTTGCTTGAATCCTTCTAGTAAAATAACGTCGGTCGTCGCCGGTAGCTGCGCAATCAAAGCGCTGACGGGCGGCATTTGCGGCGTCGTTTGATGATAAAACGTGCCGTTGGCTGACTGTAGCAGGACGGCTTGGGCACCGGCGTCACTAAAACGTGCGGTATCGGTGCCAGGCACGTCCATACTGCTGGCATGGGCGTCGTGTTTGAGTACGCCCACGCGTAATTGTTGTGCGCTGAGTTGCCGAACCAAAGCCGTCGTAATCCGCGTTTTACCACTTTTTTTATAACCAATTATTTGAAAGGTAAGAGCCATGTTTCCACCTCGGCATTGAGTGCGATCGGTTGGTTACTGTGTGGAATCTTAATCAAACACGTCG
This sequence comes from Lactiplantibacillus sp. B652, assembly GCF_023806745.1. NCBI lineage: Bacteria > Bacillati > Bacillota > Bacilli > Lactobacillales > Lactobacillaceae > Lactiplantibacillus > Lactiplantibacillus sp. B652. The sequence continues at coordinate 264,618 of NZ_JAMSKY010000002.1, read as the reverse complement.
TCGTTTGTAGGTTGCTGAGCGCGCCTGAACGGTCAGGGCCATTCGGATAAGTGGCGTACTGGCCATCTTCAACGGTGTAAGTCGCGCGTAGGATGCGGTCGAAGCCGTTGGTCTTATGATATGGCGCGGCCAAGCGTGATGTGACTTTTTGCAGGCGAGTAGCTTGATGGACAAACCGCCGTAACAATGGTTCGACGTACAGGTAAAAGCCAGTGTAGCAGGCGCCCGGATTACCAGATAAGGCCATGACGAGGGTCTGGTCTTGCACGAACGCGGTGGTGACGCTACCGGGACGCTGCTTGATTTTATTGAACAACAATTCGTCAGCTTGACGTGCTGTATCGCCGATGAAGTCAAAGTCACCGACTGAAACGCCGCCGTCTGTGATAACAATGTCGTTTTCGGCAATGGCTTTTTGGAGCGAAGCTTGGAGCAAATCGTTGTCATCGACGAGCTGTTCAACACTCGTCACGATACCGCCATTTTCACGGACGAGTTCAGGAATCAAGATACCGTTACTATTGTAGATTTTACCTTCTTGGACGGGTTCGTCAGCTGCCATCAATTCACTACCAGTCGTGATGACTGCGACGCGTGGCTGCCGATAAACGTTAACCCTTTGGACGCCGAGTGCGGTCAAACCAGCCAGTCCGCCGGGATTCAATTCGGTGTCTTTTTCAATCAAAACATCGCCGGCCTGATATTCTTCGCCGATTTCGGTAATGTTGCTGTGCTTTTCAGGGACCACGATGTTGATGTGATGATCGTCGAGGTCGCGGGTCTTTTCCAGCATAACAACGACGCCAGCGTCAACTGGGACGTCCGCCCCCGTCATGATACGGACGGCTTCATCTTGGCCCAGTCGTTGATGAAAGGTGGCACCAGCTGGGACGTTGCCGACGACTTTGAATTCATGTGGATAATCGTGGTCGTCCGCGTGGCGAATCGCGAAGCCGTCAACACCGGACCGCCGGAAATGCGGATAGGCGAAGGGAGCGGTTACCGTTTCAGCCAAGACGCGGTGATTGGCTTCTGCGACAGGAATCGTTTCAGTGACGGTTGGCAGTGCAACGTTGTTGATTTTAGCTTGTGCTTCGGTAATTGAGATCGGATATCTTCTAGTTAACATAGCGATTACTCCTTGTTTCGTTATTTGTGACGTTCATATAGTAGGTGTTCAAATTCAGGTAAGATCAATTGATCCAGGGCCGTGCGACAGGCATTAGTAGACCCTGGTAGGCAGTAGCAGAGCTGGTTGCGCACGTTGAAACCAGCTTCGGCCTTAGAAGCTAGCGCCCGGGTGCCGATTTCTTCAAACGACAGCTCGCGGAAGGCTTCACCAAAGCCTGGAATCATAGTAGGCAGTAACGGTGTCAGTGCGGCAATCGTCACATCGCGTTGCGCAATGCCAGTACCGCCATTCGTGACGATCAGGTCGGGTCCGAGTTGTTCAAAGGCCAGGAATTGCTGCTGAATGTCTACGATGTCATCAATGACGACGTGACGTGCCATGACAGTGACCCCATGGCTTTCAAGCTGTGAGGCAATCAATTTGCCAGACTTATCCGTTCGCAAGTCGCGGGTATCGCTGACGGTCAAAATACAAGCACGAGTCATGAAACGCTCACCTCCAGAAATGGGTTTAATTGGGTTTGTAACCGGTTGAATAATTGGGTTGCGGCTGTGATATCAGGTAGGCCATAGAGCAGGACCTTACCGTTTTTGAAAATACTGACAGTTTTGTCTTCGGCGGTAAAGCTGACAAAACTGGCGTGGGCGTTGACCGTTAACTGACGGTCGACGAGCCAGTCACCGATTGCTGCGAGTTGGGGCCGACTATTCAAGCGGCCCTGATAGGTTTCCGTCCCACAGAGGACTTGTACCTGATTCGGAATCGCGGGCTCAGTCAAGTCCCAATCGGTGCGCTGACAAGTTGGACAGGCCGGATTCTTACGCACGCGAAATGCTTGTTGTGACAGTTGCCAATTGTCGACCGTGGTGAGTTGGTCGAAGTTGACCGTGCTGGCATCGACTAAATAATGTAGTGCGAGTGAAACTTGTAGACCAGCGATAATTGGAACGAGCGCCGTGTTGACACCCAGTAAGTCACAATCGGTCTGCTGAAGTTCAGCAAGATTGGGGTAGACACAATTGAGGCAAGCGTGCTGGCGTGCTCGAATCGGCATCACACTACCAAACGTCCCCGCACAGCTTGCAAAAATATAATCAAAATTTCGCACGAGCGCGGCTCGATTCAATAAGATCCGTGCGCCATAGTTATCTAAACAATCGAGAACTAGGTCAAATGTCGTTTCCTGTAAAAGGTCACCAGATAGCGATGTGTGCATTGCCGTGATGTCAACCTGATGATTGATTGCCAATAAATGACGTTTTGCTGCGTCAACTTTGAGGGCGCGCTGCTGCACATCGGCTTCCGTAAATAGCGTTTGACGCTGAAGATTCGTCAGTGACACCGTATCTGGGTCAACCAGAATCAAGTGACCGACGCCAGAACGGACGAGCTGTTCAGCCGCATAGCTACCCAAGGCACCGACGCCAGCAATTAAGATGGTCGCCGCGCTGATCTTCGCCTGCCCAGCGGCACCAATGGCGGCCACGCGTTCTTGGCGGTCGTAACGATTTAGCATGTGCTCATCTTCTTTCTACATATTAAATATTGTGCGAATTTTGTGAATCATAATCTAAAGATGCTAATTTTAATGGTAACTATTCTTAAAATCAGACGTCTAATTTCATTCGTGCGCCATAAATGGTAAAACCGCATCCGTTCGGCGTTATTGACCGATAAGGCCCATTTAAAATTCAATGGCTAAAATGAAAAAATATAGGTGTTTCCCTAGTCGAAGTATAACAAAACGCCTGCTACCATAGATATTAGGGAAATGGCTTACTTTTAATTCAAGCCGTTTACACGTGATAAAGGAGGTCTTATCGGTGAAGAAATCTCGGTTCTTTAAAAACGTCGAGAAGTTCAACGGCACGTTCACACAGCTGGAAGAAAATAGCCGGCGCTGGGAACGACTCTACCGGGAACGCTGGTCGCATGATAAAGTGGTCCGTACGACTCACGGCGTCAACTGTACCGGTTCATGTAGCTGGAATGTGTATGTTAAGCAAGGCATCATTACTTGGGAACATCAGGCAACGGATTATCCGGAATGTGGGGTGAACATGCCTGGATACGAACCACGGGGCTGTCCGCGGGGGGCTAGTTTTTCCTGGTATGAATATAGTCCGGTTCGGATCAAGTATCCTTATATTCGGGGCAAATTATGGCAATTATGGACGGATGCCAAAAAAGCGCACACTAATCCGTTAGACGCCTGGGCCAGCATTGTCGAAGACCCAGAAAAGACTAAGCTGTATAAGTCAGCACGTGGTCATGGCGGCATGGTGCGGGTCCATCGCCCAGAAGCACTTGAATTGATTTCAGCCATGTTACTTTACACCATTAAAACGTATGGTCCGGATCGGTTGGCTGGGTTTACGCCAATTCCGGCGATGTCAATGATCAGTTATGCCTCCGGAGCTCGTTTCATGTCACTACTTGGTGGTGAGATGCTCAGCTTCTACGACTGGTACGCGGACTTGCCACCGGCTTCCCCACAAATCTGGGGTGAACAAACCGATGTGCCCGAATCAGCGGATTGGTACAACAGTCAATATATTATGATGTGGGGCTCGAACGTCCCACTGACGCGGACACCCGATGCCCATTTCATGACGGAAGCCCGGTATCACGGCGCCAAAATCGTGGCGGTCAGTCCAGATTATGCAGAAAACGTCAAGTTTGCGGATAACTGGCTGGCACCTAATCCGGGTTCCGATGCCGCTTTGGCACAAGGCATGACGCACGTGATTTTGCAAGAGTTCTACCAGAATCGCCAAACGCCTGAATTTTTGAATTATGCCAAGCAATATACGGACTTGCCATTCATGGTCATGCTGAAACCGAGTGCGGCTAATGATAGCGATTACACTTCTGGCCGGTTCGTTCGAATCTCTGACTTACAAGGTAAGCAAGCAGCGGTGAATGCGGAATGGAAGCCAGTCGTGTTTGACCAGAACCAACAGCAAGTCGTCGTGCCAAATGGGACGATTGGGCAACGTTGGGAAGCTGGTCAGCAGTGGAATTTGACTTTGAAAGACGCAGACGGCAACGACATTGACCCACAACTCACGGTTAACGCCGAACAACAAGTCGTGATTGATTTTCCAACTTTCGATGCTTATGGCAATGGCGTGCTCAAACGCCACGTCCCCGTCCAAACGGTCACTTTCGCGGATGGTCAACAACAGTTAGTCACGACCGTTTACGAATTAATGTTGGCTCAATATGGGATCGACCAAGGCACGCACGATGAATTGGCAGCGAGTGGTTACGATGATGTCAACAGTCGCTACACGCCAGCATGGCAGGAGACGGTCACCGGGGTCAAAGCCTCATTAGTCGTTCAAATTGCCCGCGAGTTTGCCCAAAACGCCTTAGATACTGGCGGTAAGACGATGGTCATCATGGGTGCTGGTATCAACCACTGGTTCAACTCTGATATGACGTATCGTTCGATCATCAACAACTTGATGTTGTGTGGTTGTGAAGGCGTCTCTGGTGGTGGCTGGGCGCACTATGTCGGCCAAGAAAAATTACGGCCACAAGAAGGCTGGAGTACGATTGCCTTTGCCAATGACTGGCAAGCAGGCGGTGCCCGGCAACAAAATGGGACCTCATTCTTCTACTTTGCTTCTGATCAGTGGAAATACGATGAACTCGACAATGCCGCACAGAAGTCACCGGTCAGTGGCTCTGCGCACGCCTATGAACATGCTGCGGACTACAACCAGCTTGCGATTCGGCTCGGATGGTTACCATCGTATCCACAGTTTGATCGCAGTTCGCTGGCATTCGCTAAACAGTATGACTCGACTGACATCAATGAAATCTCGAAGCACGTGGTTGAAGAATTGAAATCTGGTCAGTTGCACTTTGCAGCGGAAGATCCAGATGCTAATCAAAATCAACCGAAAGGCCTATTCATCTGGCGTTCGAACCTCTTTACCTCTTCTGGTAAGGGGCAAGAATACTTTATGAAACACTTGTTAGGGGCTGAAAATGGCTTGTTGGCAAAATCCAATAGTCGTTGTCAACCAGAAGAAATGGTGTGGAACGATGACACGATCACCGGTAAGCTCGATTTAGTCGTTGACATGGACTTCCGGATGGTCGCAACGCCGATGTACTCCGACGTGATTTTACCAGCGGCAACTTGGTACGAAAAAGCTGACTTGTCCTCGACGGATATGCATCCGTTCATTCACCCGTTCAACGCAGCCATCAACCCAATGTGGGAATCCAAGAGTGATTGGCAACAGTTCAAGACGTTAGCCAAGACGTTCTCTGATATGGCGAAGAAGTACTACCCAACGCCACAGTACGACTTGAAGACCCAACCACTTGGCCACGATTCCAAGGGCGAAATCAGCCAACCATTGGGTGAGATTCGTGATTGGAAGAAGGGTGAAATTGACGCGATTCCTGGTCAAACGATGCCAGCCTTGTCACTGATCAAACGGGACTACACCCAAGTTTATGACAAGTACATTGCGTTAGGACCAAATGCCCGCGGCAAAGTCGGTGGGCTAGGGTTCAGTTATGATGTGTCACCGGAATACGATGAACTCAAGGATATCTTGGGTGAATATGACCGCGGTATCAACGAAGGCTGTCCAAAGCTCGACCAAGACAAACGCGTCGTTGATGCCATCTTGCATCTGTCGAGTACGTCAAATGGTCACGTGGCCAAGAAGGCCTGGGCCAATGCTGAAACCGTCACTGGTCGGCCATTGAGCGATATTAGTGCCGGTCGGACTGAAGAGCAGATGACGTTTAAGAGTATCACGGTGCAACCGGCAGAAGCCATTCCGACACCAATCTTTACGTCGGCTAAGCATGACGGCGACCGCTACTCACCATTTACGGTCAACGTTGAACGGTTAGTCCCATTCCGGACCTTGACTGGGCGGCAACAATTTTACTTGGACCATGAAATCTTCCAAGAATATGGTGAAAGTTTGGCCAACTATAAGCCGACCTTACCACCACAAGTCATGGCGCCTGGAGATACGGATGTTGCACCGGCCGACCATGAGCTGACATTGCGGTACATGACGCCACATGGCAAGTGGAACATTCACACGATGTACTACGATAATCTCGAAATGTTAACGTTGTTCCGGGGCGGTCCTAACGTCTGGTTGAGTCCGGTCGACGCCGATAAAGCCGGCATCAAGGATAACGACTGGCTGGAGATCTACAACCGTAACGGGGTCGTCACAGCGCGGGCCGTTGTTTCGCATCGGATGCCTGCTGGAACGATGTATATGTACCATGCACAAGATATGGAAATTCAAGAACCGTTGTCGACCATTACCGGTAATCGGGGTGGGTCACACAACGCGCCAACCCAAATTCACGTCAAACCGACTCAGATGGTCGGGGGCTATGGTCAATTGAGCTACGGGTTCAACTACTACGGGCCAATCGGTAACCAACGGGACCTGTACGTGAACGTACGGAAGTTAAAGAAGGTGAACTGGAATGAAGATTAAAGCACAAATTGGGATGGTCTTAAACCTCGATAAGTGTATTGGTTGCCATACGTGTTCAGTCACATGCAAAAACACTTGGACCAATCGGCCTGGGGCGGAATACATGTGGTTTAATAACGTCGAGACCAAACCAGGGGTCGGCTACCCGAAACGTTGGGAGGACGAAGACCACTATAAAGGTGGTTGGGAACTCAACAGCAAGGGGAAACTTCAACTCCGGGCAGGGAACAAAGTCAATAAGATCGCGCTCGGAAAGATTTTCTATCAACCCGACATGCCAGAATTAGATGACTATTACGAACCATGGACTTATGATTATCAAACTTTATTCGGTCCAGAAAAGTCGCATCAGCCGGTTGCGCGGGCCCGTTCCCAAATTACCGGACTGAAGATGGACTTGAAGACGGGGCCTAACTGGGATGATGACTTAGCGGGCTCACCAGAATACTTCAAGGCTGACCCCAACATGGAAAAAATCGAGACCGACATCAAGGCCAACTTTGAACAGGCCTTCATGATGTACCTACCACGGCTCTGCGAACACTGTCTGAACGCACCCTGCGTGGCATCCTGTCCTTCTGGTGCGATGTATAAACGTGATGAAGATGGTATCGTGTTGGTGGACCAAGAACGGTGTCGCGGCTGGCGTTTCTGCATGACTGGCTGCCCTTACAAGAAGGTCTACTTCAACTGGAAGACCCACAAGGCTGAAAAATGCACGTTCTGTTACCCACGGATCGAAGAGGGTGAACCAACTGTCTGTGCCGAAACTTGTGTTGGCCGGATTCGTTACATTGGTGCCATGCTCTATGACGCTGACCGGGTAGAAGAAGCCGCTGAGACACCTGAAGAAGATCAACTTTATCAAGCCCAACTGGACTTATTCTTGGATCCGAATGACCCAGAAGTGATCGAACAAGCGTTGGCTGACGGGATTTCAGAAGAAATGCTGGAAGCAGCACAAAATTCACCAATTTACCGGATGGCAGTCGAAGAAAAAATTGCCTTTCCATTGCATCCCGAATACCGGACAATGCCAATGGTTTGGTACATCCCACCGCTGTCACCAGTGATGAATTACTTTGAAGGCCGCGATTCGATCAAAGATCCTGAAATGATCTTCCCAGGGATCGACGAAATGCGGATTCCAGTGGATTATTTGGCTAGTTTACTAACTGGTGGCAATGTGCCGGCAATCAAGCACGCGCTCTATAAGTTAGCGATGATGCGGCTCTACATGCGGGCCAAGACCAGTGGCAAGGACTTTGACGTTGCCAAGTTACAACGTGTCGGTTTGACCACGGGTACTGCCACCTCACTGTATCGTTTACTGGCAATCGCCAAGTATGAAGACCGCTTTGTGATTCCACAAAATCACAAGGAACAGGTCGAGGATGCGCAGAGTGAACAGGGTGGCTTAGGCTACGATGAATGTGCCGGCTGTGCCTTAGCACCACAACACGGCAGTATGTTCAAGAAGGCTGAAGCTGGTGAATCGACCAACCAGATTTACGCAGAAAGTTTCTACGGGGGGATTTGGCGTGATTAATTTTAAACAATTGACAACCATCCGACCGGCCTTGGTGACACTGTCGCAACTGGTTGATTATCCCGATGAGGAGACGTTCACGGCCAGTAACCGTGCGGCACTCATGAGCTATCCCATCAACGCGCAAAAAGCGAAGTTGTTGGCCGCCTTTGATGCGATTGCCGCTCAAACACCACTCGAACAGCAGGCCCATTATGCCGGCTTGTTTGAAATGAATAAGCGTTACACCTTGTACATGAGCTATTACAAGATGACGGATTCACGCGAACGCGGCACGATTCTGGCCAAACTCAAGATGATGTATGAAATGTTTGGCTTGACGACGGTTAACAGTGAATTGGCAGACTTTTTGCCCTTGCTGCTAGAATTCCTGGCATACGGTCATTTCGAAGGGGACGCCCGGCAACAAGATATTAAGCTCGCCTTTCAAGTGATTGAAGATGGCACCTATACCTTATTGCAAAATGCCGCCGCGGACTTGGATGATCCGTATTTCCAACTTTTACAGGTCGTTCGGGCCACCTTACGAACCTGTGTCGAAACGGGGGTCGTGGCGTCATGAAAGATTTCTTCTCCGTGGTCGTATGGGTCATTTACCCGTATGCCATGTTGTTATCGTTCTTTTTCGGAACCTTTATCCGACTCAAGTTTTATCCAGCTAGCGTCACCGCAGTTTCCAGTGAAATGCTAGAAAAGAAAAAGCTGATGATTGGTGCAATCACCTTTCACGTTGGGATTATCCTAGCGTTCTTCGGCCACATCTTAGGAATTTTGATTCCCAAAGCTTTTACGGATTTCCTAGGGATTTCGGATGAAATGTATCATATGTTTGGCTCCCTGATGATGGGGACCGGTGCCGGGGTGTTAGCGCTGGCTGGGATGATTATCCTGACTTACCGGCGTTTCACCAATGTGCGGGTCTTCATGACCAGTTCGTGGAGCGACTTGATGGTCAACGTAGCCCTGTTGATTACGATTATCTTAGGGTTATCATCAACGCTGTCCGGGCCATTTCACCCGACCTTTGACTACCGGACGACTTTATCAGTCTGGGCGCGGTCCTTGTTCTACTTCCAACCAAAATGGTGGTTGATGGCCAACGTACCGTGGATTTACAAGATTCACGTGGTTTGTGGCTTTGCAATTTTCGGTTTCTTCCCGTACACCCGGTTGATTCACGCGATTGCGATTCCATATCAATACTTCTACCGCCGTTACATTGTGTATCGTCGGCGGCCACGGGTCTAGCAGCTATCGCTTAAATGTAAATTAACTAATGCTGGTCTTCGGACTTCGAGAATGCTGAATTCTTGAAGTCTGGGGGCCAGTTTTTGGTTGCCGGCGGTGCTAGTTTGGCGGTGATTTCGGGCTGATTTCAAAATGAGTAGGCGCAGGAGATTTGACGGGCACCTTGGTCAGAAAATGGCGTGGCCCGGAAGATTTGACGGTAGCTTGGACCGGCAATGGCTTGAAAATTTCGACGTTAAATTTGGTCTGGAACGGATTGATTCGAAAAATTCGATGGTCAAATTAGGCTTGAAAATGGCTTAGATGGGAGTTTTCGCGATGCGTTTAAACTAGAACTGATGGCGTCAAACGTCCCGCAGAATAGGCAGAAACAAGTTGTCCGCATTCCGCGAGTCTGTACGACGTAGTTTTGACCAGCACGAATCGGCTGGTGTTCGGAAAAGCTGACGCCCGAATTAATGTGAGCGTGACCAAATTGTGAGCGGACGCGCTTTGGGGTGTTTCCCTAATAGGATTATGGCGGTGGGGGTGCTATGCTGAAATTAATTAAATTATTGGAAAGGAGTGCCGTCATGGCCAAGTTTAATTTTACATTGAATGCTGCGCGGATGGACGCGAGTGGGCACTATGACTTTCAAAATGTCTTTGAGTTTCCCGATTTTATCGAAATGCGGCCGACGTTGCGGGCTGCCGTACGAACAGTCGCGCGCGAGGCGTTTGACCAACCCGTGTTGCCCGTTAAAGTCGAACGAATGACCACCTCGCTGGAAGAACAATTAGAGCGCGAAACCCGCAAGTATGAGCGCCAAGTGGGGGTTTATGAAAACCAAAAAGGGGAGCGTAATCAGCTCGTTCGGTTGTTCACCCACGTGTTACAAGTCATCAGTCGGACGGATGACATCACCGAAGAACTTGAGGACATTATTTACGCGGTCAACCAGACCCGGCTGAGTTTGATTGGCTTACCAGATCTGGAAGGCACGGGTGAACTGTATGACGCTGACCGTGACCGGGAGCTGATTCCGGGAACCTACTATCATTTTGTGACTCAGTTGTTAGTCAAGCCCTATTTGCGGGATGTAAATGGCGAGCTGGTTCCCGAAAACGTGACGGCACCTGGGCGGCATTTGGTCGTGCGGATGACGACTTATGCTTATCGAGACTGGGATGCATATCTGGTACATGAATACGATGAACAGCATTTGATCAAAAATGAGAAGGGCCTGACCAACGCCGACTACTACGATAAGTTGGAAGCCGTCGAATTGAAATATGCCGATCATATCTATTCAGAAGTATTAGCGGATACGTACCAAGATTTCATCAAGATTTTAGTACCAGACCAGTTGCCGCGCTTTGAAATCATGTCGAGTGACTTGCGGCCGTTATTGGCCAAAAATCCGGGCTTGCGAATCCGACTGGCAGCAATCGTTAACCGTAATTTTAAACTCGATGCGCAGGGCTATGAACACGTGATGGATGCACCGCTAAAAGAAATTAAGCAGAAATACCAATTTTATCGGGAAAACTTTTAGCGAACTTTTAATGAAGGGGGCGGTGCAAGATGGCCGTTGATGCACAGTTAGGAACTGAAGCATTTGAAAAAGTTATTTTTATGTTAGACGTGGTCCCAACCGCGAATAATATCCAGGAATTTGCGCTGCAGGGCAATCTGTATCCAGAGCCGATCGACGAGACGGCGTGGGCGCTGCCGGGATATTTATCGGATGATTATAACGTCTTCTTGGTATTTGCGCCCAACGTCTTAAATCACTGGACAGTCACCTGCGCACAAGTCAAGATTGAAAATGGGCATGACATCACCGAGATGAGTAACGTGGTCCCAACTGGAACTGGGATGAACGCGATTGCCCATGCTAGCAAAGCTGGGGCGATTGAACTGTTGGCGTACTTTAAGACGCTGGAAGCAAATGGGCTCGGGCACTTTGATGATGAAATCTGGAAGTATGTTGAGTGAAATTTGAGTAGCTGAATTTTAATAAATAGTCGTTGTGGAACTGGCCCGTGATTGGTGGTTCTATGGCGACTATTTTTAGTGAAAGACTGCTGCTTTACCGCATTCAGATGAAACTTTTTGTCCCGTTATATCAGGATGTCCAAGTGGGTGTGTTGTCACTGAATAGATTTCTCCTTGAGGAGTGCGTTACGGGTTGGCACGTCAGAACATGTCAGGACCTGATCAGTTGCTCATCAGACGATATCGGTCCTATATCCAGGTAAATCATAGGTGTCCTCGACAAGCAATCATTAGAAATTCTTAGCAAATTCCCAAGCACAAACTATTTTACCTTCTTTGACTAATTTGATAAACTTAGGATAAGAAAGTTGAGGTGACTGATTGAGATGGCTAGTCATAGGCAAATGATTGACAAACTAGTGTGAGGAAGTTGCTAGCGCCGTATGCGTTAGTAACGATTCACTAACTCAATTTTAATCTTAACTCGGGAAACGTACGAGTAGTCAATTTTAGGTGAAAGAGGGATTCTATGAACAATTTTCAAAATGACCCACAACCACGGACCATTAATACGCAAGTTGGGCTCCGTAGTTTCTTAACAAAAATGTATGGGTTCATGACGGTTGCCGTGTTGGTTTCAGCCTTGACCGTTTACTTATCAATGACCATGTTCCAGGCGCAAATTTACGCTGCCTTCAATGCTCATCCAATCATGGCGCTGGTCATTTTCATTGTCAGCATGTTCGTCATGATTGGCGGGATTCAAGCCAATGCAACGCGTAATCCAGCAATGAGTTTTACCTTGCTGATGCTGTTCTCAGTGGTCTTTGGGGTCGAAATGTCGATCATCTTATCCTTATACACGGGTGCGGTGATTACCGGGGCCTTCGTTGCTGCTGGTGCAGTTTTCGCCACGATGGCTGTCATTGGGACGACCACTAAGCGTGATATTTCACGGATCGGTAGTCATCTGATTGCCGCATTAATTGGTTTGTTTGTGGCTTCCATTGTTAACATGTTCTTACAAAGCGCCATGATTAGTTACATCTTCTCATACATCGGTGTCTTGATTTTCGCCGGTTTATCCATGTGGGATGCTAATCGGATGCGAGACATGTATTTACAATATGGTGACCAAGTTTCATCTACTGGTTTAGCCGTTACCGGGGCCTTACAACTTTATTTGGACTTCGTTAACTTATTCTTATACTTCGTCCAAATCTTCGGTGGCTCAAGCCGCGACTAATCACTAACAGAATAAGCTTCAAATTAGACACGCTAGCCCGTTCGGTTAGGGTGTCTTTTCGTTAGTATGTCGTTTGGGGCCAGCTGGTGGTTATGAGTTGCGTTGCATAATTACTGAAACATGCGTCAATATGCGTTGTGCTAGTTATTATTTAGCATAAAAGCTGATTGAAACGTGCTAGTTGGATTGTTGTTCGTCAGCGGAGGCGCGCCCTATTCCGACCTCCGGGGCTGGCTGACAACGCCGGAACAGGGCGGACATCGATTTGAACTCACGCAGAAAAGCACTGCGCAATTTCAAATACGAGTCTTCTTCTAGCCCGGGAAGGCCACCCGGACAAGAAGAATTTCGCGCTTGAGCATTGTCAGCCAGCCCCTCCGGTCGGGAACCCACTCGAATGGCGGATGAACTGCCACCTATCTGGGTGCAATTGGCTAATGAATATTAGGTGACTGGTCCTTCAGACAAACCTTTTTAATTGGTATCGATGATGGCTAAAAAACTCATCGAAATTTTCAGGCCAAGATTTTGTCGAGCGGACCTAATCGAAACTGCTTTGTTGGTGAATGACTGGATTACTGATTGCAAAGCATTAACGACTAATTAATATTTAGCCTTATTCGAAGACATATCGAGTAAAGGATAGTAATCTGGACACTCCTGTATCGACGACACTAGACGATAGACTAATGACTAAGAAAAAGTTTTAGACAAAACAAATCTAACAGTCAGATAACAGCTGTACTGTTTGATATGAATCAGTGATCAGTCTTTAAAAAAGTTGGGTCCGCACATGTCCGCCTTTCGACTACTATCCAGGCTGGAAGGTATTCTGGGCAAGGCCAAGTGGTGAAATTTCACTTAGCAAGCGTTTTTGGCTTGGTTAGTGAAAGACCAGTATTTAAGACGTGGGCTGTCGGCTTAAATCTGTGTCCACCACGTTCCGGCCATTGCACAGAATGCCTGGAAGCCGGTGTAGGAAGCATCTACTACAGCAAGTTTACGGTAACTCGCACTGTTTCCAGCGGGTCCCAGCTGGCAGCACTTGAACTTAGAAAATGGCACGTTTTAATCATGATTCATAACACACAATGCGTGTCAATGTTCAAAGTCAAAGGCGGCCAGCTCACTAACGAACAGAAAATCTATGATTTGCTGGGTTTTCAGTGGGCCGAACTCCCGTTTTAGGTGATTGTTTGGTACAATTATAAGGGTAAACCACTTGTTAGTGGACCACATACCGGTCGCAAAATCAGTTTGATGCAAAATGACTGATAACACTGATGAGCATTGCATGATATCGATAACTTAAAATTAAGAGACGGGGAGCAAACCAATGGCAAAAAAATTATTACTGATTGATGGTAACAGTGTGGCGTTTCGGGCGTTCTTTGCCTTGCATAACCAACTGGAACGGTTCGTAAATCCGGATGGCTTGCATACAAACGCTATTTATGGCTTTAATACCATGCTTGACCACATGATCAAGGCCGTGGACCCCACTGATATGCTGGTGGCTTTTGATGCGGGTAAGACCACGTTTAGAACTGCCATGTATGATAACTATAAGGGGGGCCGCGCCAAGACCCCAAGTGAGTTCTCTGAGCAGATGCCATATATTAAGCAATTATTGGACGCTTATGGCATTAAACATTATGAATTAAAAGATTATGAAGCCGATGATATTATCGGGACGCTGGCTGGTCAGGCTGATCAAGCTGGCTATACGACGACAATCGTTACTGGTGATCGTGATTTGACCCAGTTGACGACGGAACGGACGACGGTGGCAGTGACCGTTAAAGGGGTTTCAGAAGTTGAACGCTACACCCCAGAACACGTTACAGAAAAATTAGGCATCACGCCGGCACAAATCATTGATATGAAGGGGCTAACGGGTGATACTTCAGATAATTATCCTGGTGTGACCAAGGTCGGCGAGAAGACAGCGCTGAAATTGCTGAAACAATACGGGTCGATGGAAGGTATCTATGAAAACATCGATGCGATGAAGGCCAGCAAGATGAAGGAACATCTGATTGAGGACCGCGAACAGGCGGCTCAAGCCAAGGTGCTCGCAACCATCAAGCGGGATGCACCGATTGAGGTTCAGTTGTCAGATTTGACCTATAATGGCCCTGATTTGGACCAGTTGGCCGCGTTCTATCAAACGATGGATTTTCAGTCATTTTTGAAGAAGTTGCATCTGCAATCTGACGAACCAGCAACACCAATCGAATACACTGTTTTGACCAAAGACAATTTGGATGAATTACAACAATTCACGACCAATGTCGACTTCTATCTTGAAATGCCGACACCAAACTACCACACCTCCGCCTTCGCTGGTTTTGCGATTGGTGCGGATGGTCATTGGTATATTAGTCGTGATGTTGAATTGCTGATGCAACCCGCAGTCAGCGAGCTTTTGACTAGCGATACGCTGACCAAGGACGTTTTTGATATGAAACGAACGATGGTTGGGCTGAACCGTTTGGGCATCCAGCTTGGTAAAGTTGATTTTGACCTATTACTCGTTTCATATTTACTAGACACCAATGATAACAGCAACGACCTTGGTAGTCTGGCGGAACAACACGGCTACACTGACTTGCCAAGTGACGAGACCGTCTACGGCAAGGGTGTCAAACGTGCGATTCCTGAAGATGATGACGTGTTCTTCAGTCATTTGGCACGAAAATTAGCGGCGATCGCTGATTTGAAACCGCGCTTGTTGAAAGAACTCGCGGATAATGAGCAGGCCCAACTCTACGATGATATCGAAAAGCCAATGGCGACGGTGCTCGCTCAGATGGAAATTGCCGGCATTACCGTTGATAGCAGTCGCTTGAAGGCGATGGGTAGTCAGTTTACTGAACGCCTGAGTGAGATCGAACAGACCATCTATCAAGAAGCCGGTGAAGAGTTCAATATCAATTCACCCAAGCAATTGGGCCACATTTTATTTGAAGAAATGAAGTTACCAGTCATTAAAAAGACGAAGACCGGTTACTCGACCGCCGTCGACGTGTTGGAAAAATTAGCACCAGAAGCACCAATCGTCGCGAATATCTTGCAGTATCGTCAAATTTCAAAGATTCAATCAACCTACGTGGTGGGCTTGCTGGATGCCATTCATTCCACGGACCAAAAAGTGCACACGCGTTATCTCCAAACGTTGACGCAAACCGGCCGCTTGTCCTCAGTTGACCCGAACTTGCAAAATATTCCTGTTCGGCTCGAAGAAGGGCGTAAGATTCGGCAGGCGTTCGTTCCGAGTCATGACGGTTGGCAGATCTTCTCATCTGACTATTCACAAATTGAATTGCGGGTGCTCGCCCATATTACCGGTGATGAGAACATGCAAGCGGCCTTTAAGGAAGGCGACGACATTCATGCCGCCACAGCGATGCGGATCTTTAATTTGAAATCCGCTGAAGACGTGACACCTAATATTCGTCGGCAAGCCAAAGCGGTCAACTTCGGTATCGTTTACGGCATCAGTGACTATGGCTTGTCACAAAATATTGGTATCAGTCGTAAGCAAGCGCGCAGCTTTATTGACGCTTACTTCAAGGAATATCCAGGTGTCAAGCAGTACATGGATGATATTGTCAAATCGGCAAAGGAACAAGGCTACGTTGAGACAATTTCTCATCGTCGTCGCTATTTGCCAGACATTAATTCGAAGAGTTTCAACCAACGCTCGTTTGCCGAACGGACGGCCATGAACACGCCAATTCAAGGTAGTGCGGCCGATATTATCAAAATTGCGATGATCAAGATGCAAGCCGAGTTGAAAAAAGCTGGTTTGAAAGCAACCATGCTTTTACAAGTTCATGATGAATTGATTTTTGAAGCACCAAAGGAAGAGATTCCAGTTTTAGAAAAATTAGTACCAAGCGTGATGGATTCCGCCGTGAAGTTAGCCGTACCGTTGAAGGTCGAGAGTCACTACGGTGATACTTGGTACGATGCAAAATAGGGGGAACCACCATGCCTGAATTACCAGAAGTTGAAACGGTTCGTCGTGGGTTGAATCGGCTCGTTAAGGGTGCCACGATTGCTGATATTGACGTCTATTGGCCCAAAATCATCAATAATGACGTGGCTTTATTTAAAGAACGACTGATTAACCAGACGATTCAAACCATCGACCGGCGTGGCAAATATTTATTGTTCCGATTTAGTAACGGTTTAACGATGGTGTCACACCTACGCATGGAAGGTAAGTACAACGTCGTTCCGCGTGGTGAAGCGCGCGACAAGCATACGCACGTCGTTTTTCATTTAACGGACGACCGGGACTTGCTGTATAACGATACCCGTAAATTTGGGCGGATGACGTTGGTGCCGACTGGTGAGGAGCTGTCGGTGGCTGGGCTACGCACGATTGGGCCGGAGCCGGTCGCTGACCAACTGACCTTGGCTTATCTGACTGCGACGCTTGAACATTCCAAGAAAATGATCAAGCCGCTCTTACTGGACCAGAGTAAGATTGCGGGCATCGGCAATATTTATGCGGATGAAACGTTGTGGATGAGCAAGATTCATCCGATGCGGCCAGCTAATTCGCTGACAGCCGATGAAATTGCAACGTTGCGCGACAATATTATTACCGAAATGGCATTAGCCATCAAAGGACACGGAACGACGGTACACTCGTTCTCAACGGCGTTTGGTGAGGCCGGTCAATTTCAGAATCACCTGCATGTCTATGGTCGTGAAGGCGAACCTTGTGAGCGGTGTGGCACGATGATTGAGAAGATCAAGGTCGCGCAGCGTGGGACACATTTCTGTCCCCTTGAACAACGATTGTAGGTGATCACCGTGACGAAATTAATCGGGTTGACCGGTGGAATTGCGACTGGAAAATCAACCGTTTCTAAGTTATTAGCGCAGTATTTACCTATCGTGGATGCTGACAAAATCGCCTGGGCGGTCGAAGGACCAGGACAACCCACGACGCAGAAAATCGCAGCTAAGTTTGGGCCGGACGCATTATTGGCGGATGGTTCACTCAATCGCCCATGGCTTGGTCAGTTAGTTTTTAATGATTCGGCCGCCTTGCAGGATTTGACGGCCATCACCAGTTTGCCGATTCAATATGCGATGTTTGAAGCCATCGTTGCGGCAGGCCAGTCGAATCCAACGGCGATTATTCTAGACGTGCCGTTACTCTATGAGAGTGGCTGGCAGAATATCTGTGACCAGGTTGTCGTCGTGACTGCACCACCGGCCATCGTACTAAAACGCTTGATGGCGCGCAACCAGCTGTCAAAGCAAGCGGCCCAGGCACGAATTGCGAGTCAGCTGCCATTGGCGCAAAAGGCCGCGTGGGCGGACGTGGTGATTGATAACGGTTCAACCGTTGATAAAACTGAAGCCGCCGTGTTAAAATGGCTAGAAACTATGACTGTTTAATAAAAATAATTGTGACTTGTTACAAGGGGTGTGAAAGCTATGCAATGTCCACATTGTCATCATAATGGCTCCCGTGTGGTTGACAGTCGACCGACTGATGACGGTCGCGTCATCCGGCGTCGGCGGGAATGCGAAAACTGTGGTTTCCGATTTACGACGTTTGAACGGGTCGAAGCGACCCCGTTATTAGTGATCAAGAAAAATGGTGCCCGTGAAGAATTCAATCGTGAGAAGGTCTTACGAGGGATTATTCGCTCCGCCGAAAAACGCCCAGTCAGCATGGAAACCATGACTGGGGTCGTTGATGATGTTGAAAATAAAGTCCGGTCGCTGGGTGAAAATGAAATTTCTAGCCAAGTGATCGGTGAGTACGTGATGGAACAACTCGCGGATATTGATGAAATTTCTTATATTCGCTTCGCTAGTGTTTATCGCCAATTCAAGGATATGCACGTCTTCTTGAACGAACTCCAAGATATGATGGAACGTGACAAGGTCAAGTTGGCGAAACCGTCAGCGAAGACCGAGCACGCGCCAAAACGTAAAAAAGATTAGGTCAAAAGAATGGTGAACAAGATGCCAAATGAAGAACCATTGACGCCCAAATCAGGACTGGTGGTCCCACAAGCCCCAGCGTTGAGCGCCGCCCAGCAAGCGGTTTTAGCGGAGCTGTATTTACCGTTGATCGGGCCACTGGCATATAGTTTGTATGCCGCGCTGCGAAGCTTACAAAGCAGTGAAAACGAACTGAGTAATCGTCGTAGTCATGCGGAATTGCTAGGAATTTTGAACGCCGATTTACCGACCGTATTGGCAGCACGTCGTAAACTAGAGGCGACGGGGCTGTTACGGAGTTATTACCAACAAGATGAGCTCGGCACTTTGTATATTTATCGCTTGCAGGCACCGCAACTAGCCTTACAATTCTTTGCGGATGACCTGTTGAGCGTTTTATTACTCGATACCGTGGGTGAATTACGCTACCAACAGTTGGCTAGTGATTTTGCCACGCAACCGGTGGATCTGACGGCGGCAAAGGACGTGACGGCTAATATCCTCGAGGTATTTCATATTGATGGTCATAAAGTCACGACCACGCCACGCCCTGTCCAGCAGGTGCGGGCACAGCTGGCTGCCAATGAGCCAGCTGAAGATCAATCACCAGTACTCAGTGATGATGACTTCGATTGGCAATTATTAGGTCAAATCTTGAAGCAAAATTACGTTGACTTGAAACAAGTGGCTAGTTCGCGCCAACTTATCGTTACGGAAAGTCGGGTTTATGGCATCAGTGAGATCGAGATGGCCAAGCTGATCAGTGAAGTTGCCAGTTTGACGACTGGACAATTTGACGAGAACCAGTTGAAACTGTTGATCGCACGCCGGTATGAGCGGCCAACCACGCCAACTCGGACGACGACAAATGAAGCAACGACCGATCAGTCGACTAAACCAACCACTACGGCGGCCAATTCTAGTAAGGCAACCCGGCAGCCAGCTTCAACGGCACAACTTTCTAAGGCGGAACAGCAACTGGTCGATGTTGCGAAGCAGGCCGCGCCGTACGATTTTTTGGCGGCGGTGAAGGCAGAAAAGCACGGCTTTGTGACAAGTGGTGAAAATCGGCTGGTCCATGACTTGATCAGTAGGGGCGTGTTACCGAATTCGGTCATCAACATCGTCATTTATTACTTGCTCCAAAACCGGGAGTTGGCTGCGCTCAATCGAAGTTTGATAGAAACGGTCGCCAATGACTGGCAACAACATGGCGTCAACACGCCAGAAGCGGCGTTGGCCTACTTGAAGCAACGTCAGCGGCCGAAGACCTCGACACCGCGGCGTAAGTCGAATGCCCGGCCAACCCGCAAAGAAGTGATGCCGAAGTGGGCCCAGAAACAACAGGCCGGCGAAGCTCAGCCGGACAAGCCCAACAAGCAACTGTCGGAAGAACAACGCCAGCAATTAGCGGCACGACTCGCCAAGCTCGAGACAAATTCAGAAAAGGAGGACTAAAGCATGGAGAATATCTCAGAAACACTCCGGACGTTAATGAATCGCAAAAATTTGAATCATCGCTATGAGGCGTTAATGACGACCGTGTATCATGATCCAGATGTTCGTCAGTTTTTAGCCGCTCACCAGGATGAATTATCTGCGGATGCTTTGGAACGCTCTGGTGCCAAATTATATGAATTTTGCGAAGAAAAACGCAAGCTCGCCCGGCATGAACCGACGCAGGCACCGGGCTATCAGCCGACATTGGTGATGAGTAATCATCTGATCGACATTGCTTATCAACCAACGCCGCAATTACAAGAACAACAGGCAGCCCGAGCGCTACAACAACGAGTCCGGTCGATCAGCATGCCCAAAAGCATTCAAACGGCCGATTTAAAGTCGTATGATCAAGACGGCGACCGCGCGACGGCACTGGTGGCAGCGCTGGACTTTATTGATGCTTACACGCAAGCCCCGAAACGGTTTCATCGCGGTCTTTACCTGTATGGGTCGTTTGGCGTCGGCAAGACCTATCTGCTCGGTGGGATGGCGAATGAACTGGCCGCCCGCGGCTTCAATACGACATTGATTCATTTTCCAAGCTTTGCGGTCGAAATGAAGCGGTCCATCAGCAACAATACGTCTGCTGATAAGGTCGATGCGATTAAACGGGCGCCAATTTTGATGATCGATGATATTGGCGCCGACGCGTCGTCCACTTGGATTCGCGATGACGTGCTTGGGGTGATTTTAGAGTACCGGATGCAAGAAGAGTTACCAACCTGTTTTTCATCGAACTTTTCAATGCAAGAATTACAGGACGGTTACTTAACGATTTCGCAAAAGGGTGATGAGGAACCAGTCAAAGCCCAGCGAATCATGCAACGGGTGCGCTACCTCTCCAGTGAGATCGAAATGGTCGGTCGCAATCGGCGCTTGAATCCAGATGGTTAAAATCAAGAGTTGACTTTTAAGTTAAAAGTGGTTTAATGAAAACAGATGCAAAAGACACGCTTCGTTTATCATGGCTCACAGAGACCAAGACCTTGTTCTGGAAGTCTTGGACCGGATTTATGAAGATACCACTTTTGTGAACATGCTCAATTGAGCCGGAACGCTTCCGTTATTAGCGCTAATGAGTCAGTGTCTTTTGTGATACTGAAAAATCGGGTGGAACCACGTCAATGACGTCCCTAATGTTAGTTCAGTCTGGCATTAGGGACTTTTTTGTCGTCCCGGCGCGGTGTTTTGGTGAGTGGGTAAATTTTAAGGAGAGTGTCAAGTATATGGCAAGTATTAATGTTAAGTTCCCAGATGGTGCTGTAAAGCAATTTGATGCCGGCGTAACGACGGAAGCAATTGCTAAGTCAATTAGTCCTTCATTGGCTAAACGGTCGGTTGCTGGTAAGTTCAACGATCAGATCGTGGACTACCGCCAACCACTGACAACCGATGGTAGTATCGAAATTATCGCTGCTGATAGCGAAGACGGCCTGAATGTCTTACGGCAAACGGCTGCCCAAGTATTGGCTAATGCGGTCAAGCAACTCTTCCCAAGTATTCATTTTGGGAGTGGTGAAGGGAATGCCAACGGTTTCTTCTTTGATACCGACAACCCAGACGAAGATGGTAAGCAAGTAAGCGAAGATGATTTGGAAGCAATCAGTGATAAGATGGCTGCAATCATCAAGCAAGACTTACCAATCGAACGCGAAGTTTTGTCGAAGGCGGATGCGCTTGCATTAGTTGGCGACAATCCTTACCAACAAGACTTAGTTAACGAACGGGCTGCTGAAAACGATGGTCAAGTCGTGGTTTACAAGCAGGGCGATTTCGTTGATTTATCAGATGGTGCCCAATTAGCCTCAACTGGTAAAGTCAAAGTCTTCAAGTTATTGTCCGTTGCCGGTGCATACTGGCAAGGCAAGTCCAGCAATCCAATGTTACAACGGATCTACGGGACGGCTTTCTTGAAGCAAAAAGACTTGGATGCTGACTTAAAGCGGCGTCAAGAAGCACGTGAACGCGATCACCGGGTCATTGGTAACGAATTAGACTTATTCTTCGTTGATCCTAAGGTCGGCAACGGGCTACCTTACTGGATGCCAAATGGTGCCACGATTCGTCGTCAAATCGAACGTTACATCATCGACAAGGAAGTTGCTAACGGTTACCAACACGTTTACACACCAGTGCTTGCTAACTTAGACGTTTACAAGCAATCTGGTCACTGGGACCACTACCGTGAAGACATGTTCCCACCAATGGACATGGGTGACGGCGAACAATTGGAATTACGGCCAATGAACTGCCCATCACATATTCAGATTTACAACCATCACATTCGCTCATACCGTGAATTACCATTGCGGATCGCCGAACTTGGGATGATGCACCGTTACGAAAAATCCGGGGCCTTGACTGGGTTATCACGGGTTCGTGAAATGACCTTGAACGATGGTCATACATTCGTTGCGTTGGATCAAATCGAGGAAGAATTCAAGAAGATCTTGAGTTTGATGGTTGAAGTATACGAAGACTTCGATATTTCTGACTACCGCTTCCGTTTGAGCTATCGTGACCCTGAAAATACTGAAAAGTACTTCGATGACGATGCAATGTGGGAACGGAGCCAAAAGATGTTGAAATCTGCCATGGATGACATGGGCTTGGATTACTTCGAAGCTGAAGGGGAAGCCGCATTCTACGGTCCTAAGTTAGACGTTCAAACGAAGACGGCCCTTGGTGGTGAAGAAACCTTATCCACGATTCAATTGGACTTCTTGTTACCAGAACGCTTCGATTTGAAGTATGTCGGTGCTGATGGTGAAGAACACCGTCCAGTGATGATTCACCGTGGCTTAGTTTCAACGATGGAACGCTTCGTGGCTTACTTGACTGAAATGTACAAGGGTGCTTTCCCAACTTGGTTGGCTCCTAAGCAAGTTACCATCATTCCAGTTAACAACGGTGCACATGGCGCCTATGCTGAAACGGTTCGTCGTCGCTTAGCCGCTGAAGGCGTTCGGGTAAGTATTGATGACCGGAACGAAAAGATGGGTTACAAGATTCGTGAATCACAAACGAAGAAGGTCCCATACTTGTTAGTTGTCGGTGACCAAGAAGTTGCTAACGGTAGCGTTTCAGTTCGGAAGTACGGTGAAGAACGGACGGAATCAGAAGCTGTCGACATGTTCATCGGGGCAATCACGCAGGAAATCAAGCGTTACAGTCGTGGTGCCAGCAAATAATTAAGGACTAATGACATCAATGTAGATTGATGGGTTGACAAGGGCGGTCGTTCTTGTTAATATATTGGAGTTGAGAAAAAAAGCAGAAGCACCCGCTTCTCGCCTTGGTAACCAGAGTTATCGGGCAGATGAACGATGAATTGATTCCCATTAACGGGGTTGAGCGGGCGTATTATGCGCCCGCTCTTTTTGTGAATTTCTCTAAAATTTTTCGGAGGTGAATTACCATAGCTAAGGATTCAATGGTTAATGACGGCATCCGTGCTCGCGAAGTACGTTTGATCGCCAGTGATGGTGAACAATTAGGTGTCAAGTCACGACAAGAAGCAATGCAGATTGCTGAAGACGCTAGTTTAGACCTAGTATTGGTTGCGCCGAAAGCGAAGCCACCCGTTGCCAGAATTATGGATTATGGGAAGTACCGTTTCGAGCAACAAAAGAAGGAACGGGAAGCCCGTAAGAAGCAAAAAGTGGTCAGCATCAAGGAAGTCCGCTTGAGCCCAGCTATCGACACCAATGACTTTAACACGAAGCTGAAACATGCTGAAAAGTTCTTGTCAAAAGGTGACAAGGTTCGCGTCTCCATCCGGTTTAAGGGCCGTGCCATTACCCACAAGGATATTGGTCGCCAGGTCTTGAATCGAATGATCGAAGCCACTAAGGAATTTTCGACGGTTGAAGCCTATCCTAAGATGGACGGCCGGAGCATGTTCTTAGTGCTAGCACCAAAAACAGATAAGTAATTTCTAGGAGGATTATTGATTATGCCAAAACAAAAGACAAACCGCGCTGCTGCAAAGCGTTTCAAGGTAACTGCTAAGGGTAAGATTAAGAGCGCCAACGCTTTTACTAGTCATCGTTTCCATGGTAAGACTAAGAAACAACGTCGCCAATTACGTGGTACGGCTATTATCGAAAAGCCAATGGTCAAAACATACCACAAGTTATTACAAAAATAATTCACAACGTTTTAGTTAAATCTAGGAGGAAATAACATGGCTCGAGTAAAAGGTGGAACTGTAACACGCAAACGTCGCAAACGGATTTTAAAATTAGCTAAAGGTTACCGTGGTGCTAAGCACATCCAATTTAAGGTTGCTAAGGACCAAGTAATGAAGTCATACCAATACGCTTTCCGCGATCGTCGCCGGCGTAAGAGTGACTTCCGTCGTCTTTGGATTGCCCGGATCAACGCGGCAGCCCGGATCAACGACATCAGCTACAGCCAATTAATGCACGGTTTAAAGGTTGCTAACGTTGACGTTAACCGTAAAATGTTAGCTGACTTAGCCGTTAACGATGCGGATGCATTCAAGGCATTAGTTGACACTGCTAAAAAGGCACTTGCTTAATTTAAAACTTAATTAGGGCGTTGCTCTAATGTTGAAAGACCGTCATCCTGTGGGGTGGCGGTTTTTTTTGAACAATGAATTTGGTACTGAACAATGGCACTGGCTCGGGTGGAATACTACATGTGCGGAGAACGTGGCAGTCGTTGAGGAACCATTGAGTTTAGGAATCACTCCCGTTTATACGGGAAAAAGAAAATTTATCCAAACCGAGCAGAGCATTCAGAAGGATCACCCCCGTATACACGGGGAATAGTTTACGAAAATACTGTTCCTGCCCGCGAGAGAAGGATCACCCCCGTATACACGGGGAATAGCAGATAAACATCCCGCTATTGAGATTGAGTCTAGGATCACCCCCGTATACACGGGGAATAGAATGAGAGTCGCTGAATCAACAATATGGCGAAAAGGATCACCCCCGTATACACGGGGAATAGACTAAACAAATGCCGGTAAATCAACAATCTAAAATATGAAAATGACTGTTTAGGGTCAACTTGTCAAATAGTTAGTGCTTTGACTATAAGGTATGATCCAAATAAAATCAATAGTTTACCATCAGGACGCAGTAGTAAAAGTACAAAGTGAAAAATGGCGTGTCTAGATAGTAAATTTGACAATCGCCATGTGAGACGTCATATGCCGCAAAATAATAATAGCATCTAATCAATCATATAATGTTGCTCGTTAAGGTAGGCTGTAGTGTCTGGACGGTGTAACTTGAAGTGAATGCAGTCAAGCAAAGGTGTAGTGATTCCGAAAGTATGACGGGGTAGTAACTTGGGGAATGTCTATTACTGTGCGGATGTTCCTTTGGTAATTTCTGAAGAGAGATTGGGGGCACCTGAATGCCAAGCAATATCGTTGCTAAAAAATGATTGCATCTAAGTAATATGAGCAAAACAGCCAATGAATACTGTATTCAGTCCAATATAGCTTGCAGATTAGTAAATGATGGCAAATACGTGTTGAACAATTTAATCAAACACTGATGGTCATGAGTCGTGATTGGCCTTCTTTAGTTTAGGTAATTGGGCAAAGGCTATGACCTTAGATTTTATGGAATACTAAATAAGCGTCCTCATACATCGATGAAGACGCTTATTTGGTATATTATGGTTGCGAGTAAAATGCACTTAAGACTCGGAGTATCCGTTTGCAGTATTCACCCCCGTATACACGGGGAACACAATTAAATGACTTTATCTATAGGATCACCCTCGTGTATACGAGGAACTGTAATTAGTGTGAATTATATCACACATAATTATGAGGCCACTTAATTTATGATTAAAGGATAACACATTTGAAATAGATTTGGGTAGGGAACGCTGCAACTAATGCTAAATTTATTGAATGAGAGGCATTTGAAGGATGGATCGTAGGAATCGGATTTCGGATAATGGACATGAAAAAATTGTTTTTTAATTGAAATGTTTAACTTATCCGTCGGTTATCTGAAAGTTTGTGTTGTTTTTTTAGACAAAGACAGTATAATATAGATAAAGTAATTAAGTGTTAGAAATGACATATGGATATCTCTAATAAATATTCAATTAATGCTTAGATGGCTGAATATAGCTGGTCGTAATAAGCTTTGAGACGACTTATCAGAATTTTTGTAAGCGCTTTATAAATAAACTGATAATCAGCTAACACACCATCTTAGGTGGGGCTAGCCACATGTCAGTAAAAGGATACCCCGCAATTTGGGTTGAAATAAAATTAACGTAGAACCGCTGTTACATCTTCTGGAGGTGCATTGATATTGAAACGAACTGGAGCAAAAAAGCCCGAATTAACGGAGCTAAGTCGAATTGGTGATCGATTGACATTCCTGTATTTAGAACACGCTAAGATTGATCGTCAAGATAGCGCAATTAGAGTCAGCGACGCTCGTGGTGTTGTATTTGTGCCGGCTGCGATTGTTAGTGTGTTAATGCTCGGGCCGGGCGTTGATGTGACGCACCGTGCAATGGAGCTGATTGGAAATACGGGGATGGCGGTTGTATGGGTCGGTGAGCATGGCGTGCGGCAGTATGCACATGGCAGAGCCTTGAATCACTCATCACGTCTACTTGAAGCCCAAGCAAAATTATTTTCTAATCAACGTTCGCGACTGGCAGTTGCACGTAAAATGTATCAAATGCGTTTTCCAAATGATGATGTGATGAATTTGTCGATGCAAAAGTTGCGTGGTAAGGAGGGCGCCCGTGTTCGGCAAGTTTATCAGATACAGTCAGAACGTACGGGAGTTGAATGGACTCGACGAGAATACAATCCTGATAACTTTGAAGCGAGCACACCTATCAATCAAGCGTTGACTGCAGCGCACCAAGCATTGTATGGATTGAGCTATAGTGTCATCATGGCGATGGGAGCGTCAGCTGGGCTTGGGTTCGTGCACACTGGTCATGATTTGTCCTTTGTTTATGACTTTGCAGATTTGTATAAAGCTGAAACTTCTATTCCGGTCGCGTTTGATGTGGTTGCTTCCTCAACAGCTGATGAAGACATCGGCAGAAAAACACGACTCGCAATGCGCGATACGTTTGTGGACGGGAAACTATTACGACAAATGGTTTTAGATTTAAAGGCCATTCTGGGTGTCAACGATGTAACGACGGAGACAAGCAATCTGAACCTATGGGATGACCGATTGGGGCTTCAAAAATTCGGCGTTCAGTATCATGAAGGTGAAGTGGGTGAAACCAAATGATCGTAATCACGTTCACAAAAGTACCAAAAGCACTGCGAGGAGATTTGACCAAATGGTATCAAGAAATTCAGACAGGTGTCTATGTGGGAAGTGTTAGTGCCCGTATCCGTGATTCGCTGCGGTCGCGTATTGTTAAGAATATTGGCCAGGGCCAGGCAACGATGGTCTATAATGCCAATAACGAAATTGGCTATCAGTTCAAGACAACTCGTCATGACCACCAGGTGGTAGACTTTGATGGTATTCCACTAATGATGCGCTTGGTAGCTGATCAACCGATTGGAAAGTATGGCTATAGCAACGCTGCCAAGTTTCATAAAGCTCGTGTAATGAAGCGTAAATCTCAATCAAAATCTACTGCTTGCAGTGATGAACCAATCGTGGCGGTAGATATTGAGACGACTGGATTGAATCCAACCAAGGACGTTATCATCTCAGTTGCTGCAGTTAAAGGCACTGACAATGGTCAGGTGACAGAATTTGGCAGGCTGATAAAGATTGACCGACCGTTGCCAGAAAATATTATTGCACTTACTGGAATTACAGATGAGATGCTGAAGAGTCAAGGTGTACCGATAGATACGGCCCTGAGCGAATTGAAGGGATTTATTGGTAATGACATGATTGTCGGATATAATTTTCATTTCGATGATGTGTTCTTGAAGCAAGCATTTGAGAAAATTAACATGGAAAAGTTGACCAGCCGAATAACTGATCTTATGCCTATCGTCAAGCGAACAAACTTGTTTTTAGAAAGCTATCGTCTGTCAGCGGTTTTAGAGGCATATCAAATTGTAAATCCGAGACCGCATAATGCCCTTAAAGACGCAAGTTCAACACTGAAGTTAGCTCGTAGATTAATTAAAGATGGGCACTTGAAAGTTTAGGCCGATTTTGTCGAGTAATGTGAAGAAATTGGTTTGAATTGGAGTAGGATTCCTCTCGTATACACGGCAGATAGCGTCTCATAAGTCGGAACTTGACGCCTCTTCCGAGGTCATCCTTATATACACGGGAATTAACCAGCTAAAGCATTGCGTATTAGCGATATTAAATCGGTATTTGAAAGTTTTAAGTCAACTTTACTCATAAGTCTTTAGCATGACTATGCAAGTACTATCTAAGTGATGCAGTACCTATGATTCATGGTTGTTTTATATCTAAAATTCAAGTAGCAAACAGTTAATTAGGAGGCGCAGCAATGTCAGAATTTTCTCGCTTAGCACAGAGTCTCTGGGCAAAGAAGCGCTCAGACGATGGACAACGGCTTTACTTGCCGCTGGTTGTCCATTTAAAGGATTGTGAAAATACCATCAGTTGGTTATTTAATCATTGGTTGAGTGATGGCCAGCGACGTCAATTATCGGAAGCAACCTCAGAGGCAGACATGCAGAAGCTGGTAAAGTTTTTGGGGTTTACTCATGATGTTGGAAAAGCAAGCGCTGCGTTCCAGACTAAGCCCGCGTACAACGGTGACGAACAACTCGATCAATTATTGATTGAACGTTTGGTACAAAATGGGTTCAAAAGCTTTGACGGAATTAGACTTCACCACCGTGATCAATCACCGCATGCACTTGCCGGTGAAGCGATTTTAGAATCGTTCGGTGTTAACAAAACAGTGGGAGCAATTATTGGTGCGCATCATGGTAAACCCGCTAGCAAAGTGCCAAATGACCAAATTATATATTATACTGCCAACTATTATCAGAGTGATAACGACACTGATATTCAGGCGCCTTGGCGACAAGTTCAGCGTGAATTGGTGGAATATGGGCTGCACACTGCAGGTTACCGAGATGTCACGGAAATCCCAACTTTGAACCAACCGGAGGCAGTGATTTTGACCGGACTATTGATCATGGCAGACTGGTTAGCATCAAGCGAGTTTATGGACGGAGACCGCACAAAGCCACTATTTCCATTGATTGAGACAACACAATCTATGATAACTATTGACTTACAAGCTCGTTTTCAACGTGCCATCACGACTTGGCAGTTAGATGATGAGTGGATTCCTGCTCAGGTTGATCAAATGTCAGACCCGTATCAAGTTCGGTTTGGCTTTCATGCGCGGCCAGTTCAAGCCGCAATCACACGGGCGCTCGATGCCACTACTGATCCTGGGATGGCAATTATTGAGGCACCCATGGGAATAGGTAAGACCGAGATCGCGCTGATTGCCGTTGAACAACTTGCTCGCATTACAGGTCGTGACGGGTTGTATATGGGATTACCTACTCAGGCGACGACCAGTGCGATGTTTGCACGTGTGAATGACTGGCTAAAGCGTGTTGCGGCGGACCAAACTATCCACTTGTCGATTGAGGAACTGCAAGGTAAGTCGCCATTCGATCGCGTGTATACGAGTTTGCCGAAAGCTAGCAATATTAATGCAACGGAGGAAGCGGCTGCCGCCGTAACTGTGAATGATTGGTTTAGTGGAAAAAAGTCGATATTAACTAAGTTTGTGGTGGGAACTATCGATAATTTGCTGTTAATGGGCCTGAAACAGAAGCATCTTTTTCTGCGACACCTGGGTTTTTCCGATAAAGTCGTTGTGATTGATGAAGCCCACGCCTACGACGAATTTATGGACGCATACCTAGTCCGGGCAGTCGAATGGTTGGGTGCCTATCATGTGCCCGTGGTCATCTTATCAGCAACTTTACCAAAAATAAAACGAAATCGGTTATTAACTGCGTATCTAGAAGGTAAGTATGGCAAAAACTACAAAAAGTTGTTGGTTGCGCCGCCAGATTGGGAGGATACGCAGGCTTATCCACTTTTGAGCGTGTTGGATGGATTGAAACTCAAACAACTGACTCACTTTGAAGGTCAGAGTGATCAAATACCGGTGACGCTTGATGTTCAGCGCATTAATCAGGATGATCAAGCGTTAATTGCGGCGTTGTTGCAACAACTGAGTGAAGGCGGTGTTGCCGGAGTTATTGTCAATACCGTCAAACGGGCACAAGCGTTAGCGGCGTTGATACCAAACGATGTCCCATTGATGGTGTTACATTCGGCTTTTCTGGCACCTGATCGGGCTCGTCAGGAAGCCGAACTACAAGCAGCCATTGGTAAAGATGGTAAGCGGCCTGAGAAGTTAATTGTAATCGGGACACAGGTATTGGAACAGTCCTTGGATATTGATTTCGATATCTTGTACACAGACATCGCACCTATGGACTTGATCTTACAGCGCGCTGGCCGCTTGCAACGGCACCAAACGATTCAGCGGCCACGAGGATTCCAACGACCGCAGCTGAAAATCATGAGTATCAATGGATTTGGCGACTATGAGAATCACACTGAAGATATTTATAGTAAGTACTTATTAATGAAAACAGATTATTTTCTTAAAAGCCATATTGAGCTTCCAGATGATATTTCGAAGCTGGTTCAACAAGTTTATGATACTACGACGGATGCACAAGTACCTAATATTGCTGAAGCCAAAGCATCGTTTGTAAATAAAGTCGAGCAAAAGCAATATAAGGCTTCGCAGTATCAAGTAGATAAGCCGGCGTTACAACAAGGTCAATCGATTATCGATTGGTTGACGCGTAGGCACACGACTGTTGCTACGGACCAACAAGTTGCAGCAGCCGTGCGGGATATTAAGGAAACACTGGAGGTTATTTTACTCCAACACACGGATGAGGGCGACTTCTTGCTTGATGGTCGTAGTCTGGACAAGGTATCTTCTAAAGAGATTGCGCAACAAACATTGCGATTGCCAGCAGCGGTAACCGAAAATGTTAACAAAACGGTCCAACAGTTAGAGAAAATGACCTGGCCTTATCATGCTCAATGGCAGGATGACGTTTGGTTGCGTGGTGCCTTGGTATTACCGCTTGATCAGGACTTGAACGCCAGACTTGACAAGTGGCACCTTAGTTACTCAGCCCAAGCTGGATTAAGTTATTCAGAGGAGGAATGAAGACAGTGACAAAGCAAAGTTTTAATTTGACGACGAATCCGTGGATTGTCGTAATCGATGCCAGGACGAATCAGCAGAAAAAGGTTTCGTTAATTGAATTGTTTCAAAATGCGCAGTATTATCGCCAACTGGCTGGAGATATGCGAACGCAAGACTTAGCAATTTTACGACTGCTGTTAGCGATTCTTACGACTGTTTACACGCGGTATAGTGCTGAAAATCAACCTTATGAGTGGCTGATTGTAAACGATGAATTAAAAGTTGAAAGTGTTGATGAAGACTATGATACCAGTAAGATCAAGACTGAGTTGACGCAAACCTGGCACGATTTGTACGACAGTGGTCATTTTTCTGAGATTGTGACGGATTACTTGCAGCGGCATGCAGATCAGTTCGATTTGTTTGGCGACCAGCCCTTCTATCAAGTTACGGCGTCAGCATACGATGCTGTGGTCCCTGAGTCTAAGAGTGTTGCACGCAGCAAGCGAACCGGGAAAGCTACAGGACAAGTCGCGGTACGGCAAATGAATCGACGCATCTCCGAGAGCGGCAATTCGGTGGCACTGTTCGCACCGAAAGTTGATGAGACGAAGAATGAGCTGTCGCTGGCTGAGTTAGCACGCTGGTTGATCATGTATCAAAACTATACCGGGGTCACTGACAAAACCAAAATTAATAATAATGAAAAGTTTTCCAATGGAGCTGGCTGGTTATATCGTCTGACCCCAGTGTTCGCCAGCGGAAATACCCTGTTTGAAATTCTAATGCTGAATTTGATTCTGGTGGGTGATTCAGAAAACGTGTTAGCCGTTCAGCAACCGGTGTGGGAATATCCGACTGTGTCAGATTACTTGAGGGAGCGTCAACGACAGCAAGTTCCTAATAATTTAGCCGCACTGTATACCACCTGGTCACGTTTTATCCACATCGAGTGGGATGAGCATCAACGGCCAACAATCTATAGTGCCGGTATTCCGATGTTTGACAATGAGGGGGCACTGATTGAGCCGATGACCTTGTGGCACCAAGATAAGAAATCGAGCCAGTTTCGTCCGGTAACTGCCACTATTCAATCAATGAGTAAAGCGATGTGGCGCAATTTTGGTCAGTACGTCAATGTCTATCATCGCGACGATATTAATGGGGCGGGCATTGTCGAGTGGATGGATTATTTAAAGTCGTCCGGACTGGTTCTTGCTGATCAACAATTGCGTCTAGCTTCAACTGTTTTGATTAGTGACGGCAACTCATCTTCGCAGATGCCTGCGACTGAATTGTATGACGATATGCGGATTCAGGCAGACGTACTGTTTGATGAATCTACGGCAAACTATTGGCCCCTTCGAATTGAGAATGTAATCCAAACGACGCAAAAAATTGGTGATGGCTACTATCACTTTGCGGCAACGATTGGTCGAATTCGTAATATTGATGCTAAGCAATTTGGACAGCGACATAGCGCACAATTCTATGCTGAGCTTAATCAACCGTTCAAGGCTTGGCTTGCGAGCTTAACAGGAAATGATGATCGTGAGGCCAAAATTAGTGAGTGGAATCACACCTTATTGCAGATCACACTACGAGCAGCTGATACCATGATGGCAGCTAGTTCTCCTCGTGATACTAGGGGCATTGTTGAACTTGATAACAACAATGTCGCGCACCAAGTCAATGTTTTTACGGCTAATAATCAATTACGTCGACTTGTATTCACAGAACTTAACGGAAAGTAGGTGGCGTTCACAGATGACCCATTCAATTCAAGAGAAACACAAAATTCAAGGGAGAACTGCAGCTATTATTAAACAGCTTTACAGCAAGGGAGATCTGAAAAAGGGCATATTAGCCAGTGTGCGGCATGCGCCGACTGTCGACAGTCCGCAAGCCCAGGCACTCTGGCCGCTACTAATGAAGTATTTAACCCCCAATATGCTGAGTTCGGATGGTCAGCCAACTGCACAAGAGGTAGCAGTGTATACTGCAGTTCGGCTCTATGCAGTTCATCAACAGAGTACCAAATCTTTCGTATTTGGCGCGGTTGAGCCACAGAATGATGAACAGACAGGAGAGCCATTGTTCAGGGTGCTGGCACAATTGCGAGGCAGTGAAGATACGCGTGTCGCATTGGATCGACGAGTACAGCCTTTACTGGCAACGACGAATCTTGCCAGTGTCATTAATGCGTTAACGCACTTGGTAAGTATCCTAAAAGCGACTAAACCATCACTGAAAATTGATTACGCCCAATTAGCACAAGACCTCTACTGGTTTCAACAAAATTACAAACAAGCCAATCGGATTCGACTGCAATGGGGCGAAGCGTACTATCGTTCCACAAAGTCAACGAAGACAACTGAAGGGAAGAAAAACAAATGACGACTAATAACTTATACCTTGATATTCACGTGATTCAATCGGTGCCATCTTCAAACATTAACCGCGATGACACTGGTGCACCCAAAACCGCCTTGTACGGTGGTGTTACGCGGGCACGAGTCTCATCTCAGAGTTGGAAACGTGCCGTTCGACACAGCTTTAAAGACCATAAAGTCATGGTAGGTGACCGCACCAAGTCAGCCGCTGAACTTTTGAAGCAAGCCCTTCAAGAAGTATCGCCAGAACTCAGTGATGATGATGCATGGAAACAGATCAAGGCGGTCTTTAAGTTAGTCAAAATTACGCTGGGTAAAGATGAAAAAACAAGTGCTTTGTTGATGGTCAGTCCTGGTCAAATCAAGCAATTAGCTCAGTATATGAAAGATAATGCAGACACTGAATTAGACAAAAAGGCTATCACAGCCGTACTAAAAGGTAATCAGTCGATTGATTTGGCACTCTTTGGTCGGATGGTGGCGGATAATCCAGAATTGAACGTTGAAGCTGCTGTACAGGTTGCCCATGCGATTTCGACACATGAAGTCGTTCCTGAATTTGACTATTTTACGGCTCTAGATGACTTACAATCGGATGAAAAGCCCGGGGCCGCAATGCTTGGAACCTTAGAGTTCAACTCGGCAACACTCTATCGATATGCCAATGTGAATGTTAATGAGCTCATTGCCAACCTAGGTGAAGCTGCCGCAATCGAGGGGGTCCGTGAATTTGTAAAGTCATTCGTTTTGTCGATGCCGACCGGAAAACAGAATACCTTTGCTAATAAGACACTACCGAGCTTTGTCATGCTGACACTTCGTCCGGATACCCCGGTTAATTTTGTCACTGGGTTTGAAAACCCAGTATCTGCCAATAATGGGTATGTCAAACAATCGATTCAACGATTGACGACTGAATATGAAAACACGTTGGATTTCGTTGAGCCACCAATTGTGAATCTCAGTTTTAGCCCTTTGAAGTTATCACAGGCAACTTCAGCCACTAGTCTGACCGATTTACTAGAAAAACTGGTGGCAAATTTAACGAAGGTGGTCCAACATGAAAACGGTAACGATTAAACTGACAGCGCCATTGCAGTCATATGGCAATGAAGCCAACTTTGACCGGCGAACCAGTTATGATTATCCTTCTAAGAGTGCGGTTATCGGCTTGGTTGCGGCTGCGCTCGGCTATTCCAGACGTGACACACGAATTAAAAGGCTCAATCAGTTAGCTTACGCTGTTCGTGTCGATCAGCCGGCCAAACCGATGACGGATTTTCAAATTGTCGAATGGAAGCGGAACCAACGGAAACTAACCTACCGCGATTATTTGCAAGATGCTGTTTTTATGGTTGCACTCGGCAGTGAAGATGACGCCTTCATTGACCAGATTGACTGGGCAATTCGGCATCCTCATTTTCAACTGGCATTAGGCCGGCGTGCGAATGTCCCAGCAGGCCCGATAATAACGTCAATCGGGTTAGAAGAAAACCCAGTTCAGGTATTACAAAACATAAGTTGGCAAGCATCTCAATTTTATATGCGGAAGATCAAGCAAGCTACTTTTGTCGCAGAGCTGATTGCAGATGCGTGGTTGTTACCTGATTATCCTAGTTCGATGGTGAAGGATACGGTGGTGTCGTTCGACCAGCGGCACCGACAATATGGTTTCCGAGCTGTGGCGGTCGAACGGGTGTCGCTTGATAACCTGTATTTCACAGCCAAGGATACCGAACACGATATTATGAGTTATCTATAGAAAGGAGTCGCAAATGTATTTATCCAGAGTTGAAATTGATACCACTAATCGTCGTAAGACAAGGGATCTCAGCCATTTAGGTGCTTATCATAATTGGGTGGAACATAGCTTTCCTGATGAGATCCAAAAAGGCCAGCGGCAACGTCACCTATGGCGTATTGATCGTTTAAATGGAAAAAACTATTTATTGTTGTTGAGCCCCACTCGTCCGGTGCTTAAAGATTTCGAGCGGTACGGGGTTGCTGGAACAGCAGTCACCAAGTCTTACGATGCATGGTTAGACCAGCTTGAAACCGGAATGGTAATGCGCTTTCGACTTACCGCCAATCCCACCCATTCAATTATCGATCCTGAGCATCCAAAGGGACGGGTTGTGCCACATGTGACCATTGAACAACAGAAAAAATGGCTAGAAGACCGTGCGACTCGAGCTGGATTTGAGTTGATTCGTCGTAGCAATGTTGAACCTGATACAATTCACAAGTTAGCATTCGATGTTGTAAGCCATGATTGGCCAGTGCTTCACCACCATACAGAAAATAGTGTTCGCATGAGCCGTGTTACGTTTGAAGGACTCTTACGCGTCAAAGACGTAACGGCCCTCAAGCGAACCTTGACGATGGGGATTGGCCGTGAAAGAGCATTTGGTATGGGCTTAATGACGGTTATTCCTGAGGCACAATGATTAGGATAGGCTCGAGTTGGTGAGTCGTGGGTACGATATGATGCTGACTGTGTTAGAAACCAAGTTAACTAAAAACTGCCATGTGGTGTTCTCAGAAAGGCTTAGAGACGGGATTTATTAAGTGTACTCCCCGTGTATACGGGGGTGATCCTAAGTTATTTACTGGCGCAGCCCTCGCGACTACGTACTCCCCGTGTATACGGGGGTGATCCCGGTTAATTTATATTCCGCAGTCCACGTTAGATGTACTCCCCGTGTATACGGGGGTGATCCTACTATGGTTTTGAAAAGGCCACACCGTATGACGTACTCCCCGCGTATGCGAGAGTGTTCCTGTTTTACGCCCAAGGAAGTGATGAATCGGTTTGTATTCCTCACGCATGCAATGATGATCCAATAATACCGTATCCCACACTGATGAGGCCACACATCATAACGCAGGCCAATTTTCACATTCATCACAGCCTAAAAAGCGAGCCCCCAACCAAGGGACTCGCTTTTCTATCACTCATAATACTATTCCGTATGATGTTTCCGAACCGGGCTGACCCAAGTTCCGCTACCGTAACCAAGAATTGTTTTAACGGCTGGGATCAGTGTTGTAACGAGGGCGAGTGCGTTGACTTGCCAGTAGATCAACATGTATAGCGGCATGAAAATCAAGTATTTGAATTTACGACCACGGTCATCGACAATCAGGGCTGACAGTAGCTGCAAGACGCCGGCAAACATCTCGAAAGTCACAAAGATGAAGGCCATGCAGAACATGTGGTAAACCCGTTCGTAGTTGCCGGTGAAGAAGAAGGTGACCAGTGAAATTAAGAAAATCAGTGTTGAGACAAAGAAGAATAGGGACCAGATAATACTCAAGGTTTGGTCGGTAATGAACGCCCATTGCTTGAGGTACTTGCCAGGATGGCTTGCGACCCGTTTAAAATTGGTCAGCAATACTTCTGTCCCACCCTTAGCCCAACGTTTCCGCTGGTGATAGAGCGCGTCTAGATTTTCAGGAACGTTCATATAAAATAAAATATCCGGTGAGAAGACAGTCGTCCAACCATTCAATTGGTGATCCCACGCAATACTGATGTCTTCAGTGGCACGGTCTTGCCGGAACAAGCCGACGTCAATCAAGGCATCGCGGCGATACATCGTGTTGGCACCGCTGTAGGCGTACATGTTACCCAGAGCGCTAACTTGACTCCGCTTGATAACACCGACGATGCTTGAGAATTCGACGGTTTGTGACTTGGCAATAATCGTACTTCGATTTTGAACGTCCATATTAGCCGTAACTGCGGCGGTGTTAGCGTGTTCTTCGCCCATGAAATAACTCATGTATTTCCACAGTGCATCAGGTTCCGGGATCGAATCAGCATCGTTACTGAGAATAAACTCGCCGCGGGCAAAACTAACGCCGACGTTAAAGGCGTGCGCTTTCCCTTGATTCTTTTTGATCGTAATGACCCGCAAGTTATCATAAACGGTCTGGAGCCGTTCCAGAATAGCCGGCGTTTCATCAGTGGAACCATCATCAGTAACGAGCACTTCGTAGTTTTGATAATTTAAATTGTTCATTAAGTAGTTGATGGTGTGCTCAATCATAACTTCTTCGTTGTGCGCTGGAATCATGATGGTAATAAAAGGTTGTTCTGCAGGCGCGAGTTCCTTGAATTCAACATCATCTTTGTGGCGGTGCCGGTAGACCAATTGGTAACAGAGCACGCCGATGAACCACGCGAAGGCCCCTAGGATTGGGTAGGAGACCAGTAGCAGCAGGACAAAGTTCCAGATGCTTTAAGTGTTTGCATAATTTCCATAGATTAGTCCTCGTATAATTTGTGAATTTCGTTGACGTCGAGATTTTGTTCCGGATCAACCGTGTAGTGCTTGACGTGTTGACGGAAGGTGGCTTGTCCAAAGCGTTGCGTGTAAAAATTATTCAAACGGCGCTTACGAACATCCAGCCGCTCTTCATCATATTGCCGTTCCTTACTAATATGTTGTTTGACCCGGTGATTGTTATGGATCGTGGAAATAATCACAATAATGGCAATCAAAATGAACGCAAAGATGAAGAACCGGTCAAAGAAGTAGAAGAGCGTCTTACCTTCCTCGTATTTCCAAGCGTGAATGAAGCGCGGGTTGTTAGCTAACAGTGTTGACGAAATCGTCCAGTAGACCGGAACAGCCACGCAGATCCAAGCGACAATGGCGACGATGGTTTGCCAGATTTTTGTCCACCAATGACCCTTCGAAAAGTATTTGTCGGTAACATATTGTTTCATCACATCTTTTTTCTCCATAAACAGACCTCCGTAATAAGTATTTTGATAACTCGCAATGGGTGCGATTAATTTATTTCTTGACTGATGGCAACCGTTTAAATGCTGATTATTGACCAGGGTTATCTTGAACTGAAACTGCGCAGAACAGTTTCAACTCAGACTTGCCCTTTGACCATAATCATAAGCTTACACGAGGATTGCAGTTGCATGCAACGAATATGCACATCAGTATTATGGCATAAGTCAAACGCGCGACATCACACTTCAAATATACGCTCAAGCACGCCATTTGTGAATCTATTTTGACGGATTTGGCCGATTCACATTTAGATGCGGATAGCAGGATGAACCAGCACGATTCGTTCACTTGTGGCATCATCTGACTAATTCTAGGCTTGATCACTGTGCCATTATCACCTTTGACAGAGTTAATGTCAGAATTCTTATCGCGACTAACTTTTCAAGTCATGTTCACGGGTGTCGATAACGAGCGCGTCCTGATGCCCACTCATTGGCAATGAATTTCCACCAGCCATCCAACTAATTTAGTGACTATTTACGTCAGTGCCATACCAACTGAACCACAAGCATCAGCTAATCGCAGCATCCATCTTCAGCAAACTGATACTTTCATTTTCAGGACATTGTCATTATATGGGTGGATTTTCGTTGCTTATTTTCAAAAAACAAATTATTATATAATGATGACTAAAATTAGCTCGTAATCGTCATGGAATCCGGTCCCAGTCCTGATTTGGTCCGGTATTTCGTGAACCAGTATGATAAAATGGGCTAGTGGGGTTAGATCAATAACCAAATAATCCAGTGAGAAGCGAAGGGGATAACGATGATTAATCAATTTAAACCAACTTGGATGATACCAGCAATTTATAATGTGACGCCAGCACAGCTACGGGCGCAAGGTATCAAGGCCGTTTTTACGGATCTTGATAACACGTTGATTGCCTGGGATAATCCAGATGGCACCCCGGAACTGAAAAAGTGGCTGCATGCGTTGCAAGACGCTGGGATTCCGTTAGTCGTCGTTTCGAATAACTCGGAAGCACGTATCGCCAAGGCATTGGAGCAGTTAGATTTGCCATTCGTTTCGCGGTCGTTGAAGCCGTTACCGATTGGACTCAATAAGGCCCGGCACGATTTAGGCTTACACAAAAATGAAGTGGTGATGGTCGGTGACCAATACATCACGGACATGTGGAGTGCCCACTTAGCCGGTGTGCCCAGTATTCTGGTCAAGCCAATCGTGACGACGGATGCCTGGAATACGCGCATCAACCGCTTCTTTGAACGCTTTATTAAATTACGATTAGCACATGTTTATCCAGAAATGCATTTTCAGGAGGACTTAAATAAGTGAGTGAAACATCAGAGGAAACTTTATATTGTATCGGCTGTGGGGCGGCCATTCAAACGACGGACCCCAAAGCGGCGGGGTATACCCCGAATAGTGCGCTGCAAAAATCATTAGCAAGCGATGCGCAGGACTTATATTGTCAACGTTGTTTTCGACTGCGGCACTACAACGAAATCGTGCCAGTTGGCTTAACGGATGATGATTTTCGGCGCTTACTGGCAACGATTCGAGATGCCAACGCGCTAGTCGTCTACGTGGTTGATATTTTTGACTTAAATGGGAGCATTATTCCGGGACTGCAACGGTTCGTTGGTGATAACCCTGTCTTGTTAGTCGGTAACAAGGAAGACGTTTTGCCACGGCAATTACGGCGGACTAAGTTGCGTGAATGGATGAACCAACAAGTTCGGGCGCAAGGTATCAAACCGGTGGACGTGGCATTGACGAGTGCTAAAAAGGGCCATGCCATCGACGACTTATTAGCGATGATTGAAAAATATCGGCGCGGTCGGGATGTCTATGTCGTGGGGGTCACGAATGTCGGTAAATCGACCTTGATTAATCGAATCATTGCCAATAATACTGGTTTGAAGGACTTGATCACGACGTCGCGGTTCCCTGGCACGACGTTGGATAAAATCGAAATTCCGTTGGACGATGGCCACAAGATGGTTGACACGCCTGGGATTATTCATCCCGAACAGATGGCACACGTGTTGTCTGGCGATGATTTGAAGTTGGTCTCACCGCAAAAAGAAATTCGGCCCAAAGGTTTTCAATTGGGCAACGGTCAGACCTTATTCTTAGGTGGCGTCGCCCGTTTGGACATCGTTGATACGCTGAAGCCAACTGGGACGGTTTACGTTGACAACAATCTGACGTTACATCGGACCCGGACAGAAAATGCCGATAATTTCTATACGAAACATGTCGGCGAATTGATCACACCACCAACTGGTGCGGCAGTCACAGACTTTCCACCGTTAGTTCGGCACGAATTCAAGGTCACTGAAACTAGTGACATCGTGTTTGAAGGCCTAGGATGGGTCACTGTTGCTGCGGATACGCGGGTTGCAGGCTGGGCGCCTAAGGGTGTTGCTGTGCTCACACGGCCAGCGATGATCAACAAACGCTAATTAATGACTAGGACTGTTCCCGCCACGGATCGACAGCGAGTTCAGCCAGTCAAACTAACCATAATATAGGAGTAAATCAAATTTAATGGAAAATTTACGTGGAAAACAAAAGCACTATTTACGTGGTGAAGCCCACCACATGCGGCCACTTTTTGCCGTGGGTAAGAATGGCTTGACTGATGAGTGGTTGACACAGCTGACTGGTGCACTCGACAAACGCGAGCTCATCAAAGTTAACATCTTACAAAATGCCGATGTGACGACTGCGGATGTGAAGGCGGCCATCGAACAAAATACGGCTATCACGGTTGTTCAAACCATTGGCCGGGTGCTGGTCCTATACTTGCCAGCAAGTCATGAGGAAGACCGGCACTACTCATTAGAAGTTGCAAAGTTATAGGAGGAATGACGGGTGCAGACGGTTAATCAAACAGCGACGAAAGTTCTGACGGAAACGGTGACGAATCGACCTCGACGCCGTGTTGGTATTTTAGGTGGCACGTTTAACCCACCGCATTTAGGACACTTGATCATGGCCCAACAAGTTGGTGACCAGCTTGGTCTGGATGAGGTTCGCTTCATGCCG
Source organism: Lactiplantibacillus sp. B652 (assembly GCF_023806745.1). Lineage (NCBI taxonomy): Bacteria > Bacillati > Bacillota > Bacilli > Lactobacillales > Lactobacillaceae > Lactiplantibacillus > Lactiplantibacillus sp. B652. Next base: position 223,076 of record NZ_JAMSKY010000002.1, on the reverse strand, counting down.
GATGCTGAGCCACCACACGTTGATGAAAAAAAGACGATTGCGGTCGAGGACCGGGCCAATATGGTCCAAGAAGCAATCGTCGATAATCCGCTTTTTCGGTTGGAAACTGCCGAAATTGAGCGGGGTGGTAAGAGTTATACTTACGACACGATGAAGGCACTCAAGGCGAAACATCCAGATACCCAGTACTATTTTATTATCGGCGGGGATATGGTCGATTATTTGCACACATGGTACCATATCGAGGATCTCGTGAAGCTGGTCACCTTTGTCGGTATCAAACGGACAGGGTATCCGACGACGAGTCAATATCCCGTCATCTGGGTCGATGCACCACTGATTGACATTAGTTCGACCCAGATTCGTCAAAAAATCAGTCATGGCCATTCCGTTCGCTATTTAGTGCCGGAAGCCGTGGCCGCTTATATTAAGGAGCATCATTTGTATGAGCAAAACGATTGAGTATACTGAAGACATTGTTCCATATAGCCACGAAGCGTTAATGGCCAAAGTCGCAGCACAGTTGACTGATAGCCGTTATCAGCACTGCTTACGTGTTGAACAAACGGCGCGAAAGTTAGCTGCAGCCAACGGCGTGGACGTTGAATTAGCTGGAATTGCGGGCTTGTTACATGATTACGCCAAGCAGCGTGACGACGCGACCTTTATCGAGCTGATCAAGTCGCGGGGGATGGCACCAGACTTGGTGGCATATGGTAACGGGGTATGGCACGGCTATGTTGGTGCTGAACTCATCAAGGACGAACTACACATTTATAATGAGGCGATTCTCAACGCAGTGCGGTTGCACACCGTTGGGGCGCCGTATATGACGAAATTAGATCAAATTATTTTTATGGCTGATTTTATTGAACCGGCGCGAGATTTCCCAGGCGTTGATGAAGCGCGCAAGGCGACTGCTGAGTCGCTTGCAGCGGGAGTCCGTTTCCAGATTCAACATACATTAGCCTATTTAATTCAAAAGGGTGCGCCCGTTTATCCACAGACGTTAGCAACTTATAATGCCTGGGTCGGTGGCGTTGCACCTGAATATGCCAACTAAATTTAAGGGAGAGTTTTATGGATAGCAAAGAACTTTTACAATTAACTGTTGAGGCTGCTGATGACAAGCGGGCCGATGACATTGTCGCATTGGACGTCGCTGAAGTTAGCTTGATGGCTGATTATTTTGTGATTTTATCAGCTGATTCCAAACGCCAAGTTCAAGCCATCGCGGATAACATCGTTGAATTTATTCGCAAGGCAGGTTCAGACGTGAAGAGTGTCGAAGGTCGGACTGCCGGTGAATGGGTCTTGATCGATGCCGGTGACGTGATCGTACACGTCTTCCAAAAGGATGCGCGCGCACACTACAACCTTGAAAAGTTGTGGTCTGACGCCCCATTGGTAGACGTTGATCAATGGGTCAACGCATGATTTATCAGACGTTTGCCGAACTTTACGATGAACTTTTTGATCCAGCCATGTACCAGCAATGGCTGGATTTTGTCCGTCGGGAGTTACCTCATAAGGACGGTCAATTGTTGGAATTGGCCTGTGGAACGGGTCGATTGGGTGTGTTACTCGCACAGGATGGTTATCAAGTGACCGGATTAGATTTATCAGACAATATGTTGGCATTGGCTCAAAACCATGCGGATGAGGCGGCGGTGACCTTACCACTCTTACAAGGGGACATGCTGGACTTATCAGCCATTGGCCAGTTTGATGCTGTCACGTGTTTTGCCGATTCATTTTGCTATTTGCCTGATATCGCGACGGTGCAGCAGGCTTTTGAGCAGGTTGCGCAGCACTTAACGGCGAGTGGTGAATTCCTCTTCGACGTGATTACGCCGTATCAAACGGATGAGGTCTATCCAGGTTATATGTATAACTATCGTGATGAAGACCGGGCATTTATGTGGACCAGTTATGCCGGGGAACAACCGCACAGTGCCGAGCATGATTTGACGTTTTTTATCTACAATGAAGACAAACAAGCTTTCGATGAAGTCAGCGAATTACATCAAGAACGCACGTATGTGTTAGCTGATTACCAGCAGGCACTGCAGGCGGCTGGATTCAGTCAAGTGACGGTGAGTGCGGATTTTGGTCGGCAACAACCGGATGCCCAGACGACGCGCTGGTTCTTCAAATGTCGTAAATAAAGTGAGTGAGTGTTGGGAGGCCTAGTCGATGCAAGCAGTCGGGTTAATAACTGAATATAATCCATTGCATAATGGTCATCGCTATCACTTGCAGCGTGCCAAACAGCTGACTGGTGCCGATTGTGTCGTAGTCGTCATGAGCGGCAATTGGTTACAGCGTGGTGAACCCGCCATTCTGGATAAGTGGACCCGGTCTAAGCTAGCCTTGGAAAACGGGGCGGATTTGGTGGTTGAATTGCCGGTGTTTTATGCCACGCAGCCGGCCCACTTATTCGCTGAGGGTGGCATTCGGTTGCTCAGTGCACTGGGTTGCACGAGTGTCGTTTTTGGCGCGGAACACCCGGATTTAGACTTTAAACGGTTGACGGCTGAAATTGAAGGCCATCAAGATGCGTTTAGTCACTACAACGCCACCTATGCGACGCAGTTCAACGCTGCCTTAAAAGCGGCGACTGGGGTGACATTAACGGCGGCCAATGACATGCTGAGCTTTTGTTATTACACCGCCAATCAGGCTTTGGCGCACCCGATGCAGTTGTATCCCATCCAGCGCCAACAGGCCGACCATGCTACGCCGACGATAACGACTGGAAAAGCGTACGCGAGTGGCACAGCGATTCGTCAGGCAGCTTTTGCGCAGGATTGGCCTGCGATTGCGCCAGTCGTGCCGAGCGATACACTGACGGCGTTAAAGAGCCAGCGGTTGCAGCGGTGGCGAGACTTTTGGCCGTTGCTGCATTATCAACTACTAACGGTCGACGTGGCTCATAGCGGGCAATACGACCAAATGGCAGAAGGACTCGAGTATCGCATGCAAGCGATGGCCCAACAAGCGACGGACTTTGATAACTTTATGCACCTTGTCAAGTCCAAACGGTACACGTATACGCGGCTCCAACGCGTGGCAACGGCAGCTTTATTGCAACTGACGCAACAGGAGGTGCAGGCCGCCCAAGCAGCACCGTATTTACGGTTGCTCGGGTTTACCCCTAAGGGTCAGGCTTACTTGCATCAGGTCAAAAAACAATTGCCGCTACCACTGTATACCAAAATTAATCAAGATTTACGACAACATGCGCTTAATCTTGATTACCGAGCGGGGCGGGTCTATGAATTAATTAATGGACAGTCTCAAGATTTATATCGGCGACCTTGGCGAATGCCAGCAATTTCAGTTGACCAACCAGAACTTTCTTGATATGGTTAGGACTGATGACGGGCATTTTGACCTGTCAAGGAAAAAACATTGACAAAGGATTTTTACACAGGTATAATTTATCACGTTGCATTAGGAGGTTTTTAAATGAAATGGTCACTTTCACAGTTTAAAACGTACCGTGAAACGCCACTCCAGTTTGATGAAGCATTGGACTTAAAACACTCCTTGATGAGCCGTTATCCTGAAATTATCGATGTTAAATCCGTTCACGCAACGGGTTTGGCCAGTTATGACAAGGATAACGTGCTGATCACTGCGAAGATTGACGCGACGTTAACGTTGCCGTCAAGTCGGTCGCTAACGCCAGTGGATGTGCCATTGGCTTTTCAGATGACAGAATATTATGTTCCCCAGGGAACGGATCTCAGTCGCTTTGACGAGGAGACCGATACGGTAATTATTTTACCTGAAGATGATATTTTAGATTTTGATGTCGCTGTGGAGGATAATATTTTAATTCACATCCCCATGCAGATTCTTTCTGAAGCTGAGCAAGACGGGGCCCCAATGCCAACAGGTAAGGGCTGGGAAGTTCTCTCTGAGGACGACCAAGCGTTGCAGGCTGCAGAACTTAAAACTGTTGATCCGCGTTTAGCTAAGTTAAAAGACCTGTTCCCTGATCAGGAAGACAAGGATTAAGTTAGCTAAGCGTATCAAAAATCACATTATGTGAATTCATTTGAAGGAGGTGTAGGTTGATGGCTGTACCAGCAAGAAGAACATCTAAGATGCGTAAACGCAACCGTCGTGGTCATATTAAATTGGCTACACCAAATTTGGCACCATGCCCAAATTGTGGCGAATTACGTGTATCACACCGTGTTTGCCCAAGTTGTGGATACTACAACGGCAAGCAAGTCGTAAAAGTAAACAACTAATTGTTAGTTGGTGAACAGTGACATTGCGGCCATGGCGCATGGCACTTTTCGTTACCATAATACGATCTTAAAAAACTCGCTTAGGCGGGTTTTTTTAGTGTCTTCAATAAAGTGAATTTTGGGGGGCTTCGTCCAAAACAGGGCTCTTGGTCAGAGGTTGCTGAAAAACCTGTCGAACGATCAAATTACGTTGTCGACATTCCTCAAAATACAAAGTCAGCACTTAAAGTGGAGATTAATTCCCATTTTGAGGGCTGACTTTGCTTTGGAGTGGTGAACTAAAAATCAGTCATTTAGTTTTTCAGCAGCCACCTTCGTCAATTGGAGTTGGTTGATAGAATTAGGAGTAACTGGGTGTGACCATCTTTGGCGTTGACTGGGAACTTGCTCTAAGCAGTCTTGCTTAGCATTTCGTTAAGCAAAGTTGACGGAAAATCAAGGGCGGCCTTGTCCAGCTAGGTTGAGGAAACCCAGCAGATGTTCCTTGGCTTGAATTGGTCCAGTTCCTTCAGCCTAATTGCGACGCCACATGGTCAACCGGGCCGTTTTGCATATTGATTGCGAGACCTCATCAGGCTTCCGTATACTAAGGGAAACAAATGGGCACAGTCCCATGACGATTGTTACTGACGCAGCGACAAGGAGGTTATGGCGATGATGAGCAAAAGAAGTGGCGTCGGGCTGGTACTGCTAAGTGTGATCTTGTTAGCGGGGTGTGGGACCCGGCAGTCGGAAAAAGACGAGGCGACCAGCCAGTCGCGTAGTAGTCAAAGTAGTTCGACCAAAAGTGTGACGGATACGACGAAGGTGTCCTTAAACGCGGCCATCAAGGCATTTCAACAACAATATCCGGATGCTAGTTTGACGAGTATTGAGCTAGAAGATCAACTCGGCCGCCCCGTTTATACGCTGGAAGGTGTCGGTGGCACTCAGGAGCACGAATTACAGCTGAACGGGCGGACGGGAAAGGTCATCAGCAAACACTCCGAACGGCTGGACCAGGACGACCAAGCTGAGGTTGAGAACGACCGACTCAATTTGAAAAAGGTCATCAGTCCTAGTAAAGCGGTTGCGATTGCTGTCCATGATCGTAATGGCGGTTATGCCAGTGAGCTCAAACTGGATAAGGACAACGGCACGACTTATTGGGAAGTCCAGGTGCATCAAGGAAAACAACAAGTTGAGATTAAGATTGACGCCCAGGAAGGAAGTATTTTGAAAACTGAACATGACGATTAGGGTCACTTGGTTGTCAGTAAACAGTGGCGAAGAATCAACCAGTCATGAGTCACGCAATTGAAAAGGTTCTTACTGAAAGTATCCGCGCAAAAGGCCTGTGAGTGACCCCAATGCGCTCTCAGAAGCTCGATAATAAATATGCCCAAATACACGGCGCGTTGCCCCAGAGAGGGTGATGGGCCGTTTTAAGCGAGATAACGCGGACTGTTCGATTTGATGCCACGAATTTCAATGGTAACTAGTCTTGAACTTAGAAAATAGCATGATTCATGAAAATTAATTTCTTCCTGTAATGACTTATATGAAATTAATTTTGAAATTTGCGGTCATTTACTTTATAAAGAACGCTTTTTCTGGTACGATAGTTGCGTATTAAAAATTGGGAGGCAATAAACTAATGAGTAATGAAAAACCACAAATTGGTGTCATTGGGATGGCCGTCATGGGTAAAAACCTGGCGTTGAACATCGAAAGCCGCGGCTACAAAGTTGCGATTTTTAACCGGACGGGTTCTAAGACTGAAAAGGTCGTTAAGGACCACGCTGATAAGCAACTCGTTCCAAGTTACAAGATCGAAGACTTTGTCGCTTCACTTGAAACACCACGTCGAATCATCATGATGGTCAAGGCTGGTAAGCCAACTGATGCTGTGATTGATGAATTATTACCATTACTAGATAAGGGCGATGTCTTAATTGATGGTGGGAACACCAACTTTAACGACACGATGGCTCGTAACGCTCGTTTGGACAAATCAGGAATCAACTTCATTGGCATGGGTGTTTCCGGTGGTGAATTAGGCGCCTTACAAGGCCCATCATTGATGCCTGGTGGCCAAAAGGAAGCTTATGACTTAGTTGCCCCAATCTTGGAAAAGATCTCTGCTAAGGCCCCTCAAGACGGCGCACCTTGCGTCACTTACATTGGCCCGAATGGTGCTGGTCACTACGTCAAGATGGTCCACAACGGTATCGAATACGGGGACGAAGAATTAATCGACGAATCTTACAACATTATGCGTAACGTTGCTGGGTTATCGGTTGACGAAATGTCCGATATCTTTACTGATTGGAACAAGGGCGAATTAAGCAGCTACTTGATCGAAATCACCGCTGATATCTTGTCACGTAAAGATGATTTAGGCGAAGACAAGACCAAGCCAATCGTTGACATGATCTTAGACCGTGGGAACAACAAGGGAACTGGTAAGTGGAGTTCCGAAGATGCGTTGAACATCCAAGTCCCACAATCAGTCATTACTGAAGCCGTTTATGCACGTTACATCTCAATGATGAAGAACGAACGGGTTGCTGCTTCTAAGAAGTTAGCTGGCCCAACTGCTGACGTTAAATTACCAGCCAAGGAAGAATTGGTTGAAAAGATTCGTCAAGCGCTCTACTTCAGTAAAATCATGAGTTATGCGCAAGGCTTCGAACAATTACGGTTCGCTTCTGAACACTATAACTGGGATCTGAAGTTCGGTGAACTTGCTCAAATCTGGCGTGCCGGCTGCATTATCCGGGCCCAATTCTTACAAAACATCACCGATGCATTTGATAAGAAGCCAGATTTAAACAACTTGTTGATGGACGACTACTTTGCTGAAATCGCAGCTAAGTATCAACAATCAACTCGTGAAGTATTGAGTCTTGCCATCCAAGCTGGTGTACCAGTACCTTCATTCAGTGCGGCATTGTCATACTATGACTCATACCGTGCAGAAGTTTTACCTGCTAACTTGTTACAAGCACAACGGGATTACTTCGGTGCCCACACCTACGAACGGACTGACCGTGAAGGCTTGTTCCATTACAGTTGGTACGAAGAACAATAAAGTTTAGCTAATTGAAATGAACTGTGACCGACAATTTTGATTGTTGGTCGCAGTTTTTTATTTTGTCGTGAGATGAATTTTGGCAAAACGAGTGCAAGTTTGATTAAATGAGGGTTTTAGTGGCTAAGAACATATGTTTGCGTTAAAATAGAACTAAGTATTCTCGTGAAAGTAGGGATTGCCATGCGGCAAGAATCATTATTTAATCCCGACAAGGCCAGCGCGAGTCCATTGGCCTATCGGGTTCGGCCGGTGAACTTGGATGGCTTCAAAGGCCAAGACCATTTATTAGGCCCAGGTAAACTATTGCGGCAACTGATTGCTGAAGACCAGTTACCGTCGCTGATTTTCTGGGGACCACCCGGGGTCGGTAAGACGACATTGGCTGAAATCATTGCCCAGCAGACACAGTCGCATTTTATTACGTTTAGCGCGGTCACTAGTGGCATCAAGGCGATTCGTGAAATTATGGATGAGGCCGAAGCCAACCGCGATTTTGGTGAAAAGACGATCGTATTCATTGATGAAATTCATCGGTTCAATAAAGCCCAACAAGACGCCTTTTTGCCGTATGTTGAACGGGGAAGTATCACCCTAATTGGGGCGACAACTGAAAATCCATCGTTTGAGATCAACGCGGCGTTACTCTCACGGTGTAAAGTGTTAGTCTTAAAAGCATTGACGACGGACGCATTGGTCGCCGTTTTGCAAGGCGCGCTAGACAATCCCAATGGGTTCCCGGACTTAACCATCCATCTGCAACCTGATACGCTCCAATTAATTGCGGAATTTGCGAATGGGGATGCCCGGATGGCGCTAAATACACTAGAGATGGCGGTGCTAAACGGCGACCGTCATGGACAAGACGTGACGATCACTACGGCTGGATTATCGCAGCTGATCAATACCAAGTCATTGCGCTACGACAAGCATGGTGAGGAACACTATAATATCATTTCTGCCTTGCATAAATCGATGCGGAATAGTGACGTGGATGCTGCCATTTACTGGTTGATGCGGATGCTTGCGGGTGGTGAGGATCCGCTATACATTGCGCGCCGGCTGATTCGATTTGCCAGTGAAGATATTGGCCTGGCAGACCGCCAAGCCTTGCCGCTGACTGTCGCGGTCTTTCAAGCCTGCCAGATGATTGGGATGCCAGAGTGTGACGTCAACCTGACCGAAGCAGTCACTTATTTGGCGCTCGCGCCGAAATCCAATGCGCTGTATGCAGCGAAATCAGCCGCACAAGCTGACATCAAGGCGACGGGGAATTTGCCAGTGCCATTACAGATTCGTAATGCACCCACAAAATTAATGAAAGATTTAGGTTATGGTTCCGATTATCAATATGCACATGACACAGCCGATAAATTAACGACCATGACCACGATGCCAGCCGAGTTGAGTACGCATCATTATTACGAGCCAACCAGCCAAGGACAAGAGAAAGCCTGGCAACAACGGCTGGCTGCAATTCGTCAGTGGCACCAGCAACACCAGTCGAATGACCAGCCAGATGACGAGACATAAAAATTGCAATTTAATGAGAATTCGCTAAAATTAGATTTGAGTGAGGACTAGAGACTGGTTGGGGTGTAGGAAATTCAGCGTTTTCATGTTAAAATAACATGTTGTACTAGCTTAACGCAGGTTAGTGGTGATGAATCACTGATTCGTACGGTTTTTAGATAAAGTTGAATATTAGGAGTGACTAAAAGTAAATGAGTCGAATATTAATTATTGAGGATGAAAAAAACCTCGCACGCTTCGTTGAATTAGAATTAAAACACGAAGGCTATGATATTCAAGTTGAATATAACGGCCGTAAGGGGTTAGACGCAGCGTTAGCTGAAGATTTTGATGCCATCCTATTAGACCTAATGTTACCAGAACTTAATGGACTTGAAGTTTGTCGGCGGGTGCGTGAAGTCAAGAATACACCAATCATTATGATGACGGCTCGCGATTCTGTGATCGACCGGGTCTCTGGACTTGATCATGGTGCTGACGACTATATCGTTAAGCCATTTGCCATCGAAGAATTATTAGCACGGCTACGGGCCTTACTTCGGCGGATTGATTTGGAAAGCGAACAACAAAGTACCAAGCAAACGACGGTCACTTACAAGGACTTGACGATTGAAAAGGAAAACCTAGTCGTTAAGCGTGGTGACGAGGTCATCAATTTAACCAAACGTGAATATGAACTGTTACTGACTTTAATGGAAAATATTAACGTGGTCTTAGCACGAGATGTCTTGTTGAACAAGGTCTGGGGCTATGAATCTGAAGTTGAAACCAACGTCGTGGACGTTTATATTCGTTATCTACGTAACAAGATTGACCGACCAGGTGAAAAGAGTTACATCCAAACTGTTCGTGGGACTGGATACGTGATTCGTTCTTAATGGCTGAGACTGATACCAAACAAGTGACGCCTAAACCACGGCGCCGTTGGTCATTAAAATGGAAATGGGCGCTCGGGACCGCAATTGGGTCCGCGCTCATTTTTATTTGTTTTTCTTTATTGGTCTATAAGAGTTTCACGAACCTCTTATTGCGCCAAGAGCAACGGAACGTGGCTAGTGCTGTCACGACAGTCCAACAATCATTACGAACCGAAAGCTCCGGATTGACGATTAAATCCGTCGCGGCCAAATTGCAGCCGGAAGCCAGTGTTGAGCCGGCCAATAGTATGAGTGAACGTAAACACGGCGTCCTTCAAAGCAAGATTTTTACCGATTCTGACCTGACAGCCTTATCGCGGACGAATTTAGCCGTGACCGTTTATGACCCAAATGGCAACACGCTCTATTTGTCACGCAAGGATGCTCATGAATTTTCGAAAAACAGGTCACGCCAAGTTCGACTAGTCGGGCACGGGAGCAACGCTGAATTGGTCGGGCGGGCACCAATTTATGCCGCCAGCAATCATAAGTTGATTGGTTACACCCAGGTGACGGATAACTTATCCGAATACCATGCGACAACGCAAAACTTGATTTGGATCTTCATCGTGATGACGATGATTACGATTTTTGGCGCAACCTTGTTAGGGTACTTCTTGGCGGCCTTCCTGTTGCGACCGATGCGTAAAATCAAGCAGACCATTAATGCCGTCAATGACGACCCCCAGACCGATTCACGGGTGCCAGACCTCAAACGCAATGATGAATTGTCCGATTTGGCAGTCGTCTTTAATGACATGTTGGACCAAATGCAACGCTACATTACGCAGCAACAGCAGTTCGTCGAGGACGTTTCCCATGAGCTGCGGACGCCAGTTGCCATTATTCAGGGACACATGGAACTGCTGAATCGCTGGGGCAAGGATGATCCACAAGTCTTATCCGAATCATTAGCGGCCAGTTTATCCGAGACCAAACGGATGCAGAGTTTGGTTCAAGAAATGTTAGACTTGTCACGTGCTGAACAGTTGGAAATCAACTTCAGTCATGAGACTTCAGACGTCCAAAAATTGGTCACACAAGCGTTTAACGACTTCAAGATGATTCATCCAGACTTTAGTTTTACGTTTGATGATGATGTCAAAAAGCCGGTGTACGCGCAGATCTATCGGAATCATCTCGAACAAGTCTTGATTATCTTGCTCGACAACGCCGTCAAGTATTCGACGCGTCGTAAGGAAATTCACTTGTCGTTATCGACCGACTACCGGTATGTGGAAGTCGCCGTTCAAGATTTCGGTGAGGGGATTTCTAAGGATAATTTGGACCGCGTCTTCAACCGCTTCTATCGGGTCGATAAGGCGCGTAGTCGCGATAAGGGCGGAAATGGCCTGGGCTTGTCTATCGCCCAACGCTTAATCGAAGGCTACCATGGCCATATCAGTGTGGAGTCGGTGGTTGGCCAAGGGTCGATTTTCCGGTTCCAGTTACCGATTTTGCGCGATGCCAAATTGTTGGAAAAAGCTGAAGCTGAAACCAATGACGTGGAGAAAATTGCAAAGTCGGAACTTCCAGCCGGGATCAAACCCGCAACTCGTGATGAAGACGAACCACCGTTGGATGATCACGAACACGAAAAGTAATTGCAAATTTAATCAGCTCTAATCACACACTTGTGAGCGGCAAACCGCCGACTCACAGGTGTGTTTTTTTGCACGATTGGGTGTGACTAACATGATAATGAAGCGTAGCAGGGACTAGATATAACAAGTGATCTAATTAACTTATAAAAAATTTAATAAATAGATTTATCTTGTGCTAAAATAACATTAGCATAATTATTCATGCAATAAACAAAAAAGGGAGTGGTCAAGATGCATTGGGCAATCAAAGCTGGAATCGGGGTATTGGTTAGTGCCGGCAGTTTTACGGCCATCGTGAGTCAACCGACCCACGCCTCGGCGGCAACCTACCGTCGAACAGCAGCGACTAAGGTGGCTAGTAAACCGTATTATACAACGAGTAATACGGGCAAAACTTATACGTTTAGCGGGTCGCTGAAGAAGACGAAGATGCACGCTAATCATGCGCTCAAGTCTTATCATAATTCGACATGGACGCGCACCAAACAGGCGTATGTTTATAAGGGCAATCGTAAAGTTCGTTATTATTATGTCAAAAGCGCTAAGAATGGTGCGACTGGCTGGGTCGCCAGCAGTTACCTGAAAGCTGGAAAAGATTATCAGGCCAAGACTGCTAAAAAAACGACTGCGAGCGCATACGATAAAGTCGCTAGTCATACGGGTAAAATTTATCAAATCAGTGGGACTAATAATTATGTGAAACTTAAGGCGAAGACGTCATTGAACGCTAATCTGGTGTACACGCGGACGAAAACACGGGTGATTTACAAGCGCGGCCGAGCGTATACGTATAATTACGTGACTGCGGGGTCGACGCATGGCTGGGCCGTAAGTGGCGATATTGTCAGTGAAAGTAGCATTGGTAAGACTAAGGTGACATCCAAGGCCAATGGGCTGACCAGTTACGCCACGAGTGGCAACGTCCTCTCGCCGTATCGGCCCCAAGATTTTTCAACCGTCAACAGCAGCGGATACACGATGGGTAAAATCACTTACACCTATGATTCAGATTACAGTACGACGAATTCTTTTCAGACGGCTGTACATACGTTACCTTTGACCAAGTCGACAAACGATGCTTATAGCAAGTATCATTTTCAGACGGCAGTCTACCTGCCAATCGATTATCCGGGCTTTAGTCGTAAATCGATCCTCGGTAATCCACAAAGTGCCGCGTTTTCTAAGGACGATCACTACTTATATGTGATGTACAACGATAACCAGCAGGCGAGTGATGAAAATCAGACTGGTTGGGTGATTCGGTATGATTGGACCAAATTAAACCAGCTATTGAATGCTAGTGGGAGTAGTTTATCAATGATTCGGCGCGCAACGAATCGTTACTATCGAGGCACAACGACTGCCTTGGACCGGCAAGTCCTCGCTTGTATGAAAGTCGGTCCGCAGTTCAAAGCTGGCCACGTGCAGTCATTGGCGTTGAATCCGAAAACGAATCAATTGTGGTTTATCAAGGCTTATAAGAATAGTACGACCGCGACCGTTCAACGTTTGAGCATGTCTACCTTGAAGCCGAATGCGATTGTCAACTTTACCTTGAAGTCAACGGTCCACATGGGCAGCGTTCTCAGCTTTGATAACAGCGGGAATGCCTATTTCTGGACCCAGACCAAGTCCGCTTGGCCGACCGCACCGGTGAATTCAGTCAAGTTTTACAAGGGGACGCTTGGGGTCAACCGCGTCCACTTTAGCTTGGTCAAACAGGGCTTGAGTCAGGCCCCCGGGCAGGTCTTGCAATCAATGAGCTACAATTCGAATAACGGTCGCTTATACTTAGTTTCTGACGAGAGTATCTTTTCGGTACCAGCTAACAAACTGGGTAAGTTGAGCACCGCAGATGTCAGTCGCAGCAACTTCTCTGGCAAACGTGAATTTGAAGGCCTCGTTTGGCAACATACCAGTAACACCGGGTATTTGTTAACCAACAAGGGACCGGAATTGATGAAGGTCGTTGCTAACTAGAATGCAAAATAAATCACGTGAAGGTCGCAATCTTCAATCGTGTTAATTAGTCTTAAAAAACGACACCACTAATGAGCGCAAGTATCAAGCTTGTCTGCATTGGTAGTGTCGTTTTGTTGTGGAGGCGCTTATTTTGGCCTAGCACGTCGTAATTGGAACGTTTGATGTGACACGCGTCGACTGACGGCCGAATAACTAGTGCACATGTTGATTTTCGCTATGGCCAACTCATAACGGCAGTAACAACAAGCACAACGCCCGTCGATGGTTATGGCTAGCACGTGTAATCGTGCTGATTTGTGACATTTTACACTTGAAACGGTTTTCACAAGTCTACTTCTTTGATATAGTGGAAGAGGAGGCATTGTGAGTCAGGTTACGATAAAAGCTGATTGTGCGTCGTTCGGTATTTAGCGGATGTGAATCCGACTTATGATTCGGTCGCAATCAAATACGGACCTCATTGGGGACAATGGGTTGGTGAGCGGTTCTCAGCGGACGGTTCGATCTTTTGAACCGAAGTTGTCACAATTATTTTTATCGACCTTAACCATCCACAGTGCAACGCGCAAGCGTCTTTAATTTTATCAGGGGGGTCGAGATTGTTGACCAATGAAACGGCTTATCGGCCGATGACTTTCAAAATCTTTTTGGAGTTTATCCGGCTGAATGCCAAAGCGGCAAGCGTGGTGCCGTATTTTATCGGGGTGCTATTTTCAATTTATTATTTTCACGCGTTCAATTGGATTAATTCGTTAATTTATCTAATTGCACAAGTTGCGATTGCGTTGTTTGTAACGGGATTCAACAACGTGCAGGATTATTATTTAGCTAAGGATTTGCATTATCGCGATACTTATAACATCGTGGGGCGTGAACATTTGTCACCGCGTCGTTCTTTGCGGTTAATGCTGGTGATGCTAGCGACAGCTATTATTTTGGGCCTGGTGCTAGTCTTTTTGACAAACTGGTTATTGTTATTCATGGGTGCCGCGGCGATTGGCGTCGCAATTTTTTACACTTACGGACCAGTCCCATTTTCCCGCTTTCCACTCGGTGAACTACTGTCAGGCTGCGTTGAAGGCTTTGGCGTCTTCTTCTTGAGCGTCTATATGAACGTTGCGACACCCGTTTTAGCAGGGTTGACTTTTGATTGGCCACAGTTTGCGATTGTCGGTAACCTGCAAAATATCCTCGTCATGATTTTAGTGGGCTTACCTGGCATTTTCTTAGTTGCCAATATCATGCTCGCGGATAACATTTCCGATTTGAAGCAGGATATTCGCAACGAACGTTACACGGTCCCGTATTATATCGGGCATCGCTGGTCACTGAAGGTCTATGATACTTTGGCATTACTGGGCTACATCCCGGTACTGATTAGCGTCGCCTTACAAATTTTACCCATCACGCAATTATTAGTGTTGCTTGTGTTGCCTAAAATTTTGAAGAATATTCGGGCCTTCAATGCAGTTCAAGTCAAGGAAACCACGTTCAACACGGCGCCACAAAATTTGATGCTGTTTCAAGGTATGCAACTACTAGGCTTGATTTTAGGCATCTTATTTTAGCGTTTTAGATGAGTCACTGAGGCATCTTCAGACGTTCTACCATTCTTAATTGATAGAACTATCAAAAGCACCACTAACTTCAATTGCTCAAAACAATCGTCAAAAAGGACCTGTATCCGGTCACCACTTCAATAGGTGACTGGATACAGGTCCTTTGTTTATGGGGAGAATTGTGACTCAATAATAATTGCTCGACACTATTTACTGATCAGACGAACCGTACTGCGGCCATCGCCGAGCTTTTTGATCAGTACTTGTTGACCAATCGTACGCTTCATCGATTCAATGTGGCTGATAACGCCAACCATCCGATTTTCACCAATGGTTTCGAGCGCTTGCATGGCCTTTTCAAGGGTTTCATCATCTAACGAGCCGAAGCCTTCGTCGACAAAGAGAGCGTCGATTTGGACTCCGTTGGCCGAGGACTGAACGACTTCACTTAGCGACAATGCGATTGACAGCGCCGCAATGAAGGTTTCGCCGCCGGACAAAGTTTTGGAGGAGCGCGAGTTTCCCGTTTCGTTATCGTAGACGTTAATGTCTAAACCATGGTCGGTGCGCTTGTCACTGGCTTCATCCGCTAACTCGAACGTATAGCGGTTGTTCGACAGCAAGTTAATGAAGTGCTCATTGGCATAGTTGAGCACTCGCTGGAGGTAATGTTGAACGACATAGGTCTCCAGCTTGAGCTTGGATTCATTGCCGTCTTTACCGGTGATAATGTTATATAAGCCGGTGATTTCGGCGAATCGTTTGGCAAAATTACCTTGTTGCTGCATGATTTTCTGGACACGTTGCAAACAGGAATCGCCATCGGTGAACGCCTGTTTAGCGACCGTTTGTTGCTGAATGGCTTGGTCACGCAGTTGTCGCTGTGATTCCAGCTGGGCTTGAAGTGCCGGTAAATCGGGCTGTTCAACGTTAGCGAGTGCGGCTTGTAATTCTTTAATCTCGCGGGTCAAACGTGATTTAGTTTCGTCATATTTAGCAACCGTGACCTGCAATTTGCTGAGTTGTCCAGCTGACAATTCCGTTAACCAAGCGTTTAAAACGGCGGTGTCATGGGTGGGCGCGTCATCGGTGTTTAGCGCAGTCGTTAACGTCTGATTGAGTTCGACCGTTGCTTGTTGATTTGCGTCTAAGCGTTCTGCCAAATCAGTTTGTTGCATCCGATCTTTTGATAAGGCCACTTCACTGGCTTGAGCCGCGTCCTTGGCCGTATCAACTTCTTTTTGATAATCCGCAACAGCTTTTTCAAGTTGTTGCTTTTCATGACGTAGCGTTTGGCTGGTCTCATCAGCCTTAAGTTGCGTTTCTGTTCGGGCGTGCTGCAGGTCAGTCGTTTTGGCGTCGATTTGCGTCTGCTTTTGCGTGACCGCAAGTTTGGTGGCCGTGACTTGGTCTTGGAGCGCTTGCCGGTTTGTCTTAAGTTCATCAATCGCGATACTAAGTTCTTGAGCGGCCGTCAATTGTTGATTGATTTCGTGTAGCTGTGTGTCAAAATTGGCTGTAATTGTCTTTAAATTGTAGATGGTAATTGATTCTAGTCCAGCACTGACCACCAATTGTTGATAGCTGGTTTTGATCTCATTGGCAGCCACTTCAACTTGAGCCGCGGCTTCTTCAGCGCTTTTTTGCGCAGCTTCAACTTGTTGTTGTGCCGACTTGAACGCTTGTTGGGTACTGGCAACGGCGTTTTGGGCATCATCCACGGCAGTCATCGATTGTCGCAATTCAGTTTCGCTCGCGCTGATGGTTGCGACCATGTGCGAGTGGTCGGTTGAACCACAGACGGCACAGGGCTCACCGTCGACCAGTTCTTGTTGCAACTGGGCAATCATGAGTTCTTGGCGACGGCCCCGTTGTTGGGCAAACGAACGTTGAGCTGCTTCGAATTTTTGTTGTGCGTCGGTGAGTGCAGTTTTGTGCTTCGTCAGCAGAGCATTTGCGTCGGCGGCCGTTTTTTTGGCTTGATGCCACTGATGGTCAAGCGGCGTTAGCGTTTCAATAAACGTGGACCGTTGCTGGCTTAAATGATCCTTGGTTGCCCGCAATTTTTCGACTTCTGGCAACTCGGTTTGCTTTGCTTCAATTTGCTCATCTAAATCAGTAAGCTGCTGTTGTTGTTGCCGCTTTGTTTGCTGGAGTTTATTAAATTCCGGGGTCAACGTTGCTAGTTGGGTCGTCAAGCTTTCAATCCGGCTTGCTTGTGGAATCAACGTCGTCAGTTGGGTGATGCGTTGTTGCTGTTTCTGGTTGTCTTCACCTTGTGCCGCCAACTGTTTAAGGGCGGCCTGAGCAGCTTTAGCCTTAGCCTCAGTCTGTTTGACGTTAGTCGCGATCCGGACTTGGGTTTCTGACAACTGTTTGTGTTCTTGCTGGCGCCGAAGTAGGTCTTGAGCAGTCGACTGCAAGCCCTCGGACCAAGTCAGGGCTTGAATGTGCTGCCGCATCGCCGTCATTTCGGTTGCTGGTTGTTGGACCTGAGTCTGGTACTCTGTTTGGGCATCCGCTAACCGTTTGAATTGCTGCTGACGGTCACGGCCGGCCTGGTTGACAGCTTCTGCCTGCTTAACGGTCGCATCAAGTGCTTCAGTGGCCTGTTGCGCTTGTTCAAGGCGCGTTTGACGAGTGGCAACGAACTGGGTCAACAGGGACACTTTTTGATCATCCGGCGTGGCCTTGAGTTGCGCTTGTTCATCGTCAGTCCAAGTGGTCGATGATAGAGCGACCCGTAAATCCGTGATAAACTGTTCGCCAGTTTTGCGAGCGGCGAGGTATTCGGTTTTAAGGGCCGCACTAAAGTCACTGTAAAGCTGGGTTCCAAAAATCTTCTTCAGAATTTTTTCCTTATCGTCGGTCTTAGATTTCAAGAATTCTGAAAAATCGTTTTGTGGTAATAGAATGATTTTTTTGAATTGGTCGGCAGTCAAGTTTAGAATTTGACCGATTTCCGGACCAACGTCGGCTGGTTTCGTCGCAATTGAATTGATTTCTACGCCACCAACGTGGTCGACTACTGCTAGTTTGGCAGTCGCAGCCCGCTGAGTCATTCCGGAGCCACGTTTTTTAGCTAGCGACTGCTCCGGTGTCCGGCTGATTTTGTAAAGCTGATTACCTTGTTCAAAGTAGAAGATGACTTGAGTCGGCTGGTCAGCCGGAGCAAACTGACTGCGCATGTCCTTAGCGGCGCGGCCGTCAGTACCATCGTTAGTTGTCGTCCCGAACAGCGCGAAGGTCATGGCGTCAAAAATCGTTGATTTACCAGCGCCAGTATCGCCGCTGATCAAAAAAATCGGGGTGCTTTCAAGTTTACTAAAATCGATAATGGAGTGTTCGTGGGGACCAAAATAGGTCATGTCTAAGTAGACGGGTTTCACGGCTAATCCTCTTTTCTTAAATTGACAAAAATTTGATCGACAAGCTGCTGTTGCGTTTTCGAAAGTGGCTGACCAGTAATATCATTGAAAAACTGACCGACAATCGCATCCGGCGATAACGTGTCGAGCGCTTGTGCATGGTTCATCATTGCGGCTTGATGGTGTGTTTCGTAATCAAGTTCGACGATCGTCCCATAAATTTGTTCTAGCTGAGCCCGGACGTTGAGATGTTTGCTACGATCGAAGTCCTGGACCGTAATCGCGAACCACGCCTGTTTTAAAGGCTGCTGTTGATAGAATTCCGGGTCGAGTAGGGTGTCCCACGGTGCTTTTAGACTCACCAAATCAGTCTTAGGCTGAATGGGCTTAAACTCGTGGGTGATATCGTCTGGGGTGATGGTGATAATTTCGACACCTTTTCCATGAAATTTAGGATTAGCTTCCTTGACGTTAAACTTCACGGGACTCCCTGAGTAACGAATGCGGTCGGGGTCTGGTGAGGCCAGCCGAGTGTGAATGTGCCCGAGCATGACATAGTCAAAATCACTGAATAAATCGGTCGTTAAAGTTGCCAAACCACCGACCTTGGACGTCGTTTCACTGGTCAGTTCCAAGTCGTCGTCGGCTTTGGGTGTGACCGTGAAATGTGTGATCAGCAGGTGTCGTTTCGTTGGGTCAAATTGGGCGGTCAAGTCTGCGAGTACCAATTGCATGGCGTCATTGATCGTATGAATCGCTTTGACTTGTTTTTCGGGTAAGCCTTGTTGTTGATAGTAGACCCGCGCATCGATTGGGTCGAAAAATGGCAACATGAAAATCTGGGCCTCAGGGGTTTCAATCGGTGTAAAGGCCTCAGCGAGTAACGTGTTGAGATGGAAGTTGGTGTACGCCAGCCATTCACGACCGTAATTGAGACGTTTAGCGCCGTCGTGATTCCCAGCAATCGCGTAAATCGGTAGGTGATGTTCGATATTGATCGCTTGCAACATGTGGTCAAGCGACGTGACCGCATCGGTGCTCGGAACCGCCCGGTCATAAATATCGCCGGCGATGACGATTCCGTCCACCTTTTCAGCGAGTGCAATCGCCAAGATTTGTTTGAATGCGGCCTCCTGTTCGTCCAGCAACGAGTAGCCGTTAAGTGTGCGACCGATATGCCAATCAGCCGTATGTAGTAACTTCATGTGAGGTCCTCCCTTAAATGATTGAATCATTGAGTTCTATTATCGCATATTTTGGTAAAAATACGTGGCAGGGGGACGCGGTAGAACGGTCAAAACTGATTAACGTAAAAGTGGCCGCATCATGTGTAGTCGTTAAATCATATCTATGACAAATTCACTTCCATTTTACATTTTAGATGATTTGAGGTTGCATTCTTCGATGTTTAACATTAATATTAAATTATAAAATTAAGCGATGATGAGAAGAGTAGCCAGGAATATAATTCAAAGCGACCATGGATAGTGAAAGCATGGAATTCGATGACTGGTGAAGATGAACTCGGAGCATCGTTTTGGTGAAAGCTGAAACTACGGCTGGTCTCGTTAACGACCATGTTGTAAGTGGGGCTATGTGCTAGTAGCTCAACAAAAGGTGGTACCGCGGGAAATCTCGTCCTTATGTTAAGGACGGGATTATTTTTTTGTCGGGAGGCGGAAATGTGAAAAAAAGGGTATTGAAACTTAGTCTAATTGTTGGTGGGGCACTGCTAATGTTATCAGGATGTGGACACTCAAGTGGGGCTTCTGATCAAAATAAACGAACTTTGAATCTGATGCAGACAGCAACGCTCACGACACTGGACAGTACGAATCAAGCGACGCTACCTGAATTTAATACTTTGGTCAACACGACTGAAGGCCTTTATCGTTTGAACAGCAAGGATCAACCAGCTCCTGCGATGGCGACTAAGATTGTTAAACCGACCAAAAACGGCACGCAATATGTCTTTCATATTCGAAAAAATGCCAAGTGGAGTAACGGGGATCCCGTTTTAGCAAGTGACTTTGAGTATGCTTGGAAGCGTGCGATGAATCCAGCTAACAAGCCAGTTTATACTTACATTTTTAGTGGTATCAAGAACGCGGATGCCATCAATAACGGAAAGAAGTCATACAAGAGCTTGGGAATTAAGGCGATTGGAAAACGAACCTTACGAATTCAGTTAGATCACCCGATGACTTATTTTAACAAGCTTGTGACCGTACCGGTGTTCTTACCACAGGATGAAAAGTTTGTGACTAAAGTCGGAACAGACAAGTATGGTACTAACTCGGCAACGACGGTTTCGAACGGTGCCTTTAAAGTGACCGGTTGGACTGGCTCTAACGATTCTTATGTCTTAAAACGAAACCAGTATTATTGGGACAAGCAGGCAATCAAATTAAAACAGATTCGTTATCAAACCGTTAAGGATGCGAATACGGCACATAATTTGTTTGCTGATGGGAAGTTGGATGACGCGACTATCTCCGGTGTAACAGCAAAAAGTTTGCAGCATAATGCCAATGTCAAACATGTCGACCGCGCGTGGACTTATTATTTACAAGTGAATCAACGTTCAGGTCAGCCGCTTCAGAATAAGAAATTAAGGCAAGCACTCTCACTTGTTATCAATCGAAAACAACTAACCAAGACTGTTTTAGCGGACGGCTCAAAGCCAGCGTCGAGTTTTGTTAGCCCTGGAACTGCCGTTGACCCCACCACGAATCGTGATTTTAGTGCTGAGACTAGTTTCTCTACCAAGGTAGATATTGCCAAGGCCAGACAGTTATGGACTGCTGGCTTAAAAGAAGCCAACATCAAGGGAACGGTACACTTGACCTTGATTGGTGATGATCAGGATGTCACCAAAAACGTCGCGCAATTTGTTCAACAACAAGTGCAACAACATCTGAGTCATGTCCAAGTCAGCATTAAAAACGTTCCTGATAAAGGGTTGCAAAGTCTGAAAAGTAGTGGGAAGTTTGCGCTTAGTCAATGGTACTGGCTTGCAGATTTTGCCGATCCGATTAATTACTTGGGTGTGCTTCAGTCTACCAATAGTATGAACAGTGGTCAATTTAATGATAAAACTTATGACCGTCTGCTCACTCAGGCCAATCAAACGAGCAGTCAAACACAGTATTGGCAGTATTTAAGAAAGGCTGCCCAACGGTTACACAGTCAAGCAGGCTTAATTCCGTTATACTATGTTCGTGAAACACATCTGGTCAACCACAAATTGAAGGGTGTTGCTTATCATGTGGCTGGCGAAACCGACTATACTAGGGCATATTTTAAATGAAAAGGGAGTTCATAACTAATGAGAAAAGCTGAAACACAAACTAAAGATGAATTTTTGGAAAAACTTAGCGTCGGTCGTTTTATTATTTACTTCGGCGCTGACTGGTGCCGAGAATGCCAGTATATCCGTCCAAAGCTCCCGGCAATTGAAAATAACTTCTCACAGTATCGTTTCATCAAGGTAGACCGCGACGATAACACCCAGCTTTGTTTGGATTTGAACATTCGTGGCTTGCCAAGCTTTCTGGCGTTTAATGATGGTCAAGAAATCGGTCGATTTGTAAATGGTGATTTGAAGACACAACCAGAGATAGAAAGTTGGATCCGGCACTTAAAGTAACAACGTGATAAGGTCTCACCACAATTTAGCATTACACAGAAGCTTGTAAGAAGTTAGCTGGGATTGAGTAATATACGCGTTGTGCTAATTATGATTTAGCATTAAAAATGATTAAATCGTACCAGTTGGTGGATTCCTGTACGTCAGCCGATGCGCGCCTTAGTCCGACCTCCGGGGCCGGCTGACAACGCTGGAACAGGGCGGACATCGATTTGAACTCACGCAGAAACCCACTGCGCAATTTCAAATACGAGTCTTCTTCTAGTCCGGGAACCCCACCCGGACAAGAAGAATTTCGCCCTTGAGCATTGTCCGCCAGCCCCTACAGTCGGGAACCCGCTCGAATGGCAGATGAACGGCCACCTATCTGGGTGTAATTGACCACTGTATATTAGGTGACCGGTCCTTCAGATAAACTCATAATCAGCAACGACGCTGATTTGTGGCACACGTAAATCCTGTGAAAACGGTCTAAAAATCATTGATAAGTATTACTGGTAACTAGCTTTAAAATTCACCGATAGTATTGCCTTGCATCTAGGATTCAAGGTTTGTAATCTCGGTCGACTAGAAAAGACAATAATGCTCAGTGATGCTATTGGTTTATAACGTTCAAATACAAGTTAGGATAACTTAGTGAAAATCAGTAGCTCACCCTACAGTTTGAATGCTAAAATAACCGTATGTTAAGAATCAATGACCAATCCATCAAAAAGTTGAGTGCGCACATGTCCGCCTTTCGAATACCATCCCAGGCAGGAAGGTATTCTGGGCAAGGCCCAGTGGTGAAATTTCACTTAGCAAGCGTTTTGTGCTTGGTTAGTGAAAGACCAGTATTTAAGACGTGGTTTTCGGCTTAAATCTGTGTCCACCACGTTCCGGCCATTGCCCAGAATGCCTGGAAGCCGGCGTAGGAAGCATCTACCACAGCAAGTTTACGAGAACTCGCACTGTTTCCAGCGGGTCTAAGCTGGCAGCGCTTGAATTTGGAAAATAGAACGATTTAATCATGATTCATGACAAATTAAATAGCACAACGCGTCGTAACATATATTTTTTCTAAATCAACTAGTGCCGCATGTGAATTGCATGTAGTACTAGTTTTGTATTGTCACGCGATCTCACTTAGTAAGGATAATAACCAGACTAAGACAACATATACGCCTTACCAGCCAAACGCACTATAATCACCTTAGCTCAGTCAACCGGTGCCAAACAGCAGCTACCAGTGGGCTAAGTCAATTTTCAGCGTTGTCATTAAAACAATAATTTGAGGATGAAACGATACGAGTTACGACGGGCACGCGGCCCGGTGGAATGGGGGAATCACGAATGTTACCGAAAACTTGGTATACGCATTCAGCGCTAAAATGGTTGGTGCTGGTTAATTTTATTAATTTGCTGGTTTTATTCGCACGATATGTCGCTAGTTCACGCCCAGTTTGGACCATGAATAACATGACACTACTTAGCTTAACGGGGCTATTTCTAATCAGCTGTTTGCTTATTGTGAGCGGTTGGCGATTAAGCGTCAATCCAGCATTAGTGCAGTCTGGTCTGGACTTGAACTTAGTGGTGTTCTGCTATTTATTGTTGGTGGATTTCAATTTGATCGTCACGCCCGGTATTCTGACGATCGCGTTAATCGTCTCAATCGTCGGGGTACCAGAAGCCTATGTGCCGCGTAATAATTTGATTGGGGTCCGTATTCCTTTGACTTTCGCGTCGGATGAAAATTGGCGGAAGACGAATGTGTTTGGGGCACGTCTGCTGACAGCGATGAGCTATTTGACGTTGCTATTCTTCGGTCGAGCCAACCAAGCATTGTTCTTCACCGTATTTTTGTCTCTGCTGATATTGTCAACATTGGTTGTTTTTGGCTACTCTTATCGTTTAAGCCGGAAATTGTTGTAAAGGTGTGTGGAAGTAGTCAGGTCAGCGCAATGTCACGCAGAATTTCACGGTGCCGTACAAATTGGACCGATTGTTTGTACACTTATTTTCAGCTCAAGGGTAGGGCTGATCCGAATTACGACAAATAAAAAATCCGAGCCACAGAAATCATGTTGATTTCATGGCTCGGATTATTTTTTAAAACCAGTTTACAAGCTGATGTTAGTGACGATGCCGTTGTTGCTTACCAGCATTCCGTCCGCGACCACCGTTGTTGTTACGTGGTCGGTTAGTTGGATGGGATTCCGTGGCCTTGACCGGCTTTGGTTGTGCTGCAGCTGGAGTCGGCGTCTTGATTGGATGTTTCTTGAGTTCAGCTTCCACTTCCCGGCGAATACGTGGTCGGAAGAAGTTGATAATCAAGGTTTGCAAGCAGGCAAACAACCCACCAACGAAGAAGTACAAGCCCAATCCAGCGGGTGCTGACATGGAGACGAACAAAATCATGACCGGACTCATGATCAGCATCAAGCGCATCGTTTTCTTTTGTTCTTCTGGCAAGCCAATCATGGATAAGTAACCTTGTGCCAGGTAAGATAAGAAGGCTAAGATCGCTAGGATCAAACTAGATTTCCCTAGTGAGATACCCATGAAGGTGGCTTTAGATAATTCAGGTGAGTAACGGATGGCATAATACAGTGCCGAGAAGATTGGTAATTGAATCAGCAGGGGCAGGCAGCCAATCCCACCCGTCATGCTAATGCCATTGTCACGATAGAGTTGCATCAATTCGTTACTGATGGCTGCTTTTTCTTCTTGTGTCTTCGCTGCTTTTTGCCGTTCCTGAATCTTAGTCATCTGTGGTCGAACGGCCGACATTTTTTCTTGTTGGTACGTCGACTTACGTTGTTGGTTGATCATCATTGGCAGTAGGACTAACCGCACGATGACAGTCAAACCGATGATGGCCCAGCCATAGTTGTTACCAAATAATTGTGAGAGCCATTCCATCACCGTTTGACCAGGTCTGGCTAAATAGTCGTAGACAAACCCGTATGGTTTACCAGATTTGGTCGTTTGCACACAGCCACTCAAGAACAGTGCGAGCGTTCCCAAGGTGACCGTGAGCGTAAGGCCTTTTTTTGATTTCACTAGTTATTAATCCCCTTTGCAAAATTCATATAATGATGATGATACTAAAGATGTCGGGGGAATTCAATTGGTTATCCGAAAATCGTGGTAGTTTTGTGGCTCGACTTCATGGACTTCGAGGTGCTTAACTTTGCCAAAATCAGTGGGCGACTGGCGGACAACGTCAATAAAGACTTGCACGCGCTGGTCTTCACCTTCTGCTTCAATGAACACGGAGCCGTCCATCAGATTGCGAACAATACCATTGACGCCGCATTTATCCGCTGCGACCTTGGTTGCCCACCGAAAGCCGACGCCCTGAACGCGACCGGTTGCTTTTAACGTGACTGCACGCATAAAATCACTTCCTCTTATTTTCTGCGTTGTGAGTGGCTGGATGTGCGCTGAGACGAGCAAACGACCACTGAGTATGCGACCGCTTGAATCAAGCTGGAATCCCGACAGACGGTAGCTTCATCCGAAGCCGTTTGCATCCAAATGGACCAGGATGCAAACGGCTTCGTTGAATGCTGGCTTCTAAAACTGAGACGACTGACGGCAATTTAAACCTTAGTCATACCAGATTTTGAGCCGGCACCTGATTCAGCCGGCAACGCAATCGAAACCGCTCACACCTTATCATAGCATGGAACTAGTCATTCAGCGATATGCTATACTTGGAATCAATAACCTGCAGACAGGATGGGGAAGTTCAAAATGGAAAAAATAAATTCGTTACAAAACGCGCACGTCAAGGCGTGGAAAAAGTTACAGACGAAGAAGGGCCGCAAACAACAGGGCCAATATTTGTTGGACGGCTGGCACTTAGTCAATGAAGCAGTCAAAGCACACGTGGCCATTCAAACATTGCTGATTACGAGCAAACAGTTGGCGACTGAGCCGGATTTGACCCACTTTCCGGCGGTAATCGAAATTTCAGAGGAAGTCGCCAAGCATATTAGCGCGACCGTTACCCCCCAAGGCGTCTTTGCCGTAGCGACTTTACCAGCAGTCGTTGAAGATTTGGCCCAACTTGATTTGACACGCCCGTGGTTATTGTTGGACAACGTGCAAGATCCTGGTAATATTGGAACAATGGTCCGGACAGCGGATGCAGCGGGTTTTGCTGGTGTCGCTTTTGGGACTGGGACGGTTGACATTCATCAACCGAAAGTCGAACGATCGATGCAGGGCAGCCAATTTCACTTGCAACTAATTAGCACGGATTTAACGGCGTTAGTCGCACAATTGCAGGCACAGGGCGCACCGGTCTACGGTTCGGAACTGAACCCACAAGCGGCGCAATACTTAGATGTCGATGCGCCAGCCGCCTTTGGCTTGATTATGGGCAACGAAGGTAATGGGATGAGTCCAGAATTGTTGGCACAAACAGACCAAAATTTATATATTCCAATCAAAGGACAAGCTGAGTCACTGAACGTTGCAGTAGCGGCGGGAATCTTGATGTTTGGTTTGTATCGCTGACTTACATTTAGTAAGAAAATGCTAAAATCCAGGTAAAATACTTTCAAATTCACTTACTTTTTAGTAGAATATCCGTAGATATTAGCAAAGGGAGCTTTTGATGAAAACTAATAATGCGTGGCAACAAGATTCCGAATACGTGGCAATTGTCGAAGATTTATTAGCACAGCCAGCTGTTCAGCGGTTAGCTGAATTCACACAACACCACCATTCGAATCGATTGGATCATTCGATTGCAGTTTCATATGATAGTTATGTTTTAGCGAAGAAATGGCATCTTAATACGACGGCAGTGGCGCGTGGTGGATTATTGCATGATTTGTTTTATTATGACTGGCGTGAAACCAAGTTTGATCTCGGATCACACGCATTCATCCATCCACGGGTTGCGTTACGTAACGCCGAAAAGTTGACGAAATTGACGCCAATGGAAAAGGATATCATTTTGAAGCATATGTTCGGCGCAACGTTAGCGATGCCGAAATATCGGGAAAGTTTGCTCGTCTCTTTGGTTGATGATTATGAAGCAGAACATGAATTTTTTGGACCATTACGTATGAAGGTGGCCAAACAACTAGATCGGTTCCGAGGCAAGGTCTCCGCCGGTTAATTCAATAATTGGGGGTCATTGCATGTCAGAAATGCTAGCTGACACGGTAACAGAATCCAACGTGGATTTTGAGCTGTGTCCAAAATTTGAAAAGACGTTTTCAATTCTAGGTAAGAAGTGGAATGGACTGATTATCGACGTTTTACTTGAGGATGGGCCGCAACGGTTTAAGAACCTGGCACGGCGGATTCCTAAGTGTAGCGATCGGGTCTTGGTCGTTCGCTTAAAGGAATTGGAAGAAAACGGCATTGTTAGTCGGGTCACGCATTGTGATTCGGCACTGATCGAGTACCGTTTGACCACTAAGGGTCAGGATTTACGGCAAGTGATGGATACGGTTCATGACTGGTCGGATAAGTGGTTTAGTCCAGCTGAATCCTAATCACGGGGTTGACGTGCTGGTAACTTTGCCATAAACTGACAATGTAGATAAAAGCCTTGACGAGAAATAGTAGTTGATTATGGCGTCACAGGGACGGGTGTCACCGATTGAAAGCACCCCGACGACCAAGATTAATGAATTCACTCTCCGAGCTGAAATTGGGCGTTTGTGAAAACAAATAATTTTCCGGTATCCCGACCGTTATGACGGGTATGAGTGTGTGTCGCTTCGGCGATGCAAACAAGGGTGGTACCGCGATGACCTCGTCCCTTTTTTTGGGATGGGGTCTTTTTTTTGTCCACAACGTGATTATAAATTGGAGGTAGCATATGAGTTTACAAGATCGATTAACCGAATTACGCGATCAAGGCTTGGCCGATATTAAATCAGCTGATGTTTTGAAGAAGGTTAACCAAGTTAAAGTTGATTTGCTTGGGAAAAAAGGACCAATTACGGAAGTTTTGCGTGGGATGCGCGACTTGAGTCCAGAAGAACGGCCTAAGGTTGGGGCCTACGCCAACCAAGTTCGTGACCGTCTGCAAGCTGCAATTGACGAACGCCGAGAAGAACTTGAACAAGCAGCAGTCAATAAACAATTGGCCGCTGAAAAGTTGGATGTGACCTTGCCAGGTCGTGAAGTCCCACAAGGACAACCACACGTGATTACGCAAATTATCACCCAATTGGAAGACCTGTTCATGGGAATGGGTTACCAAATCGTTGATGGTGATGAAGTTGAAGAGGATTACTATAACTTCGAACGCTTGAATTTACCAAAGGACCATCCCGCACGTGATATGCAGGATACCTTTTACATTACCAAGGACGTGCTCTTGCGGACGCAAACTTCTGCGGACCAACCACGTTCACTTGAAAATCATGATTTCTCAAAGGGCCCATTAAAAGTGCTCTCACCAGGCCGCGTTTATCGGCGTGACACGGATGATGCGACCCATTCCCATCAATTCCATCAGATTGAAGGGTTAGTAGTCGATAAGCATATCACGATGGCTGACTTGAAAGGTACCTTGATTTTAGTTGCCAAAACGTTGTTTGGTGACCAGTTTGATGTACGGCTTCGGCCAAGCTTCTTCCCATTCACGGAACCGTCCGTTGAAGCTGATGTGACCTGCTTCAACTGTAACGGCAAGGGCTGTGCCATCTGTAAGCAAACGGGTTGGATCGAAGTCTTAGGCGCAGGGATGGTGCATCCCCACGTGTTAGAAATGTCTGGGATTGATCCTGAAGAATACGGTGGCTTTGCCTTTGGTCTCGGACCAGACCGGTTTGCAATGCTGAAGTACGGTGTTGACGATATCCGCAATTTCTATCTCAATGATGTGCGGTTCTTGTCACAGTTCTATAAGAAAGGTTAGGCGTTCACATGAGAATTTCTACGACATGGTTACGCGATTATTTGAAGCTGGACATTCCAGTCGATGAATTAGCAGAAAAAATTGAACGGACGGCCGTTGAAGTTGACGGTGTAATTCGTCCGAGCGAAGGCTTGAAAAAAGTCGTGGTGGGGCATGTATTGACGTGTGAACCCCATCCAGACTCCGACCACCTGCACGTTTGTCAGGTTGACGTCGGTGAAGACGACCCCTTGCAAATCGTCTGTGGTGCACCCAACGTCGCTGCGGGTGAGAAGGTCATCGTTGCTTTACCTAATTCTTGGATCGGTGGCCACACCAAGATCAAGAAGAGCAAGATGCGCGGGGTACCGTCAAACGGGATGTTGTGCGCGTTAGACGAATTAGGCTTTGATGAAAAATTAGTGCCTAAGGAAGTCGCAGATGGTATCTTTATTTTGCCAGCTGATGCCACACCGGGTGAACCAGTCTTCTCATACCTGGGAATGGACGATGAGATCATCGATATGTCAGTGACGCCTAATCGCGGTGACATGCTGAGTATGAACGGGACGGCCCATGAACTGGCAGCGATTTATGACCAACAACCAACGATGCCAACGGTCGACTTGCATGAAGACACGGCTCATCCTGCCGCAGACGCATTGCAGGTTCGTGTTGATGCGGATGAACATGACGTGCCAATGTATAAGATGCGTCTGATTCAAAATGTGACGATCAAACCAAGTCCATTATGGCTCCAGATTCGCATCTGGAATGCTGGTATGCGGCCAATCAACAACGTGGTCGATGCCACTAACTACATTTTGATGCAATACGGTCAACCCTTACATGCATTTGATTTTGACCAATTAAACAACGGTCACATCAACGTGCGGTTAGCCAAAGCCGGGGAGCATTTGACGACCCTCGACGGCGAAGACCGCGAATTGTTGCCAACTGATTTGTTGATTTGTAGTGACGACCAACCGATCTGTTTGGCAGGGACGATGGGTGGCTTGGATACCGAAGTAACGGATCAAACTACGACGATCGCCCTTGAAGGGGCCGTGTTTGATGCAGTTAAGATTCGTAAAACTGCGCATAACCACGACTTGCATAGTGAAGCCTCGATGCGGTATGAACGCGGCATTGACCACGGTATGACTGCGACGGCCTTGGATGCCGCCGCTGCGATGATTGCTGAATTGGGCGACGGAACGGTTGCTAGTGGCATGGTGATTGGACGCGATGAAGACGTTCAACCTGAAACGGTCAAAATTGATTTGGCACGTATTAACCATGTTTTAGGTACTGAGTTGTCCCTCGAAACGGTTGCTGACATCTTCAAACGCCTCGATTTCCCAACGACCGTGGACGGCGAGACCTTCACAGTGACGATTCCTTCACGGCGGTGGGATATTCATATTCCAGCTGACTTGATTGAAGAAGTCGCTCGGCTTTATGGTTATGATAACTTGCCAGCCACCTTACCAACTGGTCAACCAACGATTGGTAAACTCAATGAGACTCAACAAGTGATTCGGGATTCACGCAAGTTAATGGAAAGTGCCGGCTTGACGCAAGCCATCAGTTATTCACTGACGACTGAAACCAAAGCGCGTGCCTTTGCGTTACATGCTAGTGATGTGACCAAGCTGGACTTCCCAATGAGTTCAGAACGTACGACGCTGCGGTTGAGCCTGGTTTCTGGCTTGTTAGATGACTTAGCTTACAACAATGCTCGTAAAGAACATAATGTGGCGTTATACGAAGAAGGACGCGTCTTCTACAGCCAACCTGAGGAAGTCCGGCCTAAGGAAATTGAACACATTGCGGGTGCCATTACTGGTTCGATGGTTCAAAAGAGTTGGGGCGTGGCCGAACAGCCCGTTGATTTCTTCCAAATTAAAGGTATCGTGGCAGGCTACTTGAAGTCATTAGCCTTACAAGATGCTGTGAGTTACGTCGCAACGACTGACCATCCAGAGATGCACCCTGGTCGGACCGCTGACATCTATGTTGGTGATCAATTGGTTGGGTTCGTTGGCGAAGTTCACCCAACGACGGCTAAGGCTTACAAGATTCGTGAAACGTACGTCTTTGAATTGGATTTGACGGCGCTGATTGCCTTACCAAAGGCGCGGCAACAATATCAACCAATTTCGAAGTTCCCAAGTATCACGCGTGACGTGGCGATGTTGATCGATGATGATGTCACCAACGCTGCGGTAGTTGCCTTGATCAACAAGAAGGGCGGCGCACACTTGCGGCAAGTACAGCTGTTTGATGTTTATCATGGCAGCCACGTACCAGCGGGCAAGAAGTCGTTGGCCTACACGTTGACGTATCAAGACCAGAATGCCACTTTGGTCGATGATGACGTCACGACTGCTTTTGAAAAAGTGCTGAATGCACTGACAGATGAACTCGGTGCCGAGATTCGTTAGTTAGCTGCTCAAGCGATGAAACGCCGAATGATTTAAGGTCATTCGGCGTTTCGTGATTCAGGAGAACGTCTTCTGCTGGCTAAGTTGGCATGAAGGGGCCGTCACCTAATATTCAATGGTTAATTGTACCTAAATAGGTGGCTGTTCATTTGCCATTCGACCGGCTTCCCGACTGGAGGGGGTGGCTGACAATGCTCAGTAGCCAAATTATTCTTAGTCGGAAGTGGGCTACTTTCGGCTTACGTTCCAGCAATTGTCAGCCAGCCCCGGAGGTCGGAATAGAACGACGCGCTTGGCTGACAAACAGTAATTCGGCTAAATGGCACCTTTCAATCATCGTTAATACCCAATAATAACGAGCACAACACAGGTGCAGAACCTAAAAAAATATAAAACTAGTCGCGAACTAGTGCAAACTGGGCGTCAGTTTTGTATAATTGATAGGATTAATCAATAAATGGAGGGGCGAGTCTTGAATAACAACCAGGATAACCAGGATCAAAAAGATCAAAATGATCAACAGGATCATGGGGTAAGTGAGCCAAATCGTGTCGATCAAAAAGAACGTAAAAAGTTCTCCAAGCGCGTTATTGGTGGTGTCGTTGGTATCTTAATCGCGTTGTTAGTCATTATCGGGGTGCTGGGTTACCGGTATTTTGATAATGCAACGCAACCTTACAATAGCAAGGATAATCGGGTCGTCCAAGTTGATATCCCGTACGGCGCAAGTAGTAAGAAGATTGCCGATATCCTCCAGCGTGACAAAGTGATCAAGAGTGGCTTTGTGTTTGAATATTGGACCAAAGCGCATAACTTGTCG
This sequence comes from Lactiplantibacillus sp. B652, assembly GCF_023806745.1. Lineage (NCBI taxonomy): Bacteria > Bacillati > Bacillota > Bacilli > Lactobacillales > Lactobacillaceae > Lactiplantibacillus > Lactiplantibacillus sp. B652. Next base: position 191,002 of record NZ_JAMSKY010000002.1, on the reverse strand, counting down.
AACTTCCACGCCGGCTATTATCAGTTGAAGCCATCAATGTCGCTGTCGCAAATTGCGAAGGCACTGAACAAGGGTGGCTCATCTGAACCACTGCAAAGTTCCAGCGGTAAGGTCTTAATTGTCGAAGGTAGTCAGATTAAGACGATTGCCAAGACGGTTCAGAAGCAAACTGACTTCACGTCGGCAGAATTTTTGGCCTTGATGAAGAATGAAACATTCATCAAATCATTGGCTAAGAAATATCCGCAACTGTTGGGCTCAGCGATGAGTGCTAAAAAAGTACGTTATCGCCTTGAAGGCTACTTGTTCCCTGCAACTTACGTGGTGGGTAAGAAGACCACGTTGAAGCAGTTAGTCACCCAAATGGTTTCTAAGACTAATGACGAGCTAGAACCATACTATGCGAAGATCAAGAAGTCGAAGATGTCCGTGCAAGAAGTGATGACGTTAGCTTCATTGGTTGAGCGTGAAGGTAGTACGACGAAGGATCGCCGTTTGATTGCGGGTGTCTTCTTGAATCGATTAGCCGCTAAATGGCGACTTGATTCAGATATTTCCGTGTTCTATGCGATTAATTCTAACAAGTCGACGTTAACGAACAAGGACTTGCAAAATGATTCACCGTATAACTTGCGACTACACTTGGGTTACGGTCCTGGACCATTCAACAGTCCAAGCTTGACTTCAATCAAGGCTGTGCTTGATCCTGCGCAACGTAGCAAGGGTTACATGTACTTTGTCGCTGATTTGAAGACCGGTGACGTCTACTACGCGAAGACCGCAGCTGGGCATGCAGCAAATATCAAAAAGGTTTCGAAACACAACGAAGCCGCTGAAAACTAAGAATGAGGCGACACTTAAATGACGGAAAATAAACATCGCCGCCCCGTAGTCATCGGGGTAACGGGTGGTTCAGGTAGTGGCAAAACGACGGTTAGTAACGCAATCTACAATCAATTATCTGGTCAATCATTGCTGATTTTACAGCAAGATTCATACTACAATGACCAGAGTGAGATGACGATGGCCGAGCGCCACGCTGTCAACTACGACCATCCCTTGGCCTTTGACACTGATTTGATGATTAAGCAAATCAAACAGTTACTAGACTATCAACCGATTGAAAAGCCGGTTTATGATTATGAACAATACACGCGGAGCGCGAAGACGATTCATCAAGAACCGCGTGATGTGATTATCGTGGAAGGCGTGCTGATTTTAGATGACCAACGTCTCCGTGATTTGATGGATATTAAGGTGTTCGTTGATACCGACGATGATATTCGAATCATTCGTCGGATCCAGCGCGATATTAAGGAACGTGGCCGAACCCTTGATTCAGTCATCAATCAGTATCTAGCAACGGTCAAACCAATGTATCATCAGTTTGTGGAGCCAACTAAGCGTTACGCAGACTTAATTGTCCCTGAAGGCGGGGAAAATGAAGTCGCGATTGACTTGCTGACGACTAAGGTCCGTTCTATTTTATAAAAATAACGTCTAAACCAGCACCATTTCGAATTTTAACGTTTACATTTAAAATTCGAAATGGTAGGCTGGTTTTTGATAACTATATTTTCTATTCGAGGAGTGAAACACATTGGCTGAAGAAAAAACATATCCAATGACAGAAGAAGGGAAGGTCAAGCTTGAAAAGGAGCTTGAAGACCTTCGGATTAACCAACGTCCAGAAATTATCAACCGGATCAAGATTGCTCGGAGTTACGGCGACTTATCCGAAAATTCTGAATACGAATCTGCTAAGAATGAACAGAGTTTGTTAGAAAACCGGATCAAGACGGTTGAACACATGCTTCAATACGCTGAAATCATTGATAGCGATAAGATTGATGAAACTGAAGTCTCAGTTGGTAAGATTGTGACTTTCAAAGAATTACCGGATGAAGAACCAGAATCATATACCATCGTGGGTGCCGCTGAAGCAGACCCAATGGTGGGTAAGATTTCAAACGACTCACCAATTGCCAAGGGTCTAATTGGTCACCACGTCGATGAAGAAGTGGCCATCAATATCCCTGCTGGTACGATGACGGTCAAGATTTTAAAAGTTGAAAACGCGTAATTAATGCGTAAAATTCCCAGTGCAAGCCAATGATTGGCGGGCACTGGGAATTTTTTGACTCGGGAACCAAAAGATCAGAATAAGCGGCTAACAGTTATTCTGGTCGCATATGAATGAAGCGTTAGTGACGAAACGACCGCCTAGCACAGATAAGTCTGTACGAGGCGGTCGTAATTGTAGAATAATGCTCTGGACAGTTTGTCGGGATACTTGGTACATGCAACTTACTCAAAATAGCGGGGGCGAAAATTAGTTGGCAATCGCAATATGTTGTTGCATTAAGGTTTTTGCCAACTGAAATTCTGCATCAGTTCGATTGAATCACTGAAGAATCAGTTACTAATTGTCGGTTTTAACCCCCAAAAGCAACTAACATAGCCTCATTGAAAATTGTTCGAGCACGTATCAGTTAGCTTGATTAATGTTGTCTCTAACGCCTACCAGTAGGACCTCACGTGTGCTAGCTAGCGAACGTAAGCCCAACGTTTTAATCAGGAAACCAGATCAATGAACGAGCTAGATATAAATAATCCGTAATTCACCCAGCGAGACGCTTCCATTGATTGTCACACCTGGCCCAGCTGTTAAGGGGGTACCTTCAGTGGAGACGTGGCCCATTGAATTGCTGATAGATTCTTGGACTTGCCAAGTTTTTGGTAGGTAGAGTTCCAAACTCCCTAGTGAGACATCGACTGAAATTGTGGCTTGGTTGTCTTGGATATTGACATCATCGAAGTAGACTTTGGCACCCGCCATTGAGACGTTTAAGGTTGCTGACTTGAAATGCTCGCTGTGAATGTAGCGGATACTGTTGCCCAGCGAGATATCCAGATTGACGTGGTCGTCATTGATGGTCCCGACGTTCTCTTCGGTGTCTCGATGATGCTCATGATGGTGATAATGGCTACGATGATAACGATAGTACCGGGGACGAATCAACATGCTGAGCCCAATACTAAGCAGGAGGGCGGCGCCTAGAATCGTCCAAGGCACTAACCGTGTAATGCCCAGTGGCGGGGCATAGATGATGGCGAGAAACGCCACTGAGAAGACGATTCCGGACATGTTTAAGTATCGTAAACTACTTCCTAAGCAGGCGACCAGAATCAAGGTGAAGAAGACGGTCAACAGGCTGAGATGATAACTGAACAGGCCCAGTTGGCTGGTGATTAGAATCACCGCACTTGCAATCAGGAAGATCGGCCAAAACCAATTTTTTCGCATTTATAACAGTCCTTTCTGTTCAAGCCGATACTTCAGAGGGGAATAGTATCGACGTGAGGCATACAATTGTTTGGGAGAATCGTGAAACGCAATCAGGTTGCCAGTCAACGTTTTCGTTAGGGCATAAACTTGGTGGGTGTTCACGATGGCGGATTTTGAGACTCGCATGAATTCGCTGGGCAATTTGTCACCAACCGCAGTTAGGGAGTGGTTGACGCGGTAGACACCGGTACGCGTATGCGCCGCGACCTGGTGACCCGTGGCTTCGATAAATAGGATGTCGGTGACTGGCAGTTGAATTAACTGACCACGTTGTGAAACGGTTAACGTAACCACCGCCGAGACTAGATTTTCTAATGCCGCCACCAACGCATCAGAATCAGGATAGTCATCAGGAATTTCTAACGTGATCCTGGGCACGTCGATTTCTGAGTTCTGGATAAGATGCACCTTCATGGGTTTCACCTCCTTGAGTAATCTAAGTACACCACAAACCTTACGTGCTGTAAATCAGAATTCCCCCAGTGGTCATTTTGTCGGCGCAAGTGGTTTTTACCTTGCTCACTGACTGTCAATGTTGCGTTTTGTCGCTAAAACGGGCACAATGATTGTAAACGATTCCAATAATGAGGTGGCAAATATGAAAATAACGATTACGGATGCAGCAAGCAAGTGGTTTCATGATGACATGGGTGTGACGACTGGAAACGGGGTCCGCTTCTATGGCAAAACTTATGGCAAAACGGCGGTTCACAGTGGCTTCTCCATTGGTATCATGCGCGACGACGAACCTCACCAACCGATTGCGATGACCGAAAAAGACGGTGTCAACTACTATGTCAATGACCGTGACGAGTGGTTCTTTACGGGCTATGATCTAACCGTCGACTTTGACGAAGCAAACGATGGTCCGAAATACGAATACACCCCTAACAATGAATAGGACACTTGAAACGGCTAATGACGATTCATATCGTACCAGGTAAATTTGACCTGAATCATGATTAAATCATGCCAGTTGGTGGATTCCTGTTCGTCAGCCGATGCGTGCCCTAGTCCGACTTCCGGGGCCGGCTGACAACGCTGGAACAGGGCGGACATCGATTTGAACTCACGCAGAAACCCACTGCGCAATTTCAAATTCGAGTCTTCTTCTAGCCCGGGAAATTCGCCCGGACAAGAAGAATTTCGCCCTTGAGCATTGTCAGCCGGCCCCTACAGTCGGAAACCCGCTCGAATGGCGGATAAACGGCCACCTATTTGGGTGCAATTGACCACTTAATATTAGGCGGCTTGTCCTTCCAGAAAGCTCTTAATCGGTATCGATGATGATTTATGGCATTTAGTTACTGAGAAGATTATCTGAATATTATTCGCCCATCGCAAGATTACAAATTTCAATGTTAACTAGTGTTGAAATTTGTAGATAAAATGACCTTCGTTTAGAATTCGAGACTTTCCTATCTCAGGTGACTAGAGAAAATTCTGACAATTTCAGTGAAACTGCGTGTCCGAAGTATTAAATAATGGTTTAGGAAGCTGAGCAATCGGTAGAACCCATTCTGATTGTTGAATGTCAAAATGCCTGTCTACTGAGAACCAACGACCATGTCATCAAAAGTTGGGTCCACACATGTCTGCCTTTCGAATACCATCCCGGCTGGAAGGTGTTTCTGACAATGCTAAGCGTTTTTCAGAGTGTGAGGTTCAGACGGGTTGGGACTGAGGATTAGCCTAGCTAGAGCGTTAAGCGGTGAACTTCCGCTTGGCGTTCTGGCGTAGCTAACCGGAAGTCCCAGTTTGACCCGAGCACGTTTCATCCATACTGCAGCTAACGTGAAAGACCAGCATTTAAGACGTGGTTTATCGGCTTAAATCTGTGTCCTCCACGTTCCAGCGTTGTCAGAAATGCCTGTAAGCCGGTGTAGGACGCATCCACCACGGAAAGTTTACGGTAACTCGCACCGTTTTCAGCGGTCTATAGCTGGCAGCACTTGAACTTAGGAAATAGCATGATTTAATATAATTCAGTACGCAAAAAAATCAGTGCAGTCAGAATCTAAAAAAATTCTGACTGCACTGATTTTTAATAACTAACTAATTTGCGTGGTTGCGACGACGGCGGCGAATAACGAACCAGCCGATCGTGCCAATTGCGCTAACACCGGTGATGATGCTCCCGGTGACTAGGAACGGTGGTCGATACGTGAGTGTCACGGTGTGCTTGCCTTTGCTGAGCGGTACCGCGACGAACGTGTTGATGACCTTCTTAGTGGCAACGGACTTGCCATCAACGGTCGCGTGCCAGCCTTTAGAATACGGAATCGTCGTCATCAAGACTTGGTGGTTGTGCTTGATATTAATGGTCCCAGTAATCTTGCGGTTAGAGTGAGCGCTGATGTTCCACGGTGCTTGCTGGAGCTTCTTGGCCGAAGTCTTAAATTGCGAGTTGTCCAACTTGTAAAGCGTAAAGTTTTGTAACCAGAGGGAGGTCTTCTTCATTTGAATCCCAAAGGTGACCGTTTTGCCTTTACTATTTGAAGCGACATTGACCGCAATCGTATGACGGTAGGTCGGATATTGCTTGAGTTCCTTACCGTTGATGTAGAAACTAGCATTCGACGTTGTTAAGTTTGCGCCCAACGTGATGTAGTAAGAATCATTGGTCGTTGGGGTGAACTTGAAGTAAATGGAACCGGTCTTGCTGAGATTTTCTTTATTCAAAACGGCACCAGTCAGTGTCGTGACCTTTTTAACGTTTTGGAAAACGACTTCGTTAAAGTTTTCAGCACTGATCAGGCTGCTCGTCGAACGGTTAGCGAGCGTTTGGTAAATGAGCTCTTGTCGGGCAATCGGATCACCAGTCGTCTTGGAGACTTTTAGTTTGGTAATCTTATCAGAAGCCGCAAATCCTAAGCCTAACGCATACGGATTCTTGTAAGTCGTGACTTTGCTGGTGCTGAGCTTATTGGATTTCTGATAGTTCGTCAAATCCTTCTTGGTGCTCGTCACCGGAATATAGCTTCGATAGTTCGTATTGTCATTTTGCGACGTGGGAACCTTCTTATCCATGAAGTATTGCATGTCTAAGAGTGAATCGGTAATCATGGTACCGTTTGTGTAGGCGACGACGCCATCACCATCTGGTTGACCGATTGAGCCAAAGAAATTCGGAATGATGCTTTCAAACGTCGAACTGAAATGGTCAGCGCCATTATAAGCTGCTTGCATCGGATCATCCTTGGTCCGTGTAAAGGTCTTGCCAATTCGGTAAAAGCCCTTGCCGTTTGCTTTGATTTTATTAACGGCGTTATCTAAAGCCGTCGTATACTTGCCAAATTCTGATTGTGAGACGTACGAAATATTATTCAATGACGCCACAACGTTGATCGACATGTCCGTCGCAACCAGGATGAGCGCGACAATTTGGTAAATCAGACGCCGCTGTTTAGGCAGCGTCAAGAAGATCAACGTAAGCGCAGCTAAGGCAATCGTAATCAAGAGGTTGGCTTGCGTGACGTACGACACTTTCTTGATGTTTAAATAGACGGTCGTAAACAGCCCAACGGTCAAGGCCAGCATCGTGAGCGCTTGCCAGAGCTTGATCGTAATCTTGTCGGCCATTGCTTGAGCACCGAGCCAGACAATCCAGAAACAGAAGACAAATGAGAAGCGGTACGGATACCAGACTGGAAATTGATCTGCGTGCCACAGCAAGTCTAATGGTTCGTAGCAGAATGACAATAGAATAAAGCCAGTGACTAATAGGGCGCTCAGCTTAACGGTCCACTTGAATCGGCGGCGTAAGAAGAACAGAATAAACGCAAAAATTGCAAACCAGGCAACGTAGAAGTTCGGTTGACCCGAAGGCATCTGGTCAAAGTTAAACGTCCCAGTCACAAACTTCGCTAGCATCTTCCAGGGCGCATATTCTAATTTCCAATGAATCTTTGTTTCATTATATTGGGCTTTACTTTGAATCAACGCCCAGAAGGTTGGTAGTAGCAACCATGCGGAGAGCGCAGCTGCCAGTAAGCCACCCCAAGCAAACTTAAGGGCGTGTTTGATCATCGTTTTGAAGTCTTGCCAGTACTTAGTTGCGCCATACAACCAGTACAAACAACTAAACAAGACGACCATGTAACCCATATAGTAGTTGTCAATCAGCATCACCGCGAGCCAACCCGCAAAGTAGCGGACCTTGCCCGTTGTGAATAGGCGTTCCAACCCTAAAATAACCAGTGGTAGAATTGCAACGGTATCCAACCAGATCATGTTTAATTGGTTGGCAACCATCCAACCCATTAAGGCGTAGGCGGTACTGAAAGTTGGCACCAACCAGCCCTTTTGCGTGTGGGTCTTCGTCAATAGCCAGGCAAAGGAGAGTCCGGCAAAACCATACTTTAAGACCGTTACGATAAAAATACCGGTGGTGATTGATTGACCAGGGAAGAATAAATAGATTAAATTAAAGGGACTCATTAAGTAGTAAGCCCAGACCCCGACCATTTCACCACCAATGGTTTTGGAGAACGAATAGAATAGCGCACTTGGATCGTGCAGGAGCGTATGTCGGAAATAGGCGAATAGGTCCACGTATTGCTGACCCAAGTCGACCGTCAACAAACTGCTTGATCCAAATGGGGCCATGTGCCGGTAGATAAAGTAACCGGTCATAATCAGTAAGGGTAACCAAAAACTGATCCATAGCGGCCACGTCCGCTTATCAAAAAAACGCCGAAGTTTCACAAATTGCCACCTCAATCTCTAATAATTCATCGCCGCGCAGAAAAATAATCAAAAAAACATTAAAATCCGCAATATCGGCTGAAATTTTTATGTCTATCGTTTAGAATAACATAAGTGTGGTATTTATCTAGGATTGCTAGTATCATCTGGTAAATTTTTGCGAAATGTTTACCAAATTAAGAATGGGAGCGCCTGAGAATTGAAATTTTTTAAGAAAATTACCATAAATCGTGATCCCAACAAGTCGCATATTCCATTTCGGCTGAACTTCTTGTTCTTCATTGTCTTCTTGTTGTTTGCCGCGTTGATTGCACAGTTAGCTTACTTACAAGTGGACTACGGTCAGAAATTCCGTAGTACTGTGAACTCGGCCAATAACACGACTGCGACGGGCAAGGTTCAACGGGGATCGATTTATGATTCGACCGGACGGGTCTTAGTGGGTAACAAGTCCCACCAAGCGATTCAATATACGAAGGGGCTGTCAGTTGCGTCAACCAAAATGTACGAGGTTGCCAATAAGTTAGGTGAATACCTAACCATTTCAACTTCGACCATGACGGATCGTAACTTGGCTGACTATTACTTAGCGGGGGCTGCCAACTTAAAGGCAGTGTCTAAGAAGGTCAAAACATCTACCGATGATGATGTCTTGTATGCCCGAGAAGTGGCCTACACGGAGAAGCATATCGTTCAAAATATGACGGATGCACAAAAGAATGCGGCGGCCATCTATTATAAGATGAATTCCGCCTATTCATTGTCGACGGTCAATATCAAGTCGACTGGCGTTACGAGTACCGAGCTCGCTGAGATTGGTGAACATCAATCAGAGATGCCTGGTATCAAGGTCGGAACCAGTTGGACTCGGAGTTATCCGAACGGAACCGACTTGAGTAGTGTGCTGGGAACAGTCACGACTGAAAAGCAAGGGTTGCCTAGTGACAACATCAAGACCTTGCTTGCTGAGGGTTATTCACGGGATGATTCCGTGGGTCAAAGTCAGTTGGAAAAGCAGTATGAAAATGTGCTGAGTGGGACCAAGTCACAGACCGAGGTCAAAACTCAGGATGGGGTCATCCAAAAAGAAATCAAGAAGTATGGTGGTAAAAAAGGTGACAACATTCAGCTGACGGTTAACTCGAAGTTCCAAAAGAAGGTCCAACAGATTATTATGTCGGAAGCCAAAACGGTGGGTTCAGCTAATGCCTATTCACCAGGGGCATACGCCGTCGTGATGAATCCGTCGACCGGGGCGATCTATGCCTTGGCGGGTGCCAGCCGGAACTTATCGACTGGGAAGGTTACTGAAAATGCCTTAGGAACCATCAACCAATCCTTTGTTATGGGGTCGGTTGTCAAGGGGGCCACTGTCATGGGGGCCTTGCAAGATGGCGTAATTACGCCAACTAACAGTACCTTGACTGATACGCCAATCAAGTTAGCTGGGACTGCTTCTAAGAGTTCTTGGTTCAACAAGACTGGGAGCGCAAGTATTTCGTTGAATGCTTCGACCGCGATGGAAGTTTCTTCTAACTCCTACATGATGCAATTAGCCATGAAGGAAGGAAACTTCAATTATTCTTCTGGTAAGGCCTTGACGATGTCCAATTCAGTCTTTTCCAAGCTTCGTGGCTACTTCAACGAGTTCGGTCTCGGTGTCAAGACTGGGATTGATTTGCCTGGTGAAGCCACTGGTTATGAAGGTTCCTCTGCACAGAAAGATATTGGTAAAGCGTTAGACTTGTCCTATGGGAACTATGACTCTTACACGACGATCCAATTAGCACAATACATCGCAACGATGGCTAATGGTGGTCGGCGAATTGCTCCCCATATCGTGTCTGCAATTACGGGAACCAAGGCCAATGGGTCACAAGGGGCCGTAAAGACCAACGTGAAGCCACGGGTCTTAAATACGATCGACGTGCCATCATCATACTTTGATGTTGTGCATACCGGTTATTGGGACGTGGTTCATGGGACTAGTACTTACAAGACGGGGAGCGCACTTGAGAACTTATCACCTGCCGTTGCCGCCAAGTCTGGGACTGCCGAAACTTATCATGGGACGACGTCGACTGAAACACTGAGTTTAGTAACGTATGCACCATATAAGAATCCGAAGGTCGTCATCGCGATTGCCTTTCCTGGAATCACTGCAACTAATGGGGCATATAACACCACGACTGCAACCCAAATTTATAAAGCGTTCTGGAAGTATTACAACAAATAATCACTGATTTTTGATACCAGTATCTTAATTGATACTGGTATTTTTTAGTCATTAATGGTATAGTAGTTCAAGTTAAGGGTTCCGGCCCTGTAATATGCGAATGAGTTTGGAGGGTCAACAACATGCGGGTACACATTACACTTGAATGTACAGAATGCCATGAACGCAACTACTTATCTTCAAAGAACCGCCGGAACAATCCGGACCGGGTTGAATTTAAGAAGTATTGTCCACGGGAACACAAAGTGACATTACATCGTGAAACAAAATAACAACGGGGACTCCTGTTGTTTTTTCTGTAACATTGTCATCAGACAATGGGTTTCTCATTTGTTGGCAACTGCCAAATTGAATTTTCAATTTGACATGTTAATGAATGAGATTTTTTTATACCAATGAATTTACGGAGGTGACTGACGTGGAGAAGCGCGCATTTCGCAAACAGCAGTTACAACGATTGAGCCAGCTTTCAGATTCAGCTCGTCAGCAGCAGAATCTGGCCTTACAACGACAATTGTTTGCTCATTCAGCCTGGCAAGCGGCACAGGTCGTCGCCATCACGCTTAGTGGCGACATCGAAGTCGCGACGCAGCCGTTAATCGAGCGTGCCTGGGCGGAGGGAAAGACGGTCGTGATCCCTAAGACGTTACCCCATCGGCAGATGGCCTTTTACCCATACACGTCGACGACCAAGCTTACACGCACGAGTTTTGGCTTATTAGAGCCAGTCGATGGTCAGCCAATCGCTAAATCAGCGATTGATTTGATCCTAGTACCCGGTTTGGGCTACAGTCGTGATCGACATGCTCGCATCGGCTTTGGCGGTGGCTATTATGACCGCTACCTGGCGGACTATGCTGGTACCAAGTTGACGTTGGCATATAACGAAATGGCCTTCGAACACGCCGAGTGGCCAGTGGATGACTATGATATTTTACTAGACGAGCTCTTGGTAGCAGGGGATGGACAAAATGACAAGAATTAGACGATGGTGGCAAATGGAGCCTGCAATCACCCAGATTATTTTAGGGATTACGGTCGCAGTCTTCCTAATCGAATGGCTGATGGGTGATGGTGCCACACTAGTCTTTAACGCCATCGGTGCGAAGAATAACCAGGCAATCGCAGCCGGTCAGTGGTGGCGGTTCATCACGCCGATGTTCTTACATATGGGGCTGACACACATCGCGTTAAACGGTGTTGTCATCTACTTTATGGGGATGCAGATTGAAGCGATGTACGGTCACTGGCGGATGCTGGCACTTTATATGCTCGGCGGCATCAGTGGTAACATCATGAGCTTTGCGTTATCGACCAACCAATCTGTCGGGGCTAGTACGGCATGTTTTGCCTTATTTGGCGCTTTCCTGACGATTGGTGAATCTTTCTGGGAGAATCCCGTGATTCGACAGTTGACCAATCAGTTCCTATTGCTGACCATTTTAAACTTGGTCTTTGATATGTTCTCGAATGGCATCGATATTTGGGGCCACGTGGGCGGCCTTGCAGGTGGCTTTTTACTCGGCTACGTCCTCGGAGTGCCACGGATCGGGAAGATTGCGCCGCTCAAACGAATCGTCGCTGGCGTGGTGTTAGTCGTTGGCTGGCTCGCACTACTAAAAATGGGTTTTACAAATGTTAATTTAACTGTATAATTAATCGAGGATATGCACATGAAAACACTTTACGACGTCCAACAATTACTTAAAAAATTTGGCGTGTACGTGTACGTGGGCAAACGTATTTGGGACATCGAACTAATGGCCATCGAGATTGATCATCTTTATCAGGCCGGTGTGATCGACCCGAAGCTGTATGCCCGCGTCAAACTCGTATTGAGTCATGAGCACCGGATAGAAGCAGAACGCGCCCGTGAAGACACGGCGCAGGACTAATGGAGGGATTTAGCAGCATGGATCGTAAGTTAATCGGAGTCGACCTTGGTGGGACGACAACTAAGTTTGCTATTTTAACGGAAAATGGCGATATTCAACAAAAGTGGAGTATTGAAACCACGATTTTGGATGAAGGTTCACACATCGTGCCGAACATCATCGATTCAATCAACCACCACATCGATTTATACAAGATGGACCGCTCACAATTTATCGGTATCGGGATGGGAACACCCGGAACGGTCGACTTGGAAAAGGGAACGGTTATTGGTGCCTACAACTTGAACTGGAAGACTTTACAACCAGTTAAGGAACAGATTGAAAAGGGAACTGGTATCAAGTTCACTTTAGACAATGACGCCAACGTGGCTGCTTTAGGTGAACGCTGGAAGGGCGCTGGCGAAAATGGTAGCGACGTGGTCTTCGTGACGCTCGGTACTGGTGTTGGTGGCGGAATCATCGCTGATGGCCGTTTACTTCACGGGATTGCCGGTGGCGCTGGTGAAATCGGCCACGTGACCGTTGAACCAAATGGTTACATGTGTACTTGTGGTAAGAAGGGTTGTCTCGAACAATACGCTTCTGCGACTGGTGTTGTCCACGTTGCGCGTGACATGGCTGAAGAATTCTCTGGTGACTCTAAGTTGAAGCAACTCTTAGATAACGGTGAGGAAATCAGTTCTAAAATCACCTTTGACTTAGCCAAGGAAGGCGACGTCTTAGCTAAGCGGGTCGTTGACCGTGTTTCATATTACTTAGGATTGGCCTTAGCCAATGTTGGTAACACGATGAACCCATCTTCAATTATCATTGGTGGTGGCGTTTCAGCTGCCGGTGACTTCTTGTTGAACCAAGTGGTTGATTACTTCAAGCAATTCACTTTCCCAACTATCCGTGATACGACCATCTTGAAGTTGGCCGTTTTAGGTAACGATGCTGGTGTGATTGGCGCTGGTTCATTAGCACAACGGTTTATTTAAGCTAAATATCTGGTTAAAAAAGAAGCCCTGAACATATCGTCAGTGGCTTCTTTTTTTGAAACTAGTCAGGATCACTGCGCTAATTTCTGATTTGATCGTGTCGCGCTGAAGGAACATGGCTGCAGTTCGACCAGTGATGCGAGCTGCGTGAAAAACGGAGGTGGTTACCAATGGCAAATTTATTATTATCTTCACGTGCATTTTGTAATCAGGCCATAACGGATGCTTTTTTAGCTCTAGTCAAGCCGAATGCGACGATTGTGATTATCGTCAATTCCGTTACAGAAGGAAAACGCCATCCCCAGATGCAAGCTTTACAACGAACGATCCAGCAACTCGGATTTGAACACGTGACGCTGTTAGATGTGTTGACGGATGATTTGGCGACATTGGAGACGGCGGATGCAATTGTTTTGAATGGTGGCTACGAATTTTTATTGCTAAGCAATTTACGCAAGATGAACCTGCTGACGCGATTCAGGCAGTTAGCACTTGCTGGTAAACCATTTTATGGCATTAGTGCCGGTGCCATTCTGTTGGGCCCGGATCTGGACTTGTATACGCAACTGTATCCAGAAGATAATATGGAACAGCTGACGCACGCGCCGGCCATCAATGCGACCCCAATTCGCATTTACCCGCATTATGACGCTCATTGTCAACTTAATCCTAATTTACCAAGTTTAATTACGGACTGGGAACGGCAGACTGGGTCGCACGTGACGCGGTTGACGAATGATCAGGGATTGCGGATTCGTGGTACAGAAGTCCAGCTCATTCAGCCGGCATCGAAATGAGTTCGACTACAGACTGTTGAGCAATAAAGATCATCCAAACGCGCTAGTTATTAAGGTCAAAAGTAGCCAATGCGTAACGCGTTGTGTTAGTTGTTTTTTAGTGGCGCGATGATTAAATCACACCAATTGTTTAGCTCACTGTTTGTCAGCCGGTGCGCGCCTTAGTCCGAATTCTGGAGCTGACTGACAATAGCTGGAACATAGCCGAGCATCGATTTGAACTCACGCCGAAACTCATGGCGTAATTCGTAATATCGCAGTAGTCAGTTACGCGTTGTGATAGTTATTCTTTAGCCCTAAAGATGGTTAAATCATGCCAAATTGGCGTCCGGTTCGTCAGCCGATGGACGTCTTAGTCCGACTTCCGGGGCCGGCTGACAATTGCTGGAGCGCAGCCGACATCGATTTGAACTCACTCAGAAAATCACTGCGCAATTTCAAATACGAGTCTTATTCTAAGCCGAAAGAAAAACACTTCCGACTAAGAATAATTTGGCTACTGAGCATTGTCAGTCGGCCCCTCCGGTCGGGAAGCCGTTCGAATGGCAGATGAACGGCCACCTATCTGGGTACAATTGACCGCTGAACGTTAAGTGGTTGGTCCTTTAGGTAAATTTCAATCGGTATCGATGATGATTTATGGCATTTGAGTACTGAGAGGATTACCTGAATATTTTTCAAAAATCCCAATGGACACTAGTCTTGAATTTAGTCCCCGAATTTAGTCAATAAACTCACCTGTGCATACAATTCTGGGACTTTTCTATCTCAGGCGACTAGAGAAAAATCTCACATTTTCAGTGAGGACGCGTGTTCGGAGCATTAAATCATGGGTCAGGAAGCTTGGTTATTGTTAGAACTAGTCTGACAGTTGAATGTCAAAATGGCTTTGTACCGTGAAAACAACGACTAATCAAAAAAAGGTTGGGTTCACACATGTCTGCCTTTCGAATAGGGTCCCGGCTGGAAGGTATTCTGGGCAAGGCTAAGTGGTGAAATTTCACTTAGCAAGCGTTTTTGGCTTGGTTAGTGAAAGACCAGTATTTAAGACGTGGGTTGTCGGCTTAAATCTGTGTCCACCACGCTCCGGCCATTGCCCAGAATGCCTGGAGGCCGGCCTAGGACGTCTCCACAACAGCAAGTTTACGCTAAGTCGCACTTTTTCCAGCGGGTCTCAGCTGGCAGTTCTTGAACTTATAAAATGGCATGATCTAACCATGAATCATGACAAATTAACTAGCACAATGCGTAGTCAGTTTAATCGTTCCGACCAGAGGACCGTTGTGCCTACCAGTAGAACAAAGCACTGTACGAAATGATTGGTAACGGTTTAATCAATGCATTTCCCACTTACCCCTAGTAAAAGTAAGCGGTTTTGTGTAAAATAGGTAAGTGGAAATTAGGAGGGATAACGTGGTTTTAGGTGCAGTAAGCGGTCTGACTTATGTTAACATTGTGTTAGTTATCATAATTGCAGCCTACTTTATTTATGAGTTATATAGTTATATTCGGCGCCGGCAAGTTTCAACGATGCTGGACGAAGCTGAATTTCAAGCTGGGATGCGGAAGGCTCAAGTCATTGATTTGCGTGAGAAGAAAGATTTCGATGCCGGTCATATCTTGGGTGCCCGTAACATTCCATTCAATAGTTTGAAGGTCCGGATGGGCGAGCTTCGTAAGGACATGCCAATCTACGTTTATGACCAGACCCACACGTTAAGCACACGGGCAGTGGTAACTTTAGCTAAAAACGGTTATTCACAGCTATACATTTTAAAACCCGGATATGCACGTTGGGAAGGCAAGACGAAAAAAGCGAAGTATTAAAAAATGGCGGCTAGAACAACAACTTGTTCAGCCACCATTTTTTAGTTAATTAACCGTTGTGAGCAGAGCGACTCTTGCGCAAAGCCTTTTTACGGTTTTCTTCGAATTTGTTTTCTTGGTCTTCGATTGGGTCTACCACTTGTTTCTTAAATGATAAGACAGAACCAATCACAGCGCCGGCAGTTGCAACAACTCCGAATAAGAAGCCACGAGTAAATGATTTCATTAGTTAAACCTCCTAGCAATTGTTAGTTTTATTATGCTTGTTTTGCGTGAAGATAGCAATCAATTCAAACTAAATTTTATAAATGTGGGGTGAAAAAAGATGCTGACTAAGATTATTGCCCATCGTGGGAGTAAGGGGACCCGTCCTGAAAATACGCTACCAGCGTTTATTGCGGCGCTGGAAGATGGTGCGGATGGTATCGAAACGGACGTGCACTTGTCGCGAGACGGGCATCTCATCATTATGCACGATGAACAAGTCGACCGTACGACCACTGGAACCGGGTATATCAAAGACTTGACACTGGCGGAATTAAAACAACTCGATGCTGGTGTCAAATACGATCCGGCCTATGTCGGAACACGGATTCCAACCTTGGATGAAGTCGTTCAGCTCCTGATTGAGCGCCAGTTTACCGGTATTTTTAATCTCGAGATCAAAACCAATAAGATCCATTATGACGGCATTGAAGATTTAGTCGCAGATTATTTCAAACACCATTCCGTCCCATTTACTTTGGTTTATTCAAGCTTTTATGGTAAGTCGATCGAGCGCCTGCACATCTTGCAACCAGAAGTAGAATCCGACAGTCTCTTCAAGGCTAAAGTTCAAACGGCCAAACGATTGCACGCGCAGCACATTGTCTTGGGTTATCATCCGGATATGCGCTGGGTTCGCTTTCATTGGTTTCTGTTACCCAAAGTCCAATTACGACCATGGACGGTCAATACGGCTCGTGATATGCGTTTTTGTTACCGCCATCGCTTTGCCGGCCTGATTACGGATTATCCTGGGTTGGCACGCCAAATTCGGCAACAAGTTCAAGGAGGTTAGAGACGTGGCCACAACACCTAAACATAAAGTTCTTTTGATCGCTGGACCGACTGCTGTCGGCAAAACGGCGCTTTCGCTGGCACTCGCAAAGCAATTGAATGGCGAGATCATCTCCGGTGACTCGATGCAAGTTTATCGGCATCTGGACATTGGGACGGCCAAAATCATGCCTGACGAACGTGCGGGCATTCCGCACTACTTGATCGATATTAAAACGGTTGATCAACGTTTTACGGTCGCCGAGTTCGTGAGTCGCGCCACGGCACTGATCAATGACATCACTGCCCGGGGAAAACTGCCAATCATCGTTGGCGGTACCGGTTTTTACTTACAGTCACTCTTGGCAGGGTATCAGTTCGGACCCAACGATAATGCGCCCGATATGGCGTATCGCCAGCAATGGTTTGACTGTGCAGCCGATGCCGGCAATCAAGCGGTCTGGGATGCCTTGAATCAACGGGATCCCCAAGCGGCGGCAGCGATTGCACCCGCTAACCTGGTTCGGGTCGTGCGGGCGCTGGAGTATCTGCATACGACCGGCCAACTGTTTTCAGCTCAAGCTGACACCGCTACTGAAACGCTCGACGCGTATACGCTCTGTCTGACGGCGGAACGGTCACTGCTCTATGACCGAATCAATCAGCGAGTCGATTTAATGCTGACTGCTGGCCTAGAAGCGGAAGCGCGTTGGCTGTACGACCAGGGTGGTGCGGACTTGCCAGCGGGTAAGGGCATCGGCTACCACGAGTGGTTCCCGTATTTTGCCGGCACGCAATCACGTGACGCGACCATTGCGGCCATCAAACAAGATTCGCGGCGGTACGCTAAACGCCAATTGACCTGGTTCCGCAACAAGATGACCGTTGATTGGGTCGACTTATTGGAACACCCCGAATTACGGGCGTCAATCGACCAACGGCTGGCTAGTTGGTTAAGCTAATTATAAATTGGTATACCTAAGATAAAAACATGTGATATTTTCTAACATGATTGATTGACATTCAATAATAACATTGATATTATTAAGTCTGTATTAAAGAGGAGGGTCGTTATGAAGGAAAAGGAACTGCGTCGCTCGTTAGCTGTCTTGCCGATTGGTACGGTTATGAAGTTGACCAATTTATCTGCACGCCAAATTCGCTATTACGAGGAACAAGATTTGATTACGCCAGAACGCAACGCCGGTAACCGACGGATGTTTTCGTTAAATGATGTTGATCGCTTACTTGAAATCAAGGATTATTTAGCAGATGGCATTAACATGGCAGGTATTAAGGAACTCTATGCGCTCCAACAGCAGCGTGCTGAACAAAAGCAAGCTGACTTGGCGAAACCACTAACGGATCGCGACGTTCGCCGGATCCTTCAAGACGAATTCCTGAATCTCGGTCGATTGCAGTCCGATAAGGGCCCCAATTACCCGGCACACTAAAGGTATTTGCATCCGTTAGTCAATCAATTTAAGGAGCGATTTTCATGGCAAAACAGTCCTACACGAAAGACGATATTCGCCGCATCGTCAAAGAAGAGAACGTTAATTTCTTGCGGTTGATGTTTACCGATTTATTCGGCACGATCAAGAACGTTGAAGTTCCAGTTTCACAACTCGACAAACTCTTGGATAACAAGTTGATGTTTGACGGTTCATCCATTGACGGGTTTGTTCGTATTGAAGAAAGTGACATGTACCTCTATCCAGACTTATCAACTTGGTTGATCATGCCTTGGAACACGGAACATGGTAAAATTGCACGGATTATCTGTGAAGTTTATACAGCTGACCGCAAACCGTTTGAAGGCGATCCGCGGAACAACTTGATTCGGGTCTTGAACGACATGCGTGAAGCGGGTTATACGTCGTTTAATTGTGGGACTGAGCCAGAATTCTTCCTTTTCAAGATGAATGAAAAGGGTGAACCAACGACTGAATTGAATGATAAGGGGAGTTACTTCGACTTATCACCAATGGACTTAGGTGAAAATTGCCGGCGTGATATCGCGCTTGAACTCGAACGACTCGGCTTCAATGTGGAAGCCAGTCATCATGAAGTGGCGCCGGGCCAACATGAAATTGATTTCAAGTATGCGGATGCGTTGTCAGCGGCGGATCATATTCAGACCTTCAAACTGGTCGTGAAGACGATTGCCCGTAAATATAATCTCTGGGCAACCTTCATGCCGAAACCATTGAATGGTGTTAACGGCTCTGGGATGCACGTCAACATGTCCTTATTCCATGACCAAGGTAATGCTTTCTATGATGCTAGTGATAAGAGTGGCTTAGAATTGTCATCTGACGCTTACCACTTCTTAGGCGGTTTAATGAAGCATGCCCGTTCTTATACGGCGGTTACCAACCCAACGGTCAACTCATACAAACGGTTAGTGCCAGGTTATGAAGCACCCGTTTACGTGGCTTGGTCTGCTTCAAACCGGTCACCAATGATTCGGATTCCTAGTGCGCGTGGCTTATCCACTCGTTTGGAATTACGGAGTGTTGATGCCTCAACCAATCCATACTTGGCCTTTGCAGCCGTATTGGAAGCTGGCTTGGATGGTATCAAGAATGGCATCGAACCACCAAAGAGTGTTGACCGTAACATTTATGTGATGGATGAGGATGAACGTGCCGCTGCTGGCATCGCCGATTTACCATCGACCTTACACAACGCGCTGAAGGAATTCCAGACGGACCCAACGATGAAGAAGGCGTTAGGACCACACATCTATCAGAGTTTCTTGGAAGCTAAACGACTTGAATGGGCATCATATCGTCAACAAGTTAGCGAATGGGAACGCGATCAGTACATGGAATTGTACTAAGCGATTAATTTAGATTAAAATGAGACGGTTAGGGCACCTTCAATGGCGAACTAGCCGTTTTTGTTATAAAATTAGTAAATTAGTCGGGTTGACCTTTATTAATCGGTTAATTTTCGGTAACATTAAGAATAGCAGTGCAATTCAGCAAGTATCCAATTATTATTGATTGCAAGGAGATTATTATGGAAAAACAAAATCAGCCTGATCTTGAAAAACAAGATCAACCAACGCGCGCGCTTACGAAGCGACTTCAACAAAAGTTAGACTATGTAACCACGGTGCGCCAAGCAATAACGGCTGGTGACGACCGGTTGATCTATGAATTGATCGATGGTGACCATTATCACCAAGCCTTACTTAACGAGGAACCGGATCCAACCCGTAACGCCCAAGTCGATTTAATTACGGACGTTTATCCGGCAATCAGTCACTATTTGAGCACCAAGTTAATTGATTATCTAGCACACGAGTACCCATTTTTCTACTATGAAGAGACCCAACTCGGGGAATTTCAGATCTACTTTGGTAATTGGTGGGATCGGCGTCGCTTCGGTAAGCTGAACGTGTTAAAAGTTGCGTTTGAATTCAGCTCCGAAGAATATAACAAACTTGAAAAGACCTTTGAACTGGCACCGGCACATAAACGGTTCAATACGGACCGGATTCAACAAATCTCAGCCGGCAGCGACCAACTGCAAAAGCTAATTGATGCCCAGTCTGACCGTGATGCCCAAAAAGATGAGTTGCGCAAACAATTGAAGGAAAATGGTCAGCGTAA
The DNA here is from genome assembly GCF_023806745.1 of Lactiplantibacillus sp. B652. Taxonomy (NCBI): domain Bacteria; kingdom Bacillati; phylum Bacillota; class Bacilli; order Lactobacillales; family Lactobacillaceae; genus Lactiplantibacillus; species Lactiplantibacillus sp. B652. The sequence goes on along the minus strand of NZ_JAMSKY010000002.1, from coordinate 170,550 downwards.
CTCACTCTTTGATTCTGGCCGCATCAAGGAAGAACGCCAACAGATCATTGACCAGTTGACTAAGTTAGCGGACGAAGATGAACAGGCGAATAATGCGCACGCAACCATGAAAGATAACGAAGCTAAAATTTTGACGTTATCCAAGGAAGATACGATTTTGGCTTACGAAAAGCAAGCGATTGAAAACGCCTTTAAGAGTTTCGAGAATTTTAATGAGCGCAACCGTAGTCTTTACGTGGACTACTTGACAACGCTGATTGGGAAGGCGCAGGTAGCGGCTGATGGCGAATAATACAGACACACAAATCGATACGGCGACATTAAGCACCCATGGCAAACTGAGTACCTTTAATGAAGGCCTCAAGAAAGGTTTAGCAAACGGGGAACGATTCACGGCCTTGATGGACCAATTGATCGACACGACCGATGGGGAAACTTTGTTGGCGGCTGCCCAAACGTTAGCTGATTTTAAGCTGGATACGGCCTACGTGACATTCCCGCATCAGTATCAGAATGCGGATTACTACCTGATTTTTATGAGTCGTTTACTGGGGATGCACGGTGATGAACAGGCCGTTCTCAACTCACAACGCCATACTGAAGCGTTATACCACGTCTACAGCGCTTTGACCGATGACTATACGTTCTTGTATCAAGTTGTCGCAACGGGGAATGGTGGCGCTTACTACCGGGAACAAACGACCGGCGAACAACTCTTTTATATTAATCTAGAACGGCGCTTATTACGTTTCAATAGTACGGCGTTCACCAATTTATTTATTAATAAATTATTATTGAAGGGGACGGGTATTGATCAGATCAATACGGTCTTGTCGACACTGATTAAGTTTGGTCACTGTTTACAGGATGATTTCGGTTTCAACGTTGATTTCAATATCTTGGATGTTGCTAATGCGGCCAAGTATGAATTACGCGCCGCAGACCTGGACCAAGCAATCGTTGACAAACTGTTTGTGAGTGCGGCGGAAAATGACTATATGTTGCGGAACTCACAGCAGGGCCATGGCGCGCAGATCGAATTACGGGCCGGGCTAACAGTCGACATTTTTGATGCGGCTGACGCCGGTGCGAGCCCTAAGTGGGTATTGACGGTGCATGATCCTGACCAAACGGTATCATGGTTCGACGTGCTCTTGCACTTTGGGTTTATGCGCGACTGGTATCTAGATAATATCGACTCACTCGAAATAAAAGCGGATCCATTAGTATTTGCTTAAACATGGGGGATTTTGATGCTAGAATTAACGACATTGTTACAGCAATCTATTCGTCTCGACCGTGATATCACGGCCCGACAACAAATTCATTGGCGACCAGAAGAACGGCTACAAAATGCGATGGTCTCACTCGATGTGGAATTGGCAGAAATGGCTAATACATCGGAGTGGTTCAAAGTATGGAAAATTCATCGCGGCAAAGCTGATCCGGATAAGACGCATCGCGAGACACTCTTAAACGAATACGTCGACGCGATGGACTTCTTCTTCCTCGTCTCAGCGATTCAGCAGTGGACCCATCTCATCCCACTGACCGCTGAGCAATTACAGGAAATCGCAGCAAAGCCTGCCACTGATTTGAATAAGCAATACTTAGCCATCAAACATTTGGTCTATGATGCTTATTTCAATCATCGTCAAGAGAGCTATCGGCACGCTTGGCACGTTTTCTTGAAGATTGGGCTGGTGGACTTCGGCTTTACGCAAGACGAGATTCAGGCTGCGTTTACGGCTAAAAATCAAGTTAATCAGCAACGACAAGCAGATCACTATTAAAAAAACCTAGTTACGCGAGCAAGCACATTCACGTAACTAGGTTTTTTAGTCTGCCGTAATCAATTCGGCGTCGTTATCTGGATCTTGAGCCACCAGCTCGTTGACACGGTCAATCAATGTTTGTCGCTGGTCAAGGTCGTCATCACATTCAAAGAACGCACCTAATTCCTCGGCTAAAATATCTTTACCGGCGTCCATGTAGCGGTAATCGTTGCTGGTGATGGTATAGTGTTGGTGGTCAGGCATCCGCGCAATCACGCAACCAGTCGCAGATTTTCCTTTAGAGTCTTTGTCCGTAAACTCCACTGCCAGTACGAACGGCGTGTCAGTCGACCGGTCTTTGATGGCGTGGGCCACGTTACCGGCAATTGCTTCAAGTTTCAATACAGTTCACCTCAGGTCATATTATACGCACTATTTGACCCTGATGCGAGCGCTGATTTGATCGTAGAATCAATCGAGCAACTGTTCCGCGCGTTGCTTTTCCGCGGCATAAAACTGGTTAAACGCGCGGTAGGCTAGTATCGTCAGTCGGTAGTGTCGTTGTGCGACCAGTAAATTGTTGTGAAATTCAAACGTTGCGCGCCCTTGTTGGATAAACGTGAGCGTGTCATTGAGATAGATGTTACTGCTGATGCCATGACGGATTAACATTGGTGAACGCCCCCCTGAGGTCCATTAATAAGCCTATTTTAATCCCGTTGGTCGGTGGGGTGGTCACGATGCACTTGGATTGTTGGGTCAGCGAATGTTAGTTGGGATGAGTCAGTTCAGGTTTACTTACTTCCAATGTTGCCCATATACGCCACTAGCATTGAAGAAAGCGTCAAACTCATGATTTTGAATAAAGGTTGGACTGGTGTATTAGTAACTAGTGACGTGTCTCCGATAAGAATAGCTATGGCGATCAATGATGGTACTATTGTCCACGAGACGGTTGTATCTAGCTGTTTAATTGGGTCGAAGGCAACTTGATGATGGTTTACGACAAAAGACAAGAACGCGAGGATCCAAATCTCGATTGCGCAGCTCACCCATTGTGGGACGTCGGGATAAGCGTTGCCAATTATCGCACTGAATATCACTGTGGCAGAGCTTACAATAAAGTTGATAGTTTTTTCGTCTTGTGTCATAAAAAAGTTTCCTCCTTGGTTGGTGTATTTCCATCCTAATTAAAGTTTCCTCAACTGAAAAATTCACCCTGGTTATTTGTCAGTAACTGGATTTTTATTCAATGTTTAAATAATAAATTGACACACTTCCACAACTTAACTATAATTAATCTTGTTGTTGTCACGGTAGCTCAACTGGATAGAGCATCCGCCTTCTAAGCGGAGGGTTGTGAGTTCAAGTCTCACTCGTGACATATTAGAAGCTATTGGTGCAAAACAAAAAATCAGGAATTCCGTTAAATCAACGTTTAACGGGGTTCCTGATTTTTCGTGTGTCTTTAAAAACTGCAATTATTGGAAAAATGTGCTCATGAAATTGATGTCTTATTTTGTTTTTAGAATGACTGGTCAGCCGGATAAGAAAATTATTTGTGTCATCGACGTTGCTGGTAACTGCAAGCAAAATCTGGTTAATGGTCACTAGGTCAATTTGACATTGACGGCTATTTTGGGATGTGAACGTAACTTCGACACGACAGAAAGCTGTCGTCCGGCAAGCGTGCTGTTCGCGGGGCGAGTTAAGAGCTAGCGTCAGTCGCTCAGAAATAGTTTTGATTTTAGCGAATACATCAAGTTTATATCGTCGGATTGTAATATTTGTAACAGAACTGTGTTAATAAAAAGTAAGCACATCAGCTCAATTGAATTACGTGGAGGATGTTGCTGATAAAATCGCTGTTGATCGTAGGACTTAAATTTCTTTCAGCCAAGACAGATCATTTTCAGAAAAACGACCGGGTATAAACCCTTTAATAACAGTCACAATGTCGGTGCTTACACGAAAATAAATGACTTAAAGATCCAAGCTAAAACGAGACTAAAAAAGGGAAATTAACCAACAACCATTAAGAAAAGTTAAAGAAATGCAAAAAAAGCATTAAACCGATTTGTTTCACTTGAAATATTGCTGTAACAAAACGATAATAATCATGTAACAAGGAAGGAGAATTCTTATGGGTTCAGTAGTTGCAATTGTCGGTATCATCGCCATCGCTGGTGGCGTCCAATATTATTCAAACTTTGTTGCCAAAGAGAATGCAAGCAGTAAGCATTTCACTGCTTCCCGTAATGACCGTTAGTCAACGGGGATTCTTACGCACATCGGTATTATACAATCAAATTAAAAAAAGAACTGCTCATCGTAATGAGCAGTTCTTTTTTTAATTACTTAAGTTTTGGTGCTTTTTCGATGGTGTCAGTCTTGCCGGCAGCCCAACGTTGGATAGCAGCAATTTCTTTTTCGCGACGAACGCGCTTTTGCTTGCCTGCAACTGGCCGACGTGCCGCCCAGGTGTTATATGGTTTTGCAACAACAGTCATAAGAGATGTCCCTCCTTTGATTAGTCCAATAACGACTATATTAAACAAGAATAGTGTACATTGCAACCGAATTAACAGGAAAAGCCAGACTTTTCCTAAAAATTGCATTATTAGTATACCGGTTATTTTACCTGGTTGTCAAGATAAAATCCTTTACAGCGATGCTTACGGTGCCTGATTATGGATCAAGGTGCGATGAAATGGGTGAGAAATTACCAGTAGAGGACGCTCAAAGCCCGCTATGTCGGTAAGATTGGCTTCCCTAGAGTAGTGGCGCTTGCCTTGATATTCTGTTTGATGTTAGACGTAATTAAACTTTTTGTCTGGGTAATCAGTAACTGTTAGACGCTCTTAGTAATTAATGTTATATTAGTTATGAAATGAAAGTAGGGAAGTAAACATGAGCCATGAAGTGGACCCGCGCGTCGATAAAACTCGGCGCCGACTAAGAAAAGCATTAATTACCTTATTACAAACAGAATCAGTGGAGAACATCTCTGTGCAAAAATTGACCAGTACGGCGTCAGTGACGCGTGGAACTTTTTACCTTCATTATAAGGACAAATCCGCCTTTGTTGATCAGGCCCTCGATGATTTGGTCACGGAGCTGTTTGAGACGGCGATGGTCACGGTGTCGGTCGGAGATATTATGACTAATCCAATCGATCCGTTGCAACGTGTGCAGGTGCTGTCGCTATCGAAAGCACTGGGCTATATTAGTCAGCATGCAGAAGCCTTCGAGACCCTCTTGCTCCATCAACGGCAGTTAGCGGTGAACCAGCGCATCAACCAGCAGATGACGACTTGGATGGACAAATTTTATCATCAATTTGAAGCGCAATTTGCAGATTTGGAAGTGCCGGTCAGCATTCAAATCGCTTATTATGTTTCTGCGACAGTCGGGTTGATTACGGACTGGCTGGAAAATGACATGATCTATACGCCACATTATTTGACGAAGTGTATCAAAAAGATGCATCATTTAATGACGATGAGTAATATCAGTTTTACTGATTTTTTTGTCAAATAAAATCATTGCTTGACTATTGAATGGAAATTTGATAATATTTTCCTGTTGTATTTGTGGACTTCTACAGCTACAACCGCACGGATTGAGTCTTAAGTTCAGCAATGGCACTTACATTCGGCGAGTCTAAGTGATTCATAATTTAAGGAGGTGCACAAACGTGTACGCAATTATTGTAACTGGTGGTAAACAATATAAAGTTGAAGCAGGCCAAGCAATTTACGTTGAAAAGCTTGACGCTGCTGCTGGCGACAAGGTAACTTTTGATCAAGTTGTCTTTGTTGGTGGCGACACAACTAAGGTTGGAACACCTACTGTTGATGGTGCGACGGTTGAAGGTACTGTTGAAAAGCAGGGCCGTGGCCGTAAAGTGGTTACTTTCAAGTACAAGGCTAAGAAGGGCCAACATACTAAGAAGGGTCATCGCCAACCATACACTAAGGTAACGATCGACACAATTAATGCATAATTAAGAAAGTAGGCATTCCTTTATGATTCAGGCAACCATTTCCCGTAATGCGACCGGTCAGGTGACCGCCTTTAAGTTAACGGGACATGCTGATTCAGGTGCTTATGGACAAGACATCGTTTGTGCGGCGGTTTCGGTGTTAGCAATTAGTACGATCAATGGGATTGAACAAGTTGCCCACTTACAACCCGCAGTGCAAAGTGATGAAACCAATGGTGGTTTGTTGATTGCGGACTTTACCAAGCTTGACTTGGCGAACACCCAATTACAGACGTTACTGGCGAGTTTCACACTTGGTTTGAACGATGTGGCCGCGAACTATGGAGATTACATCCAAGTTCGCGAACAAACACGATAACCACATTCGGAGGTGGACTTTACTATGTTAATGAACTTGCAATTCTTCTCTCACCATAAAGGTGGCGGTTCAACTGCCAACGGTCGGGATTCAGCTGGTCGGCGTTTAGGTGCCAAGCGGGCTGACGGCCAAACTGTTAAGAATGGGAACATTCTTTATCGTCAACGCGGAACCCATATTTACCCAGGTGTAAACGTTGGCCGTGGTGGCGACGATACATTATTTGCAATGGCTGACGGTGTCGTTCGTTTTGAACGCAAAGGTCGCGACAAGCGCCAAGTTTCTGTTTACCCAGCAAAATAATTTTTGAAGAGCCTCTGCATGGAGGCTCTTTTTTTGTGACGCCAGCGCATAAGCTCACGTGGCGACGGTGCTAATTTTACCGTTGACTGGATGCGCCATTGAAATCATTAGCTTCAGGTTTTGGAAAGTTTGGTATAATGAAGCGTGAGGTTATGATGGGAGTGACAGTATGAAAACTCGAGTTGAGCGGTTACAAGATCAGTTTGATCCACTGAAAATCGATGCATTCTTGGTTTCTAGCGGTGCGAACCTGCAATATTTGACTGGAATGGCAGACATGGCCGGTGACGGTTACTTGCTAGTGTTGGCGAATGACGCTTATCTGGTGACGGATGCCCGTTACCAGACTGCATTTGCTACCCGTTATGATGACCAGCACTTAGTCATCACCCGTGATTATCTGGGGGCCGTTTGTGATATTATTGAACGGACGCACACTGGTGTCATGGGATTTGAGGCGGAGATTCCATATTCAGCCTACAGCTATTTGGATGAGAACTTGGTCAGTGACTTGGTGGCACTGCCAGACGTTGTCGACGATTTGCGCATCACTAAGGAACCTGATGAGCTGACCAAGCTCCGTGCTAGCGCTAAGTTGGCGGATGCCGGTTTTGAGTACGTGACCAGCATCGTTCGTCCTGGCATGCGTGAAATTGATGTCAGTAACTTGCTAGATGCCTTTATGCGCACACACGGCGCTAGTGGGCCATCTTTCACCACCATCGTGCTTGGTGGCGCACGAGCGGCCTTGCCACACGGGACGGCCTCGGATGCGCTGCTTAAGGCGGGGCAGCTGGTTACATTGGACTTTGGCTATTTTCTAAATGGCTATACTTCTGATATGACCCGGACCTTTGCGCTTGGAACGCCGGATGCCAAACTGGCAACGGCTTACCAAGCGGTTCAAGCGGCGCAACAGGCAGTGGTGGATCAGGTGAAGGCTGGTGCAGCGACGGCTGAGCTAGATGCTGTTGGTCGTCAACTTTTGACGGATGCCGGCTACGGTCCCGCATTCAACCATGGGATGGGCCACGGGATTGGTTTAGCAATTCATGAAGGACCACTGATCTCTAAAAACACGACCGGGGTCCTAGTGCCCAATAGTGTGGTAACCGTTGAACCCGGCGTTTATTTCCCTGATTTGGGTGGCATGCGCATCGAGGATGACGTGCTCGTGACTGCGACCGGACATGAACGGCTGACACAGGCCACTCGTGATTTACTGATTTTATAGTTAAGACAGTTGCCACAACGGCCTGGTCTTGTTATAGTTATAAAGATATCTTTGAGGAGGATTTTTTAAAATGATTTCAACAGCAGATTTTAAAAATGGTTTGACCATTGAAGTAGACAACGCAATTTGGCGCATCGTGGAATTCCAGCACGTTAAGCCTGGTAAGGGTGGCGCCTTTGTTCGTTCAAAGCTTAAGAACTTACGGACGGGTGCGGTTCAAGACAAGACGTTCCGTGCCGGTGCTCGGATGGAACAAGCCCCAATCGAAAAGAGTACGATGCAGTACCTTTACGCCGATGGTGACAGTTATGTCTTCATGAATACTGAAACTTACGAACAAATCGAAATTCCTGGCGACCACATTCAAAACGAATTGAAGTTCTTGAAGGAAAACATGGAAGTTCAAGTGACACTTTACAAGGGTGAAGTGTTAGGGATTGATTTACCAAACACGGTTACTTTGGAAGTTGCCGAAACTGAACCTGGTATCAAGGGTGACACGGCTTCTGGTGGTTCAAAGCCAGCAACGTTGGAAACTGGTGCGATCATTCAAGTGCCATTCTTCGTTAAGGCGGGCGACAAGTTGATCGTCAACACCGTTGATTCCACTTACGTTTCACGGGCTTAATTTCAACGAACTAATACCGGCAAACATGGAATTGGAGGAATGTCAAAATGGCTGACAGTAGCAACATTACGTTACAAACCAAAGAACCCAGCTTAGGACAAATTCAAATTGCACCAGAAGTGCTTGAAATCATCGTTGGCATCGCCGTAAGTCAAATTGATGGCGTCAACCGGATGCGTGGAACGATTTCTTCCAGTGTAAATGAGTTGTTCGGTCGCAAGAAAAATCTTGGTAAGGGTGTCAAGCTGACAATCGTCGATTCACAAATTAGTGTGGACGTTTATGCTTACTTAGACTATGGTGTGTCAGTGCCGAAAGTGGCGTTGGCGATTCAGGATAAGGTCAAGCAACAGATTTTATTCATGACTGACCTAGCACTGAGCGAAGTAAACGTGCATATCACGGGTATCGTGACTGAAAAGACTGAAAGTGCGATCGATCCAAACAACTTGTTTGGCGATGAAGACACCACTGCCGATGAAAATGAAGATGGTGAAGAATCGTGAGTTTAACGCGTCATGAAATCCGGGAAAAGGCATTTCAAGCGCTGTTTGCGTTAAATGCGAACCCGGACGCTGATGAAAATCAGTTATTCCAACAGTTACTCAACCCTGAAGAAGCGGATGATATCGAGATTCCAGCTTATTTAAGCACGTTAGTAACTGGTGTTCGTGAACATCAAGCGGAATTAGACGCTCAAATTCAACCTTATCTTAGTCAGAAGTGGTCCTTGGATCGCCTCGCTAAGACGGATTTGATTATCTTACGAATGGCGTTCTTTGAATTGCAATTTGTTGACGACGTGCCGACCAAGGTCGCTGTCAACGAAGCAATTGAATTGGCCAAGGCGTTCAGTGATGACCGGTCACGGAAATTCGTGAGTGGTGTCCTGGGCAAAGTGGTCAAAAATCAAGCCAATTAGTCTAAAACCGAACAATCTTATGTTCTACCGTAAAAGTCTGGCTGTTTGCCAGACTTTTTTTAATAAGTTATTAGAAAACCTGTCATAAATCAAGGCAATGAATATGCTAAAATAAGACCAGACAGAGAAAGAGGAGTGTGGCACTTGTGACGAAGATTATTGATGGTAAAGCAGTAGCAAAGAAGGTTAATGCACAGACAGCAACGGCGGTCGCGGATTTAGTTGCGCAAGGAATTCAACCGGGGATTGCTGTCATTATCGTTGGGGACGATGCAGCCAGTCAAATCTATGTGCGAAATAAGAATCGCAAAGCCACTAAATTGGGGATGCATTCCGTCGTTCGGCAATTACCGGCAACGACGACGCAAGCGGAGTTGTTAGCGATTATTGCTGACTACAATGCTGATGAAAGTATTCATGGGATTTTGGTGCAGTCACCATTGCCCGCCCAAATCAATGAGCCACTGATCACCATGGCGATTGATCCTAAAAAGGATGTGGATGGGTTCCATCCAAGTAATGTCGGTAAGTTACTGACCAACTTTCCTGGGAATTATCCCGTTGCCAACACGCCGCGCGGTATCATGACGATGCTTCATGAATATGGCGTTGATCCTGCTGGTAAGACGGCGGTGGTGATTGGTCGTAGTACGATTGTCGGCAAACCGATGGCGGCACTGTTGACGAATGCCAACGCCACGGTAACGATTGCCCACAGTAAAACAGCGAATTTAAAAGCAGTCGCCCGTACGGCTGATATCTTAGTGGTTGCGACTGGGATTGCCCATTTAATTACGGGTGATGATATCAAGCCGGGCGCAACGGTTATTGATGTTGGCATGGACCGTGATGAAAATGGTAAACTAGTGGGTGACGTCGACTTTGAATCTGCACAAGGGGTCGCCGGCTTGATCACGCCAGTTCCTGGTGGGGTCGGCCCGATGACGATTGCCACGTTGATGCAGACGACAGTCGAACTTGCAAAATGGAGTGATGTACGTGAGTGAGAGTCAACAATATTTGACGGTTTCAGCTTTAACACAGTATATCAAGCGTAAATTTGAAGTCGACCCGTATTTAGGCAAGGTCTATCTAACGGGTGAAGTTTCAAACTACCGGCCGCGGCCGAATACGCATCAGTATTTCAGCCTGAAAGACGACCATGCGAAGATTTCAGCCATCATGTTTAAATCGGCCTTTGCCAAGGTGAAGTTTCAACCTGAAGAAGGAATGAAGGTGCTGGTCGTTGGCCGCATCGGACTATATGAGCCGAGTGGTAGTTATCAGATCTACGTTGAACGAATGGAACCAGATGGGGTTGGTGCGCTGTACCAAGCCTATGAACAATTAAAAAAGAAATTAGCGGCTGAGGGCTTGTTTAGTGCGCCCAAAAAGCCGCTTCCGCGTTTTCCAAAACGAATTGCCGTGGTGACAAGTCGCAGTGGGGCCGTGATTCGAGATATTATCACAACGGCCCGGCGACGGTTTCCGATTGCGCAGATCGTCCTATTTCCAGCCCAGGTCCAAGGAGACGCGGCGGCTGCCGAAATTAGTCGACAGATTGAACGTGCCAATGCCCAGGGTGATTTTGACACCCTGATCATCGGGCGTGGTGGTGGTTCGATTGAAGATTTGTGGCCGTTCAATGAAGAAGTCGTGGCGCGCGCAATTGCCCAAAGTCAATTACCCGTGATCTCATCGGTCGGACATGAAACCGATACGACGATTGCGGATTTAGTTGCGGACGTCCGCGCCGCAACGCCGACTGCTGCGGCAGAACTGGCGGTTCCGGTATACAATGATGTCTTGCTACAATTGAAGCAGGATCAGACGCGGGTGCTGAACGCGTTTCAAAACTTGGTCCAGCGTGACCGGCAACGTTTAAATAAGCTGACGGCCTCGTATGTCTTCACACAGCCTAATCGCTTATATGAAGGCTACTTGCAGAAACTGGATTTCTTGAACGAGCGCCTAAAACAAGCGGGTCAAAACCAGTTGAATGTCGCTAATCAACAATATCAACGCGTCTTTCAGCAGTTACGGCAACAGACACCCATTCACCAAGTTCGCCAAGCGCAGACGCAACTAGCCAATTTGGAGCAGCGCTTAAATCGGAGTACTCAGTTAGTCCTTCGGCAAAAGCGCCAACAGCTAACGCAGACGGTTCAATCATTAGATTTGTTGAGTCCGTTGAAGATCATGACCCGTGGCTATGCGTTCGTCACTGCTGAGGACCAGGTCATTCATGGCGTCAAGCAGTTGCAACCGCAACAAACTGTGACGATTCATATGACTGATGGTGAAGCTGAAGCTCAAGTTACTAAGATTGATGGAGGAAAATAATGGCTGAACAACCTACTTTTGAACAAAATTTATCACAATTAGAAACGATCGTTAACCAATTAGAACAAGGTGACGTGCCGTTGGAACAAGCCTTGGATCAATTTCAAAAAGGGGTTGCGCTGAGCAAGCAGTTACAAGCAACCCTTGAAGGTGCCGAAAAGACACTGACTAAGATGATGGATGAAAATGGTGACGAAGTCCCGTTTGAGCAAGCTGACGCCAATGAATAAGCAACAATTGGCAGCCTTTGAAGCCGAATGGCGACCTCGAATCAATCAGTATTTGGACCAACAGTTACAGGCTTGCTCAGACCGGCCAACGTTGGCAGCGTCAATGCGTTATTCAGTACTAGCTGGCGGCAAACGCTTGCGGCCGCTACTAACACTAGCCGTCCTTGATGTCTTTGGGGTTACAATTACACCAGCACATTTGCGTGCCAGTACGGCGGTAGAATTAATGCATACTTATTCGCTGATTCACGATGATTTGCCAGCAATGGACAATGACCGCTTGCGCCGTGGGGAACCAACTAATCACGTCAAGTTTGGTGAAGATGTCGCGATTTTGGCCGGTGATGCGTTGCAGCCGCTAACGTTTGAATGGATCGCAGATAGTGGCTTGCCGGCAACCATGATTGCGCAACAAACGCTCGCTTTAGCCCAAGCGACTGGTCCAAAAGGAATGGTGGCTGGTCAGGTTGCGGATGTGCTGGGTGCGGGACGTCATCTGGCGTTACCAGCTTTGCAACAGCTGCATCGTGAAAAGACTGGGGCATTGATCCACTATGCTGTTCAAGCCGGACTAATTCAAGCCGAAGTACCAACGGCAATTCAAGACCCCTTATTAGCGTATGCGGATGCGTATGGGTTGGCATTTCAAATTTATGATGATATTTTGGATGTCACCAGTACCCCTGAAGAACTTGGTAAGGCGACGCACAAGGATGCGGATGAGCATAAAAACACTTATCCGGGCTTGTTAGGCCTCGATGGCGCGCAACAGGCGCTCAAACAGGCGGTAGCGGCTGCTGAAGCGGCCTTGGAACAAGCGCAAGCAATCAGTGAGCGTGAAATGACACTGTTAGCAGCTTTCTTGACGTATTTTACAGATTAAGGACTAATTTAGATGGAAAAAGAACGAGTTGACGTATTATTAGTACAACAGGGGTTATTTGATACCCGTGAAAAGGCCAAGCGGGCGGTGATGGCCGGTGAAATTCTGGGCGTAAATGAAGAACGCTTGGACAAACCTGGGATGAAGATTCCAGTGGCCACCGCCTTACATTTGAAGGGCAAACCGATGCCCTATGTTTCTCGGGGTGGCTTAAAGTTAGAAAAAGCCCTCAAGAGCTTTGAAATTGATTTGACTGGTAAGACCGTGTTGGACATTGGCTCTTCAACGGGTGGCTTTACTGACGTCGTACTTCAAAATGGTGCCAAAATGAGTTATGCACTCGATGTCGGTAGCAATCAGTTGGTCTGGAAATTGCGCCAAGATCCCCGAGTAGTGGTCATGGAACATACCAATTTCCGGTATAGTAAGTTAGCGGACTTCAAGGAAGGTCAGCCTAACTTTGCCTCAATTGATGTGTCGTTTATTTCGCTGCATTTGATCTTACCACCACTGCACGCGATTATTGAAACTGGTGGGTCCGTGGTGGCATTGATTAAGCCACAGTTTGAAGCAGGTCGTGAGAACGTTGGAAAGCACGGCATTGTGCGTGATCCCGCCGTCCACAAAGCCGTTTTGACGGATATTATTTCATTTGCCCAGGAAAATGGCTACAACGTCTTAGGCCTTGATTTCTCACCAATCAAGGGTGGTGAAGGGAATATCGAATTCTTGGTTCACCTACAAGCCACGGATGAAACGCCACGGGTTGCACCATCCGTTTCAATCGAAAAAACACAGACTGCTGCTTATGAACAGTTGAACAAAGCCTAATTTTTAAATCCGGACTTTCATATTTATGCAATTTGGCTTATGATGTGTTTAAATAAGTATGAATAGCTACCGGGGGTGATCGGGTGAAGAAGCAAGAGCGCCAACGCTACATTAAACGATTATTGAGTTCGAACGAAATTGAACGACAAGAAGACTTTGTCAAGCTGTTACGTGCCGAAAATATCGACGTGACGCAGGCAACGATTTCGCGCGATATTAAGGATATGCAGCTGGTCAAGGTTCCCTCGGCAACGGGCGGTTACCATTATAGTATGCCGGTGCAGAAACAGATGGATACCGAGAAGAAGCTGAAGCGAACGCTGAAAGATGCCTATGTGTCTTATGCGACCCAGGATAAGTTCGTGCTCATCAAGGTGTTGCCAGGTAATGGGCCGGCGCTAGCAACGTTAATAGAAGCGATGCATTATGAAGAAATTTTTGGGACGCTTGGTGATGATGCCAACGTCTTGATTATCTGCAAATCGCTCGCGATGACACTCGAGTTGCAACAAAAAATTCAACGCTTACTTAGCGATAATTAGGCTGGTAAGCCATCTTCGACCTGTTCACGTGCGTGTCAGGTCGCTTTTTTTCAAAAACTTTTGGGTCACGCAAATGCTTTTAAGGAGGGCTTGCGGGTGTTACAAGAACTATCGATTACGAATTTTGCAATTATTGAACATTTAGATATTGCCTTTGAAGCTGGGATGACAGTTTTGACTGGTGAGACGGGTGCTGGTAAATCGATTATTATTGATGCGGTCGGCCTGTTAGCAGGTGGCCGCGGTTCGTCAGAATTTATTCGGACGGGCGCAGATAAAGCTGTCTTACAGGGGATGTTTATTTTGCCGGCGGACGGCGTGACGGCTCAGCTGTTAGATGAAGCAGGAATTGACCACGCTGACAATACGGTGATTTTGCAACGCGAAATTACGAAGAGTGGCCGCAACACTTGTCGAATCAATGGCATGCTGGTGAATACGACGACTTTGAAGCAAATTGGTGAAACGATTGTTGATATTCATGGACAAAACGAACATCAAGAATTGATGCAACCAGAAAAGCATTTAGGGCTATTAGATGAATTTGCTGCGGCCAAGATTCGGAAGTTAAAGCAGCAGTATCAACAGCAGTATGATCACTATCAGCAATTAAATCGCGAACTACGACAGAAAAATGCAAATGAAAAAGAATGGGCACAACGTTTAGACATGCTGAATTTTCAGGTTGATGAAATCGCAGCTGCCCAAGTTAAAGTTGGTGAAGAGGCGGCGCTGATTGCTGAACGGGATCGGCTTGATAACTATCAAATGATCAATCAGGCGTTGCAACAAAGCTATACGTTGTTAGCTGCTGGCGAGGAAACGACTGGAGCTGTCGACATGGTTGGGACGGCGATGAATGCATTGGAGCCGATTGCCAATTTGGATTCGGCGTTCAACGAAATTACCGTCAATGTCAAGAATGCCTTTTATGGCTTGCAGGATGCAGCTGGGCAAATCTCAAATCAGTTAGACTTACAAGAATTCGATGAAGGGCGGCTAGATGAAATTGAGCAACGCCTAGATGTGTTGAGCCAATTGAAACGCAAGTACGGTGATTCTGAACAGCAAATTCTCGATTATTATCAAAAAATTGCCGCTGAGCTCGCCAAAATGACTGACTCAGAAGAAAATAGTGAAGATCTCGCACAACGAGTGACCGATGCCAAAGACAAACTGTTGAAGACGGGTGAGGCCTTGTCAGATAAGCGGCGCACGGCTGCCAAAGTCCTACAACGTCAGATTCATCAAGAGCTCAAAGATTTATACATGGACAAGGCCATTTTCGAAGTTCGGTTTAAGCCCACTAAAGGTCAAATCTATCGGAGTGGTTTAGATAGTG
This sequence comes from Lactiplantibacillus sp. B652, assembly GCF_023806745.1. NCBI lineage: Bacteria > Bacillati > Bacillota > Bacilli > Lactobacillales > Lactobacillaceae > Lactiplantibacillus > Lactiplantibacillus sp. B652. The sequence continues at coordinate 155,153 of NZ_JAMSKY010000002.1, read as the reverse complement.
TCGAGTTTTACATTCAAACCAACCCAGGTGAGCGAATGCGACCACTGGCTAAGATTGCCTCTGGTGGGGAACTCTCACGGATGATGCTAGCACTCAAGACGATTTTCTCAGAATCACAAGGAATCACCAGTATTATCTTCGACGAAGTGGATACCGGGGTCAGCGGTCGGGTCGCACAAGCGATTGCTGAAAAAATCAATGGAATTGCACACTTTTCACAAGTGCTGTGTATCACGCATCTGCCACAAGTAGCGGCAATGAGTGATCATCATTACTTCATTGCCAAAAAAATCACCGGCAAACGCACCAAGACGAGTGTCACGAAACTGGATAACGCTGCCCGGGTGAAAGAATTGGCCCGGATGCTGGCTGGTACGAAGGTGACTAAACTTTCATTGGAACATGCCGAAGAGCTATTGCAACTGGCCGATGAAGAAAAGGACGAATGATGTTTTTTTCATAGCTGATTTAATTCCAAATTAGCAGGCGATACAGTGTCATTGGACGTGCTGGCAAGTAATCAGAGGTGTAAACTAACTGACGGCTCGATTAAGCGAGTACTGTTACGCCTTAATTCAAATAAGCATTCAAATCAGACCGACCAGTGATGGTGGGCCTTTTTTGGTTGCCCGTGAAAGTCTGAACAACCCGAGATATTACGCCAGGTGACAGGATGCTTTGGACGCGGTAATTCTTAAGTGACAATGGTCTACAGTCCGAACAGAATACGTTATAATGTGATTGATTATGATGTTGAAGCCAGTAAATCACGGGTCTAAATTTATTGACCAGGGCTCAAACGGTATGAATGCTAGCTTATTGACGTTGATATAAATATTTTATATGTCTTGTTATTTGCATTTTACTTTCATTATAAGTTATGCTTGATTACAGTACAGTTTATTAGGAAACGAAATAAACTGAGTAAATGGTTGGAGTGATGAGGTTGTTTCTGACAATGGAACATTTGAATAAAACGTATCCTGGTGGCAAGGTCGCCGTTGAAGATTTTAATTTAGAAATCGAAAAAGGTGAATTTGTTTGTTTCATCGGGACGTCTGGTTCAGGTAAAACGACCACTATGCGGATGATTAATCGGATGTTAAGTCAGACTTCCGGAACCATTAAACTTAATGGGAAAGATATTAGCCAGATTGATCCGGTTAAATTGCGCCGTCAAGTGGGTTATGTGATTCAAAACATTGGTTTGATGCCCCATATGACGATTCGTGACAACATTACGTTGGTGCCACGGTTATTAAAATGGCCCCAAGAAAAAATGAACGAACGTGCCAAAAAGATGATCAAGTTGGTTGAATTGCCTGAAGACTACTTAGACCGTTATCCATCAGAACTTTCTGGTGGTCAACAACAACGGATCGGGGTTGTCCGGGCGTTAGCTGCAGACCAAGATTTAGTCTTGATGGATGAACCGTTTGGGGCCTTGGACCCAATTACGCGGGAATCATTACAAGACTTAGTCAAGGACTTGCAGGAGCGTTTAGGTAAGACCTTCGTGTTTGTCACCCATGATATGGATGAAGCGCTGAAGTTAGCCACGCGCATTGTAATCATGGACGGCGGTAAAATTATGCAAATCGATACTCCGGATGGCATTTTGCGTCATCCAGCCAATGAATTCGTTGAAAACCTGATTGGTAAGGATCGGTTGATTCAAGCCCGGCCAAGTATTACGACAGTTGGTCAAGTGATGTTAAAAGATCCGATTGCCACGACCCCTGGGAAGTCCTTAACGGTCGCCTTACGCCAAATGCATGACAAGCGTGTCGACTCGCTATTGGTCACTGATGAGGCGGGTATTTTAAAGGGTGTGATTGGCATTGAAGATGTTGATTACAACTTTAATTCAGCCACGAGTGTCGGTGATATCATGAAGACTGACTTGTTCTACGTGCAATCCAATTCTTTGATTCGGGATACTGTTGAACGGATTTTGAAACGCGGTCTAAAGAATATCCCAGTTGTTGATGATCAGCATCGACTCGTCGGTATCGTGACGCGGGCAACCTTGGTTGATATCGTGTACGATGCACTTTGGGGCGATGAAGACGAAGATGAAGCTGAAAACAATATTCATCATGGGGAGGACGACGCGCCCGCTGAAGGCGGTGACCAAGCATGATTACTTTCCTACAGACTTATGGGATGCAACTCATTGTTAAAACGTGGCAGCATATCTACATTTCGGCGTTCTCACTGTTACTAGGGGTGATTGTTGCGGTGCCAATCGGTATTTTACTGACACGGGTCAAGCCAATCGCCAACGTCGTGATGTCAATTGCTAGTATGCTCCAGACGATTCCAGCGATGGCGTTGTTAGCACTGATGATTCCGTTCTTTGGGATTGGTGCGATTCCTGCCATCATTGCGTTGTTCATCTACTCACTGTTACCTATTCTACGGAATACGTATCTCGGGATGGAAGATGTTGATCCAGCCCTGATTGATGCCGCCAAAGGAATGGGGATGACCAATTGGCAGTCGATCGTAAAGGTCGAATTACCAATGGCAGCGCCGGTGATCATGGCCGGTATTCGCTTATCAGCAACCTATGTGATTGCTTGGGCAGCGCTAGCTTCCTATATTGGTGCCGGTGGTCTAGGTGACTTCATCTTTAACGGGTTGAACTTGTACCGTACCGATTTGATTTTGGGTGGTTCGATTCCCGTGATTATTTTGGCCCTCATCGTTGACTGGCTATTGGGTAAGCTGGAAGCAGTTGTCACCCCAAGAACCACACAAGCGTAAGGGGGAAAACTGAGATGAAAAAATTTAAAAAGTGGTTATTAGGTGCGGTCGCAACAGTTGCTAGTGGGATTTTACTAGCCGGCTGTGGTTTTCCTGGCTTATCCGGGACGTCTTCTGATACGATTCGAATCGCATCGCAAAATACGACGGAACAACAAATTATGGCCTATGTGATTCAAGACATGATTCAACACTATTCTAACTTGAATACGACCATTATTAACAACTTAGGGTCCGGGACGGTTAGTTTTAATGCCTTGAAGAATGGTCAGGCTGACATTTCTGCGATTCGCTATACTGGGACTGATTTGACGACTATTCTAGGTGAAAAAGCGGATCGTGGCAACGTTAAAGCAACGGATGCCAAGGTTAAACGTCAATTCAATACCAAGTACGATATGCACTACTTCCCAACTTATGGGTTCGCGGATACGTATGCATTCATGGTCACCAAGCAAACGGCTAAGAAGTATAACTTGAGTACGGTCAGCGACATGAAAAAGGTGGCTTCCAAGTTAACGGTTGGACTTGACCAAACTTGGCTGGAACGTAAGGGTGACGGTTACGATGCCTTTCAAAAACTGTACGGTTACCAGTTTGGTAAGACCTATCCAATGCAAATTGGGCTGGTCTACGATGCACTGGAATCCGGTAAGATGGATGCCATCTTAGGGTATTCCACCGATGGACGGATCGGCAGTTATGATTTGAAGATTTTGAAGGACGACAAGAACTTCTTCCCACCATATAACGCTAGTGCAGTCGCCACGAATCAGATTTTAAAGGAACATCCTAAGTTGAAGCCGATTCTGAATCGTTTGAATGGTAAAATTAGCTTGAAGACGATGCAAAAGTTGAATTATCAAGTTGATAACAACTTAGTGGAACCTGAAGTGGTCGCTAAACAGTTCCTTGAAAAGCACAATTATTTTGAAGGGAGTGACAAATAATGGCTAATATGAACTTGCTGGAACAGTTGATTTATTACTACCAACAAAATGGTGTGTACGTCTTGAGTCAATTTAGTCGTCACTTCTTGATTTCAATTTATGGTGTGCTTTTTGCGGCCATCGTCGGCATTCCGATTGGAATTTTTATTGCCCATCATAGCCGGCTGAGTGGAACGGTAATTGCCATTGCGAACGTGATTCAAACGATTCCATCATTAGCGATGCTATCGATTATCATGATTGGACTTGGCTTAGGCGTTAATACGGTGATTGTGACGGTCTTCTTGTACGCCTTGCTGCCAATTATCAAAAATACGTATACCGGGATGCAAAATGTTAGTGCCAGCATTCTCGATTCTGGTAAGGGGATGGGGATGACTCGCTGGCAATTGCTACGGATGGTTGAATTACCACTTTCGCTATCCGTTATCATGGCTGGTTTGCGAAATGCGTTGGTCTTAGCTATCGGGATTACCGCGATTGGGACCTTCGTTGGTGCTGGTGGTTTAGGAGACATCATTATTCGTGGGACTAACGCCACGGATGGTGGGGCGATCATTCTCGCCGGTGCGTTACCAACGGCCTTAATGGCGATTATTTCTGACACGGTGTTAGCCTGGATTGAAAAACGGGCGGATCCAACACAAAAATAGATGTAATTAAAAAAGATTGATTTACAGGTACTCCGACTCACTCATTCAGGGAAGTTCGTGGAGCTGTAACATCAATCTTTTTGATTTGCATCGAAAACACCACGCGAATATGCAAGGTTGTATTAACGTGATTTCATCTTTCGATGCAAGGATTATTGATTTGAATTAAACGCGTTTGACATAACGCACGGCCGCTAGATTGACCAAATGCGTCAGATGCAATTGGTGGTTAACTAAGACGAGTTGACCACTCGCCAGATATTTGAGGACCCCATGAATGTTATAAGGGTGGGCCTCCGTTAACTGGGGCTGCATCTGTAGCATCACGTGGTACTGCTGGTCATGCGCCTGCTTTAAGAACAAATCCCGCTGGAAAGCCGGCATCGTTGGTAATAATGGTGCAACGATGGTCGGGGCAGCAGTAAAGTCATCCATAAATTGGCGATAGGAAGCGTGTAAGTTCTTAGAAATTAATTTTAAATTTGATTGTTGATTTTGCATAATAGCCACCTCGAACATTTGTTTGTGTTTCCATTATACGAACAGGCGTTCTAAAAAGCAAGCCCTAAATCGGGAAAAATTATTTTTAAAAAATGAAAAATCAGGTGAAACCTTGATAATACTTGCAATCTAAGCCTAAAAAGTGCAAAATAAGCTTTAAAACATATTTTAATTAAGGGGAATTTGTGATCATGGCGAAACAAGGCATGTTAATCGTCTTATCAGGTCCTTCTGGTGTCGGTAAAGGTACTGTTCGGAAGGAAATATTTGACTCAGATGATAACGATTTTCAATATTCAGTCTCGATGACGACGCGGCAGATGCGTCCGGGCGAAGTAGACGGCAAGGACTACTATTTTGTGTCCAAAGAAGAATTCGAGGATGAAATTAAGAGTGGCGGGATGCTTGAATATGCCAAGTATGTTGACAATTACTATGGAACGCCCTTAAAATATATTAAGCAGTCATTAGCAGCTGGCAAAGACGTTTTCTTAGAAATTGAAGTTAACGGTGCGATGCAAGTTCGCGAAAAGATGCCTGATGGGGTGTTTATCTTTTTGACACCGCCGGACTTAATGGAATTGAAGCACCGAATCATCGGTCGTGGGACAGATGATATGAGTGTGATCAACAAACGGATGGCTAAAGCCGTTGATGAAATCAAAATGATGCGGAATTATGATTACGCCGTAATTAATGACGAAGTCCCGTTAGCCGCTGAACGAATCAAAGCAATTATTCGTAGTGAACGGTTTAGTGTCAAACGGGTGATGCCTGAGTATGAAGAAATGTTAGGAGATGTGGAATCATGATTTTATATCCATCAGTTGATGATTTATTAAAGCAAGTTAACTCACGGTATTCACTGATTATGTTAGCTAGCAAGCGGGCCCACGAATTAGATGCCGGTGCGCCACCAATGCTTAGTGAATACAAGTCAGTTAAGACGATCGGTCGGGCAATGGAAGAAATTGCCGCTGGTGACTTAATGATCGATCCAGATGAAATCGACGAAGACTAGTCATAAAACAAGGTGCTAAGCCAATTCAGGCTTGGTGCTTTTTTTATTTTGCACCCAAACGGACGTTCAGCTTCACGTGACCGTGGATTCTTGATACAATTGAAACATTAAAGTGACAAAATGACGTTGCAGGTTGCAGCGTTGATTTTTGAAGGACGTGAAAAAGTGAGTGTATGGACAAAGCGCCATGTAACCGTAGTGGTTAGTGGTGGGATTGCGAGTTACAAGGCACTAGTGTTGATTCGGAGTTTAATGAAACAGGGTGCGGTAGTGCGAGTGGCAATGACTGCTCACGCCGCTGAGTTTGTAACGCCACTGACTTTTCAGACGTTGACCCAGCAACCAGTCGTTCTGGATGAATTTACGACGACTGATCCGCAGCACGTTGTCCACGTTGCCTTAGCAGATTGGACGGAAGTGATGGTGCTCGTTCCAGCCACCGCTAATTTAATTGCCAAAGTCGCAAATGGGTTGGCGGATGATGCTGCCACAACCACGGTCTTGGCGACAACTGCGCCGAAGTTTGTGGTCCCAGCAATGAATTCTCACATGTATGCGAATCCAGCAACACAGCGTAATTTGGAACAGCTTACCGCTGACGGACTGCATGTGCTGACACCAGCAACTGGGATGTTAGCGGAAGGCTACGCCGGTCAGGGGCGCTTACCTGAGCCTGAGGCAATTCTGGCGTGGCTGACGGACCAATTGATTCAGCTTACACCTGATTTACCGTTGGCGGGACGCCACGTCGTTGTGACGGCTGGTGGGACGCGTGAAGCGTTAGACCCCGTCCGGTTTATTACTAACCGTTCATCAGGCAAGATGGGTTATGCGTTGGCACAAGTTGCGCGTGAAATGGGTGCGACCGTCACCTTGATCAGTGCAACGACCCATCTGCCAGTACCCACGGGCGTGACCATCGTTCCGGTTGACTCGGCATCGTCGCTATTAACTGCTGTTCGTACCGCTTTTGATGACGCAGATATTTTAGTCATGGCTGCGGCCGTTTCGGACTATCGACCGACAGAGCTGGCGACGCAGAAAATTAAGAAACCCGCTGGTCATGGCGATTTGATGCTTCAATTAACGGAAACGCCTGATATTCTCAAAACGTTGGCAGCCGAAAAGAAGCATCAGTATGTGGTTGGTTTTGCCGCCGAAACGCAGGATTTGCTAGCAAACGCCAATCGAAAATTAACTCATAAAAAGTTGGACTTGTTAGTTGCTAATGACGTTTCACAACCAGGCGTTGGCTTTAATGGTGATACCAACCAAGTGACGTTATTGCGGCCGCATCAGCAACTAGTGACTACGGAATTAGCATCTAAGACGGCGATTGCCAAAATCATTTTAGAGACGGCAATTGCGGACGGTGCACTGAATTAGTCAAAGCATTTAAAAGAGAGGAAGAGTTGTGTGGCACAAATTGCCCAAGTTTTAGTCGATGTGCCCACTATGCAGACAAATCGACCGTATAGTTATCAGATTCCAGCTGCGTGGCAATCCCAGGTGCAGCCTGGCATGCGCGTCGTCGTCCCATTTGGTCGTGGAAAACGGCGGGTCCAAGGCTTTGTGTTGGCTTGTGATGATGTCACTAATTTTGATGGTGAACTTAAACCAATCGATGCGGTGGTCGATTTGGCACCGGTGTTGAACACAGAAGGCTTAGCGATGACCAAGTGGCTCGCTGAGAGTACCTTTTCATTTCAAATCACCTGTGCTCAAACCATGTTACCAGCCGTCATGCGGGCTAAATATGAGAAACAACTGCGAACAACAGCGACGACGCCTGACGAAATTCGCGAGACCTTGTTTGGTGGTCAATCAATGGTCCCGTTTGATACGGTCGCCACGACCCCGGCCATTGTCAGTCAGCTCTTGCGACTGCAAGCAGCTGGTCAGGTCGATGTTTATTACCAAGTGAAAAATCAAGCGCGGCGTAAGACCCAAACGGCACTGAAAGCAAGATTGTCGATTCCAGAACTTGAAGCTGAGAAGGCCAACGTTCGGGCGGGGGCTAAGCAACAAATGGCCATCTTACAAGGCCTAATTACGCTAAATGGTGAAACGATGGTGCAAAAAGCCTTTTGTACGCGGTTTAAGGTCAATGAGAGTGCCATCCGAACCGCTGCACAGAAGGGGTGGCTCGAAAAAATCGCGGTCGAAGTTTATCGCGATCCCTATGCCAGTCACGATATTAAGGCAACTAAGGCTTTGAAGTTGAACGATGAGCAGCAGGTTGCGGTCGATCAGATTACTGCATCCGTTGATCAGGCTGCGACGACGACCTTCTTACTAGAGGGTGTGACGGGGAGCGGAAAGACCGAAGTCTACCTGCAATCGATGGCGGCCGCCCTGGCTCAGGGGAAGACCGCATTGATGCTCGTGCCCGAAATCTCATTGACGCCACAGATGGTCCAACGCGTGAAGGGGCGGTTCGGGAAAGCCGTGGCCGTTCTTCACAGTGGCCTCTCCAGTGGTGAAAAATATGATGAGTGGCGTCGGATTCAACGTGGTGAAGCCCAAGTCGTAGTCGGCGCTCGTTCTGCGGTATTTGCACCACTGAAAAATATTGGGTTGATCGTCATGGATGAGGAACACGAAAGTACTTACAAACAGGATGATGCACCGCGGTATCATGCGCGCCAAGTGGCGTTATGGCGGAGTCAGTATCATCATTGCCCAGTTGTTCTCGGGTCCGCGACCCCTTCATTAGAGACGCGTGCACGGGCTGAAAAAGGGGTCTATCAGCGATTGTTGCTAGCAGACCGGGTCAATCGACGGCCGTTGCCTAAAGTTTCCATCATTGATATGAAAAAGGAGATGCAGCAACATGCCGAGAGTAATTTTTCGGCCCCATTACTCGTCGCACTGCAGGATCGGCTTGAACGTCATGAACAAAGTGTGTTGATGTTAAATCGACGCGGGTACTCTTCGTTTGTGCTCTGCCGAGATTGTGGATTTGTCTTGAAATGCCCTAATTGTGATATTTCACTGACGTTACACATGGATACCCACACCATGAAATGCCATTATTGTGGCCATGAAGAAGCGATTCCACGGACGTGTCCCAACTGTCATAGCCGTCAGATTCGTTATTACGGGACGGGAACGGAAAAAGTCGAAGAAGAATTACAGGACTTGCTTCCAGACGCAACGATTATTCGGATGGATAATGACACGACACGTAAGAAGGGCGCCCACGAGAAGCTACTAGCCAAGTTTGGTAGTGGTGAAGCGGATATCTTGATTGGAACTCAGATGATTGCCAAGGGCCTTGATTTTCCAAACGTCACGTTGGTCGGGGTCTTGAATGCTGATACGGCCCTAGGACTGCCTGATTTCCGAGCGAGTGAACGGACCTTCCAACTTTTAACCCAAGTGAGTGGCCGGGCAGGTCGGGCGGAAAAGACCGGGCACGTCTATATTCAGACGTTTAACCCAGACCACTATGCGATTCGCTTTGCGCAACACCATGACTATGAAGGCTTTTTCAAGTATGAAATGCAGATGCGGCATCGCGGCGGCTATCCACCGTACTACTTTACCGTCCAGATCACAGCGAGTGATTTGGAGGAAGCAGTCGCGGCCAAACGGATGTACCAATTATTACAGTGGCTACGGCCACGCTTGGCACCATCCACGATTTTATTAGGTCCGACGCCCAAACCGATTGCGCGTGTGAACCGGCGCTATTATTACCAAATTGTGATTAAATACAAACAGGAACCCAATCTCGCTAAAACGTTGACAACGCTGTTACATGAGACCCAAGCGCAGCAGCGTCAAGGCTTGCAGATTGGAATTGATGTAGAACCGCTGCATTTTATGTAACGATTCGAGGAGGAATAAGTGTAATGACATCGATCGTTTTTATGGGAACACCCGCATTTGCGGCACCAATTCTCGAAAGTTTAATTAAAGCAGATTATCAAATTTTGGGTGTGGTCACCCAACCAGACCGACGCGTGGGTCGTAAACACGTTTTAACCGCCTCACCAGTCAAAGAAGTGGCTGTTGCGCATGACATTCCGGTCTTTCAACCTGAAAAAATCGGCGGCAGTCCTGAAATGCAGCAAATTATTGACTTGCAGCCGGATTTAATCGTGACGGCCGCTTTTGGACAATTTTTACCAACGAAACTATTGAAAGCTGCCAAGATTGGCGCGGTCAATGTTCACGGCTCGTTATTACCGAAGTATCGGGGTGGTGCGCCGGTGCAATATGCCATCATTAACGGCGAAGCAGAGACGGGTATTACCATTATTTATATGGTTAAAAAAATGGACGCCGGTGACATGCTGGCCCAACGTGCGATTCCAATTGAAGCGAGTGATGATACTGGCACGATGTTTGATAAGCTGAGCCTAGTTGGCCGTGATCTGTTATTGGAAACTTTGCCAAAACTCATCGCCGGCGAGATTCAAGCCGTGCCACAGGATGAGGACCAGGTGACGTTTGCACCTAATATCCAACCAGAACAGGAGGTCTTGGATTTCTTTACCAAGACGGCTGCTGAAATCGATCACCAAGTTCGGGGGATGCGGCCTGCACCGATCGCCTATGCCATGATGGATGGCAAACGGACGAAGTTTTGGGACGTGACGCCCTTAGACGAAGGTCCTGTGACCCAGGAACCTGGTCAGGTGGTACGAAAGACCAAGCATGAACTGGTTATTGCGGCGGCCGACCATACCGCACTGGCAATTAATCAGTTGCAACCTGCTGGCAAACCGAAGATGACGATCACAGACTTTTTAAATGGGGCAGCAGATAAATTTGCTACCGGAGAGCAGGTTATTCGTAAATGAGCACAGTTGACAACACCCCCCGCTGGTTAGCGGTGGCAGCATTAGCAAAAATCAAAAATGGGGCTTATTCAAATTTACAATTGAATCAATTGATCAATGAACACCGCATGGATCGACGTGATATCAATTTATTGACCAACATGGTTTACGGCGTCATTCAACATCGGTTGACCTTAGAGTTTTGGTTAAAACCATTTGTTCGCCATCCGCATCAACTTGATCCGTGGGTACGCGAATTGTTATTGAGCGCCTTATATCAATGGCAATATTTGGACAAGATTCCACAACGGGCCGTTTTCAATGAAACGATTGAAATTGCCAAAGTGAAGGGCCATCCTGGAATTCGCCGTTTTGTGACCGGTGTTTTGCATCAAATGGATCGGAGTGGCCTGCCTGCGTTCGACACGATTGAAGACCCCGATGAGCGGTTGAGTGTCACTTATAGTATGCCAGTTTGGCTGATTCAAGAATTGCGGCAGCAGTTGGGCGCGACTAAGATGGAAGCGATTATTGCTTCGTTGAACCAACCGGCCAAGCAGTCGTTGCGGGTCAATACGGCCTTATCAACGGTTTCAGACGTGACGACCGCTTTAACCAACGATGGGTTAACAGTGGAACCAAGCAAGATTTCACCACTCGGGTTAGTGGTCACGGATGGACAGGCCATCAATACCGAAGCAATGCGTTATGGCATGTTCACGGTTCAAGATGAGAGTGCCCAACTGGTGGTACCAGCCTTGAATGTGCAGCCTGGTGACCAAGTCTTAGATGCCTGTGCCGCGCCTGGTGGGAAAACGACGCAGGTTGCAGCCCAATTGGATGCGGATGCTGGTGGCGAAGTGGTCGCACTGGATATTCACGCCAATAAGGTGCGCCTGATTGGCCAAAATGCGGCACGGATGCACGTTGCTGATCGCGTGGCCGCAACTGAACTGGACGCTCGTAAGGTTCAAACCCAGTTCGATGACGAAAGCTTTGACCGCATTCTAGTGGATGCACCATGTTCAGGGTTAGGATTAATGCGGCGTAAACCAGAAATTCGCTACGAAAAACAGTTACAAGACAGTCTGAACTTGCAAAAGATTCAGCTTGCGATTTTGGCGGTGGTCGCCCCAACCTTGAAAAAAGGTGGTATCATGACGTATAGTACGTGCACGATTTTGCAACAGGAAAATCAGGATGTGATTGCGAAATTCTTAGCTGACCATCCCGAATTTGAGTTGCAAACAACGCCAACTGAGCAAGATTTAAAAGCTGACCGGACGGATAAAACGTTATCGATTTATCCAGACGACTATTTATCTGACGGCTTTTTCATTGCTTGTTTACGAAAAAAATAATGGTGGAGTGGTAAACAATGGATTTTGCATACCGGTCGGATATTGGCCAAAAGCGTGATGAAAACGAGGACTACGTCGGCTTCTTCCAAAATAAAGCAGGGATCAACTTTGCAATCGTAGCGGATGGTATTGGCGGTCATCAAGGGGGCGACGTGGCTTCTGAGATGGCCGTGTCGCACATGGGTTTTCGGTTTGAAAATACGACGTTTCAAGAACCCAACGATGCTGTCAAATGGCTCGCCAGCGAGGTTCAGGACGAAAATCAACACATTATCGAAAAAGCGCGCGAGTTTTCGGACTTAAATGGGATGGGCACGACGATGGTTGCAGCACTCCTGTTTGATCAGAAATTCTTGATGGCTAATATCGGTGATAGTCGCGGGTACCTCTTTCGTGACGGCAAATTACACCAGCTCACGGAAGACCATTCGTTAGTCAACGAACTTGTCAAACGTGGTGAAATTTCCGCCGAACAAGCGCGCGAACATCCACAAAAGAATATTATTACGCGGACACTCGGAATTTCGCCAGACGCGGATATTGATACTAATCTGTACCAGATGCAGGCCGGCGATCAATTATTGCTATGTTCAGATGGTTTAACTAATATGGTGACTGACGACCAACTCGCCACAGTGTTAGCAACGCAGCAAACTGCGACGCAGAAGTGTGAGACTTTGATTAAGTTAGCGAACGCAGCTGGCGGTAAGGATAATATTACCGCCCTGATTATGGCACTTGATGGTGAGGTGGCCAGTAAATGACACCCAACTATACCCTTAGCGGACGGTATCGTATCGTCCGGTCCTTAGGTGAAGGTGGGATGGCCAATGTTTACTTGGCACATGACTTAATATTAGATCGTGATGTTGCGGTCAAATTGCTCCGGCTAGACTTACGGGATGATCCGAAAACGATCAAACGATTTCAACGTGAAGCACTAGCAACGACTGAATTAGTACATCCCCACATTGTGAGTTTGTACGATGTCGGTGAAGAGAATGGCATGCAGTACCTTGTAATGGAATACGTTAAAGGAATGGATCTCAAGAACTATATTAAAGAGAACTTTCCACTGCCATTGCAGCAAGTTATCGACATTATGGAGCAAATATTGAGTGCCGTGGCAACGGCCCACGCGCATAATATTATTCATCGGGACTTAAAACCACAAAATATCTTGATTGATGAGCAGGGAAATGCCAAAATTACGGACTTTGGGATTGCCGTCGCTTTGTCTGAACATACGATGACCCAAACCAATACGATTCTGGGATCCGTACATTACTTGTCGCCGGAACAGGCGCGGGGTAGTATGGCAACTAAGCAGTCAGATATTTATTCACTAGGAATTATTTTATACGAAATGTTGACCGGTTCGGTACCTTTCAAAGGTGAAACGGCGGTTTCAATCGCGCTCAAGCACTTTCAGAACGCGATGCCATCGGTCCGAGAATTTGATGCTGATATTCCGCAAGCGTTAGAAAACGTTGTGCTCCAAGCAACGACGAAGGATCCCCGCGAACGGTATGCCACGGTTGAAGATATGGCCGCTGACTTATTGACGGTTTTGTCGGCAGATCGGGCAGGGGAGAAACGCTTTGTGCCACAAGACATTGGCAATGACGAGACAAAAATCATGCCAAGTGCGGATATCCAAGCCGCGATTGCCGCCAATCAGGATGGTAAGACACAGGTCGTGGCACATAAAATTGCGCAACAAGCTAAATCAGCACCTCATGATACTGATACTCACCAAGCCACTCACGATGACGATGATGATGCACCACTACCAACGCGGTCATGGTCTAAACGTCATCCGTTACGGCGCCGCATCATTTTCTGGGGTACCGTCGTTCTGCTACTGGTTATTGCCGTGATTGTTGGTCTTGAACTGAGTCGGCCACAGACGACTAAGGTGCCGAATGTGGCGGGCATGAGTCAAGCCGCGGCGACCAAGGTATTGAAAAAGCATAACTTGACTGTTGGTAAGGTGCAACATGCCAAGAGTAATCAAGTCCGTAAAAATCAGGTCATTAAGTCGACACCAGCCAAGGCATCCAAGGTGCAGTCACATTCACGCATCAACCTGGTCGTCAGTAACGGCGCGAAGCCGATGAGCTTTGGTAATTATGTCAATGATAATTATCATGACGTCCGCCAAACGTTGACTTCGGCGGGGTTTAAGGTCAAGGAGACCTACAGTACGTCATCAGTCTCCGCTGGCCAAATCATCAGTCAAGATGTCGTTGCGGGTAGTCGGGTGATGCCGACAGACACGACCGTGACGTTTACGGTCAGTGCCGGTAGCCGGTATGTCGAATTGAAAGATTTAACGGGCGAGAGCCGCAGTGACATTTTGGACTATGCGCGGTCGAATGACTTGAATATCAATTTCAAACAGGGTTATTCAAGTGAGCAGAAATCTGGCTATTCATTTGATCAGGATCCAGATGGCGGCGGCAACGTCCGCACTGGGTCGACAGTGACGGTGACCATGTCACGCGGATCTGATGATCATACAACGCCACCGAAGAATTTTTATGTCAAAGTGACGATTCCGTACAAGGCGTTGTCCACGAGTAATTCTGCGGCAAATGATGTGAAAATCTATCTGTATGATGACACCCACATGATTGAGACGGTCTATCGCGATATTGCCATCATGCGGTCGACCAAAATCAGTTTACCGTTTCAGCTGACCGGTGACACGAAGGGGTGTTACCGGATTGTCCGCAACGGGGTCACCATTATGGAAAAGAACAATATTACCAGTGAAAATGCAACAAAATAAGTCAAAGTCATGCGCAACGCATGACTTTTTTGGTACAATATAGAAAAGTGGACCGTACCAAATATAAAATAAGGTGGTGCTAATTTGAAAATTGGACAAATTCGGCAATCGCTAAGCGGGTTTTATGACGTGTATGCGGATGGCCAAATGTATCGGACCCGGGCGCGGGGCAATTTCCGGAAACGTAAGATTACACCCCTCGTGGGTGACGTGGTGGAGTTTGATGCCCCAACGCCTCAGGAAGGTTACGTGTTAAAAATTCGTGAGCGGCAAACCCAATTGGTGCGGCCGCCGGTAGCGAATGTTGATTTAGGTATCGTGGTGACGGCCACGACGGAACAGGAATTCTCAACCAATTTGCTTGATCGGCAGTTGGTAGCGCTGGCCGTCGCTGGCATTGAACCGTTATTGTATTTCGCAAAAACGGATTTGTTGACGGATACCGTCTATCAAGACCGACTAACGTTAGCGGAAGCCTATCGCAAAATTGGCTATCAAGTGATTTGCGAACGCACGGCGTTCTCAGAATCGGCGTTGGCAGCGGTTAAGGCGGCGTTGACGGACCATGTCGCGGTCGTGATGGGCCAGACGGGTGCCGGTAAGTCGACCTTACTGAATCACTTACAGCCGGGCTTAGATTTAGCGACCGGTGAAATTTCTCAGGCACTCAACCGTGGGAAACACACGACGCGTAAAGTTAGTTTGATTCCGATTGCAGGTGGCCTAGTTGCTGATACGCCAGGATTTTCATCGTATGAAGTCTTTGATATTGCGGCCAACGAATTGACGCATTACTTCCCAGAGTTTGTCCGCCTGAGTGCGGATTGTAAATATCGGGGCTGTGTGCACATCAACGAGCCCCAATGTGCCGTCAAACAAGCATTGGATGCCGGTGAGATTTTAGCCAGTCGTTATGAGAATTATTTGCAGTTTTACGAAACTATCAAAAATAAAAAAGTTGTTTATAACAAGAAAAAATAAAAAAAGTGAGTGAGATTAATGATTAAAGTTGCCCCTTCAATTTTGAGTGCAGATTTTGCAAACCTACAACGTGATGTTAAGATGGCCGAGAATGCTGGTGCGGATGCCTTGCATATCGACGTTATGGATGGCCAATTCGTGCCGAACTTATCTTTTGGCATGGGGACGGTTGCGGACTTACGGCCCGTCACGTCATTGATGTTAGATTGTCATTTGATGATTATGGAACCAGAACGGTTTGTCGGTCAGTTTGCCAAAGCCGGTGCGGACTTGATTGGCGTGCATGTTGAAAGTACGCGCCACATTTACCATGCCTTACAATTGATCAAGGATGCCGGCGTCAAAGCCGAAGTGGTTGTCAATCCTGGCACACCACTTAATATGATTACTGACTTACTGCCATTAGTTGACCAAGTTTTGATTATGACCGTCAACCCTGGTTTTGGTGGCCAACATTTTCTGGACCGGATGGTTGCTAAGATTGCGGCACTTAACAAAATCAAGCAACAACAGGGCTATCAATTCGATATCGAAGTCGATGGTGGCATCAATGATCAGACAGTCAAAGCTTGCTATGAGGCGGGTGCAACGGTCGCTGTGGCCGGTTCATACGTTTACAATAGCACGGATCCGGCGCAACGGATCCAAGATTTGAAGGTGGCGACCAATTAATGGCGACCATCATTAATTTATTAGTGGGTGGGCCGACTGCCAATTATCCGGCCGATTTGACGGCGATTCCTGGGGACTGGGTCGGCGCGGATCGGGGCGCACTACGACTTGTCAAACGTGGCATTCAGCCAGTGATGGTCGTTGGTGATTTTGATTCGATCGATGAAGCCGAATTACAGACGGTCAAGCAGGCACTGGCAGGGACGATTATCGTCAAACCCGACCAGGATCACACCGATACCCAGTTAGCAGTTAAGTCGATCTTTGAACAGTTAAACCCGACCGCCGTGCACATTTATGGGGCTACGGGTGGCCGTTTAGACCATCTTTTAGCCAATTTGTGGCTGGTTTTAGACCCCGTCTTTCGGCAGTGGGCACCCCAAATCAAATTGATTGATAAGCAGAATAGCGTGCAATTCTTTTTGCCGGGTGAGTATGAGATCCAAAAGGAAGCGGATAAAAAATATCTGGCGTTCGTGCCGATGATGCCGATGCACCTGACGTTGTCGGATGAAAAATACCAGCTGAAAGCGGCCCATAATGACTACCCAATCTCATGGGCCAGCAACGAGTTTAGTGGTGATACTGGCCATTTCAGCTTTGATGCGGGTGTTTTAGCGGTGATTCAAAGTAAAGATGACCAGGTGAGCGATTAGGCACTGCTTGGAAGTCTTGAGCTGGGCTATCCTGACGTTTTCTTAATTGAATTGATCAAGCCTTTCAGAAAACTTAAGTAGTGTTACTGAAAAAATAATCAAATTAGCATGAAAAAAGGACCGAGTTGACCGTTATACAACAACGACTAACCTGGTCCTTTTTGAGAAACTGAAATTATAAACTTTATAAAAAAATGATCGTGAAAACCTGATTTTAGGTAACAAAAAACGCCAGTCACAAAAAAATTGTGGTGGCGATTTGCTGCGCTAAACGCGCGTAACTTTACCTGATTTCAAAGTCCGAGCTGAAACCCAAACCTTCTTTGGTTTACCATCAACTAAAATGCGAACTTTTTGCAAGTTAGCTTTCCAGCTGCGGCGGCTGTGGTTTAAAGCGTGGGAACGCGTGTTACCAAAGTGCGTCCGCTTGCCTGTAACGTAGTCTTTTGCCATGTTGATCTGCCTCCTTCGGTAATCATTGATAAAAGGTCGTCTTTATCATTCACTAGAATAATTTATCATAGATTAATGAAGGTTGCAATACATTTCTATCAAGTAATTTTACTTTACTGCTAAATTCCCAGTTTCCGGGCTTCCGATAAGCAGTCGCTTAATTTTTCTTTCAAGAGTGGTTGTGCTATGATAAACTATCGTAAATGAACGCGTTAAAACAAGGAGGCTATTTTCATGGCTGTCAAAATCAAAACCCAATTTGGAACCATTGATATTGATAATGATGTTATCGCGACGGTCGTTGGGGGCGCTGCAACGGATAACTACGGTGTTGTCGGTATGGCAAGTCGCAACCAGATCCGTGATAACGTTAATGAAATTTTACGCCGCGAAAACTATGCGCGCGGTGTGGTTGTTCGCCAAGAGGATAATGGGGTGGCAATCGATGTCAACATTATCGTCAGTTATGGGACCAAAATTTCAGAAGTCTCACGCAATGTCCAAGCCAAGGTCAAATATAACTTACAAAACATGCTTGGCGTTACGGCCAATTCGGTCAACGTCATTGTCCAAGGTGTCCGGGTAATGAACGACTAAATTGAAGTTGGTGGAAGCCAAGGAGGAATTTTGAAATTGAAAATCACCACGATTACTAATCTTGAATTTGGCAAAATGGTGCAAGCGGCGTCACAAAAGCTGAGCCAACGTGCTGAATTTATTAATTCTTTGAACGTCTTTCCGGTACCAGATGGTGATACCGGGACTAATATGAGCCTATCAATGGCCAGCGGTGCCAAGTATGAACGTGAAGAAACTAGCACCAAAGTCGGCGATTTAGCGTCAGCGTTAGCCAAGGGACTCTTAATGGGTGCTCGCGGCAACTCTGGGGTTATTTTATCGCAAATTTTTCGCGGCTTTTCAAAGGCGGTTGCTGATAAAGACGTCTTAACGGCGACAGATTTGTCGGATGCACTCGCTGCAGGGGCTCAGACCGCCTATAAGGCTGTTATGAAGCCCACTGAAGGAACAATCCTAACAGTAATTCGCAAAGCCGCTGGTGCTGGTAAAGAGGCCGTTAAAACGACCGATGATATTTGTGAAGTGATGGATGCTGTGGTTACTGCTGCTGAGGCGGCATTAAAATCAACGCCAGACCTTTTGCCTGTCTTAAAACAGGTCGGTGTCGTTGATTCTGGTGGTCAAGGGTTGACCTTTGTCTTAGAAGCCTTCAGTGACTCGCTGAGTGGTAAAGTCGATGAATCGCAAGACTACGTGCCAGACGATGCTGAAATGGATTCAATGATCGATGCTGCTCATCATCAGAGTGTCCAGGGCCAATTAGATCCGAACGATATTAAGTACGGTTACTGTACTGAAATCATGGTTCGAATTGGTGATGGTAAGTTAGTTGATCATAAGTTTGACTACGATACCTTTTACAATTACTTAGCCCAACTTGGTGACTCATTGTTAGTCATTAACGACGATGAAATCGTTAAGGTCCACGTCCACACGGAACATCCTGGTGATGTTATGACTTGGGGCCAACGTTTTGGTGCCCTCATCAAGGTTAAAGTGGACAACATGCGGCTTCAACAAGAAACTATCATGGAACACGATAAAGAAAGTGAAGCCCAAGCAACTGCAGAACCAGCCATGCCATCGCAACCACAAGTTGACATGCACGGTTACGCCATTATTTCAGTTTCATCCGGTGATGGGATTGGCAAGCTGTTCAAAGGCCTCGGGGTCACTGACATTATCGCTGGTGGTCAGACGATGAACCCAAGTACGGCGGATATCGTCAAGGCTGTCAACGACAGTGGTGCCAAGCAGGCATTAGTTTTGCCAAACAATAAAAATATTTTCTTAGCTGCTGAACAGGCGGCAGAAGTTGCTGACGTCCCGGTTAAGATCATCCACAGTCAGACCATTTCACAAGGGATGACCGCGATGTTGGCCTTCAATGCGGAAGCCAGTCTTGATGATAACCAAGCGGCGATGGAAGAGACTTTGAGCACGGTAGTCAGCGGTCAAGTGACTCATGCGGTGCGTGACACGACCATCGATGGTTTGGCAATCAAGAAAGATGATTACATGGGCTTAGTTGATGGCAAAATCGTCATTACGAACCCTGATCGCGATACGGCGGCATTAGACATGGTTAAAGCCATGTTGGATGAGGATAGCGAGCTCGTCACGATCATTTATGGCCAAGATGCAACTAAGGCGGATGCCGATAAATTGGCGGCCAAAGTCCAAGACTTGGATGATGAATTAGAAATTGAAATTCATGAGGGTGATCAGCCGGTTTATCCATTCCTCGTATCAGTTGAATAATAAGATTTCGCAAAAATAGGGCTTGGCAGCGATGCTGGGGCCTGTTTTTGTTCAGTCAGCCGTTGCGGTAAGCGTAAAACTGAATTTTTGGTATAATAATGATGATTGACTGTTATTCGAGATACGCGCTTGGTCGTGTCTATGTGTAAGCCGCAATTCGCGGCAGTCATGTAAATATGACCAATGTATGTAGCGGTCTCTGCAATGACGGTAGATTTTGAGTTTGATAGAAAGGCAGGTGGTCAAGCGTGGCCCAACAATTGAGTGATGCAGTCGCGACGTTAAGCGGTGTCGGTCCGACCCGTCAAAAGGCCTTGGCAGCCCTCGGCATTAATACGATTGCGGACTTGTTGACTTATTATCCGTTTCGCTATGAAGATCTCCAAGTCAAAGACGTCAATGAAATTGCAGATCAAGAGAAAGTCACGCTCAAAGGCACGGTGGCGTCTGAACCGGTCTTGGCGCGGTTTGGTCGCAAAAAGAACCGTTTGAATTTTCGCCTGCTGATTGACCACGATGTGTACATGGTCACCTTTTTTAATCAACCTTATCTGATGAAACAGATTGAAACGGGGCAAGACTTAGCGGTTTATGGCAAGTGGGATGCGACGCGCAGTAGTTTGACTGGGATGAAAATTATCAATCCCAATAATGCGGATTCGGCGTTTGGCTCAATTTATCCTGCTAGTAAGTCAGTGAAGCAGGGCACCATTCAAAAATTAATCAAACAGGCGTATGACAGCTATGCGCCGGTCATTACGGATATCGTACCGGAGCCATTGCGTGCAAAATATCGCTTGTTACCCCGGCGGCAGATGATTCATGACATGCATTTTCCAGCCAGCCAAGCGGATTCGACTGCGGCCCGACGTTCAGCGACCTACGAAGAATTTTTGCTGTTTCAAATGCAGATGCAGGCGTTGAAGCAGTCTGACGCGACGACGGATGGCATTGCGATTGCCTATGACAATTCACGACTAAAAGCGTTCATTAAGACGCTACCGTTTGAATTGACGCGTGCCCAAAAACGAGTCGTCAACGAAATTTGTTTAGACCTAAAGTCGCCGAAACATATGAACCGGCTGTTACAAGGTGACGTTGGTTCCGGGAAGACGATCGTGGCGGCCATCGTCATGTACGCGGCAATTACGGCGGGATATCAAGCAGCACTGATGGCACCGACCGAAATCTTGGCAGAACAACATGCCAATAATTTAGCAAAAGTTTTCGCCGACACGGACGTTAACGTCGCTTTGTTGACGGGTGCAACCAAACCGGCTGCCAGAAAGACACTCTTGGCAGCGCTGGCCGCTGGCGAGATCAACCTGTTGATTGGAACGCATGCGCTGATTCAAGATGGCGTCGAGTATGCCAACCTTGGACTGGTCATTACTGATGAGCAACACCGGTTTGGGGTCAATCAACGGGCGGCCTTTCGTCAAAAAGGTGGTCAGCCTGATACGCTTGCGATGACGGCGACCCCGATTCCGCGGACCCTGGCGATCACTGCGTACGGCGAAATGGACGTTTCAGAAATCGACGAGCTACCTGCTGGCCGGCAACCGATTCAAACGACGTGGGTTCGCAGTAACCAGGCCAATTCCGCGTTGAGTTTCGTTCACCAGCAAATTGACAATGGCTCGCAAGCTTACGTGGTCACCCAGCTGATTGAAGAATCGGAAACGTTAGACGTGAAGAACGCCGAAGCTTTATCCGCAAACTTGCAAGAGTATTTTGGCTCGCAGGTCAAGGTCGGATTGTTACACGGTCGCATGAAACCGGAAGAAAAAGAAGCGGTGATGGCGGCGTTTAAAGCTAACGAGATTCAATTGCTCGTTTCGACGACAGTCATTGAAGTTGGGGTGGATGTCAAAAATGCGACGATCATGATGATTTATGATGCCGACCGGTTTGGTTTGGCCCAGCTTCACCAATTGCGTGGTCGGGTCGGACGAGGAACTAAGGCGTCTTACTGTATTTTAGTGGCGGACCCGAAAAATCAGCAGGGAATCGAACGGATGCAAATCATGACCAAGACGACTAATGGTTTTGTGCTTGCGCAAAAGGACTTGGAACTGCGGGGCGCCGGTGACGTCTTGGGGGTCAAACAATCCGGGATGCCGGCCTTCAAAGTCGGCGACCCGATTGCGGATTTGACCGTCTTACAGGTGGCACAGCAGGATGCCCACGCCATCGTTCAGCGACCAAATTGGCAGGATGAACCTGAGAACCATGCGCTAGCGACGTATTTGAGCGCCAAGCTAGCAGCAGTAGGAACACTTGATTAACAAACAAATCGCGTACCGTGATGAGAGGAATGGTGACACAATGATTAAAATTGCGATTGATGCTATGGGTGGCGATTACGCGCCTAACGCAGTGATTGAAGGGGTTGAACAGGCTCGGGACTTATTTGAGGACACGGTCTTTTTACTCTATGGGCAACGAGATGTGATCAACGCCCAACTGAAAAACCGGGACCGGATTCAGATTATCAACGCTGATGAAGTGATTACGATGGAAGATGAACCAGTTCGAGCGGTTCGCCGTAAAAAGCACTCGTCAATCGTGATGGCGGCCCAAGCAGTCAAAGATGGGCAAGCGGACGCCTTCTTCTCCGCCGGTAATTCGGGAGCGGTGCTCGCGGCTGGCTTATTTATCGTCGGACGAATCAAAGGGATTGACCGGCCGGGACTCGTGACCGTTTTGCCGGTCGTCCGTAACGCCAATCAGTCTAACTTTGTCATGATGGATATCGGTGCCAATGCGGACAGTAAGCCTTTGAACCTTCAACAATACGGTGTCTTAGGGACGTACTACGCTGAGCGGATGATGCAGGCCAAACATCCTCGGGTCGCGCTGTTAAACAATGGGACTGAGGACGACAAGGGGAATAAAGTACACAAGGCGGCCTTTGAACTGCTTTCGCAAACGGAAGGGGTCAACTTTATCGGTAACGTTGAATCTCGCGATTTATTGAACGGGGTGGCGGATGTTGTCGTCACTGACGGGTTCACGGGTAACGCGGTATTGAAAAGTATCGAAGGGACCGCGCGCTCAATGCTGGGTCTCGTGAAGGATGCGGTCTACAATACCGGGATTAGTGGTAAACTGGGTGGCTTACTCCTCAAGAACGGGTTCAACGAGATTCGCTCACAAATGGACTACTCGCAATATGGTGGTGCCGTGCTACTGGGCTTGAAAGCGCCAGTTGTCAAGACGCATGGTTCTAGTAAAGCGCCGACGATCGTTAATACGATCCGGCAAATTCGGCAGATGGTCAGCACCGATATCGTACCGGGTGTCGCGGAATATTTTGCAAATCAACAGGCTAATCAGCAAGCAAGTGTAGACAATCCTGCTGAAAACGATTAGAATACTTTAGTGAATTCAAGTTAGTGAGGGATTTTTACATGACGAAAGAAGAAATTTTCGATAAAATTGCGGATATCATTGCTGATCGGTTCGAAGTTGATAAGGCAACGATTACCAACAGCATGAACTTGCAAACCGATTTGGATGCTGATTCCATTGATTTTGTCGAGTTTGTACTCGAATTAGAAGATACCTTTGGTAGTGAGATTTCAGATGAAGATGCTGAAAAGCTATCAACGGTCGGTGAAGTGGTCGATTACGTGGCTGCTCATCAAGCTAAATAAGACGATCCGCCTTAAAAACAGGTATGCGATGTGCAGCGTACCTGTTTTTAATTGGCCTGAATCACGTCTCACCTAGGCGCTAACGTTGTTATTAACCCCTAAATCATAGTATAATGTTATGATACGCAATGGCTTGACCGGTGTGTCTCCATGGACAAGCGTATTTTTGATGCCCCCAGCACAACTGGGATTGACAGGCATTCAAACAAAATCTGAAAGGAAGTTTCAAATGATAACTGAATTAGCTGCAATGCTCAAAGAACGCTTTGGCATCGTCTTCAATGATCCTGCGTTACTAGCGGAGGCCTTTACTCAGGCGTCATACGTCAACGAGCATCAGGATCAGCAATTAAAATATTACGAACGGGTCGAATTTTTGGGGGATGCCGTCTTGGAATTAGTGGTATCCGAATATTTATACAAACGTTATAAAGACATGCCCCAAGGCAAGTTGACTCGTTTACGGGCAGCAATGGTCTGCGAAGAAAGTTTCGCCAGCTTTGCTCGTGAATGTGACTTTCCACAATATATTCGTCTAGGTAAGGGTGAACAAAAGGCCCGCGCATGGGAACGTGATTCACTGTTATGTGACATCTTCGAATCCTTCGTGGGTGCGCTCTACCTGGACCAAGGCCGCGAACCCGTCTTGAAGTTCGTTCACCAAGTGATTTTTCCAAAGCTGGATGAAGGACGTTTTGACGGCGTGTTCGATTATAAGACCACGTTACAGGAATACCTCCAACGTGACGGTGATGTGGCCATTGAATATCAGCTGATCGAACAGGAAGGCCCAGCTAACGAACGTTCTTATGAGGTTGCCGTCGTTGCCGATGGTCAAAAAATCGGTGAAGGTCGCGGCCATTCCAAGAAGGAAGCTGAGCAGAGTGCTGCCCGGCAAGCCTATTCACAGTTACAACAACAATAATCAACGATTGGGTGGACGTTTAGTGGTCAAAAATTGCAGGTTGTCATCAGTTGAAGACGTACTGGTCCTAGTCTGCGTGTGACTCGCGATGCGATTATGACAGTGCGTGGGCGACTAACTAGCAACCGGTCAAGCAACCCGGAGCCGTCCGTTGCCTGCTCGTTTAAGTCAATGGACGTGTGCGGTGATCAGTGCCATTAAATAGTCAGCCAACCCAAGACGACTAATAATTACAGGAAGTTTGTGTCGAATGCAACTTAAATCATTAGAAATCAGTGGATTCAAATCGTTCGCTGATAAAACCAAAATTGATTTTCAAGCCGGAATGACGGGAATTGTCGGCCCAAACGGTAGTGGTAAGAGTAACATTATTGAAGCTATTCGCTGGGTGCTTGGTGAGCAGGCGGTCAAAAGTCTGCGTGGCACCAAGATGACCGATGTGATTTTTGCCGGCTCGGCGAATCGCAAACCGTTAAATATGGCGAAAGTCACGATTACTTTTGATAATAGTGATCATTTTCTCCCCCTCGACTATGCTGAGGTCAGTATCACGCGGAAACTCTTCCGTAATGGGGATAGCGATTATTTAATTAATAATCAATCCTGTCGTTTAAAAGATATTACTAATTTGATGATTGATACTGGACTGGGCAAAGATTCATTTTCAGTGATTTCACAAGGCCGAGTCGAGGCCGTGTTTAACGCTAAACCAGAAGACCGCCGTAGCATCATTGAAGATGTCGCGGGGGTATTGAAATATAAAAAAGATAAGCTCACGACGGAAAATAAGCTGGCCGAAACGACTGATTATTTAGACCGCGTGAATGATATTATCGCTGAATTAAATCAGCAAAAAGGCCCGCTAGAAGAACAAGCCAGCTTGGCACGCGACTATCAGGATCAAAAGCAAAAGTATGATTATCTAGACCGCTCACGGCTGGTCAAAAAGTTGACGATTGCTCGTGACCAGTTACAAGGCGTCAACGAAAAACTGACTAATGCGAAGGCACTGGTTGCCAAGTACCAGCGAGATGTGGATGCGGGTGCGACCAAATTGGCCGAGCTTAAAACGCAACAAACGGCTGCCTTGAAGCATAAGGATGAGTTAGCCGCTCAGAATCTCGATTTGACCAAGACCATTGAGAATACACAGGGTCAGCAAGGGGTCGACGCAGAACGGCGGCAAAATCAACAATCTGAACAGGAACGTTTGAATGCGACGCTGACGACGACTGAGCGGCAGATTGCTGAACTGACCGAGCAACAAGGCCAGCTGCAGCAAACCTTGGCTGAGCAACAAAATCAAGTTAAAACCTTAAAGGCGACGGTTGCTGAGCTGACAACGGCCACTAGTGCTGCTGGACGCCAACAATTGGCGGATGAGCTAGAGAAGCTACGCAATGCTTATATTGATGAAAAGCAGATCCAGGCCGAACTGAATAATGAAGCCAAAAACTTAACTAAGCAACATCAACAATCAGGAACGCAGAGTAGCGCATTAGCCGAACGATTGGCCCAAGCGCAAGCGAACTTGAAACGGGTCCAGACAACCGTCGACGTGCATAATCGCGACCAACGGGACTTAGAAAATCAAGTCAATCAGCAACAGTCGAAACTAACGGCCCAACAGGCGCAAGTTAAGCACAACGCTGAAGAAATCGATACTCAGCAACAACGCTGGTTGGATGCGGCAGGGATGATGCAACGTGAAAAGTCGCGGTTAGAAGCCCTGCAAGCCGTTCAGGAACGCTACACGAATTTTTATGCGGGTGTGCGGATGGTCTTACAACACCGGCAGCAATTCAGCGGGGTCGCCGGTGCGGTCTCAGAATTACTGACCGTGCCAGCACAGTACACGAAAGCGGTCGAAGTGGCGTTAGGTGGCCAGTTGCAAAACGTGGTCTGTGACACGCAACAAACGGCTAAAGCGGTCGTTAATTTCTTGAAGCAAAATCATGCTGGTCGGGCGACGTTTCTGCCGATTGAACGAATCACGGCACGGCAATTGCCAGTTAATACGGAACACGAACTGTTACAACAGCCCGGTGTTTTAGGCGTTGCCAGCGAGCTAGTCGATTGTGAACCGCGACTGATGGCAATCAAGCGCTATTTATTAGGCACAACTGCCATTGTGGATACGCTGGATCATGCCATGGCGATTTCACGAACACGCCGTTTCCGGTGCAAACTGGTCACGGTCGATGGTGAAACGATTGCGGCAAGTGGTGCGATTACTGGTGGGGCGACGCGTCACGACGATAACGGTCTGTTACAACAACAGCAATCTGCTGAAAAGATTGCAGCTAATGTTCAGCAAATGCAATCCGAACTCGTGACCTACGAACAAGGGTTGGCCGACTTAAAGAAAGCCAACCAGGATCTGACAGCTCAGGTTGAAACTTCACGTCAACAACTCAGCCAGCTTAAGGACCAACTCAGCCAAGTGCAGGCACAATTACAGGCTGCACAGAGCGAACAGACTCAGCTGAGTCGGCAAGTCAAGGCCTTGGCCTATGAACAGCAGCAAGCACAAGCCGATGATAGTTACGATGAGTTGGTAGCGCGCAATCAACAGGCCCAAGCGGAGAACGCCGCTAAGCTAGCGGATTATCAAGCTAAGATGGCGACCGTTCAGCAACAACAAACTGACTATGAAAGCTATCAACAGACTCAGGCAGCTAAACTGCAGGCGCAACGTGAAGCGCTGATTACGGCGCAAGAGCACGTCAAGCAGACACAGCAACAGTTAACGCAATGTCAAACTAATTTGGCTCAAGCACAACAGACTAAGCAGCAAACGGAACAAGACCTAGCTGCGATCCAAACGACCTTAGCCAGTCAGCAGATGTCCGTGGCTGAGCGTGATGCGGTCTTAAAGAAGGCTAAAGCGCAACAAACGGAGGTCCAAAAAGCACAGGCTACTTGTGAAAATCAATTAGCAACCCTCAATGACGATGTTGAAGCGTTGTCGACTAAGCAAGTGCGGCTGCAGCAATTAGCAGCCGCGGCGACGGATGACTATCGGCGCTTAGAACTCAGTCAGACAAAGCTCACCGGCGAAGTCGACCATGCGACGGCTGATTTAGCCGAGAAGTATCAACTGACGGTTGCAGCGGCTCAAGAAGACGTCAGTCCGCTCGAATTACCAGCCATTAGCGAGCAATTGAAACTACTCAAACGGGGGCTGGATGAAATTGGAACGGTCAACCTTGGTGCCATTGACGAGTTTGAGCGGGTCAAGGAACGCTTTGACTTCTTGAACAATCAAGCCAATGACTTGAAGGAAGCTAAGGAACATCTGCTGCAAACGATGACTGACTTGGATACGACGGTGGCGACTCGCTTCAAAACCGCTTTTGACCAAGTCGCCAGCGAATTCAGTACGATTTTTGAGCAAATGTTTGGCGGCGGGAAGGCTGAATTGATTTTAACGGATCCGGACCACTTATTGACCAGTGGGGTCGACATCATGGCCCAGCCACCTGGTAAAAAGTTCCAGCGACTGAGTCTGCTCTCTGGTGGTGAACGGGCATTGACGGCGATTACGTTACTGTTTGCCATTTTAGCAGTTCGGCCCGTGCCATTTAGTATTTTGGATGAAGCCGAAGCGGCGTTGGATGATGCCAATGTCGACCGTTTCAGCCAGTACTTGAATGATTTCCAAACGGGCACGCAATTCGTGATTATCACGCACCGTAAAGGGACGATGATGCACGCTGACGTGCTATATGGGGTCACGATGGAAGAATCTGGGGTCTCCAAAATGGTTTCGGTCTCATTATCAGACTTGAAAGATAATCAAAATTAAAATAAAAGGGAAGTGTTACAGATGGGATTATTTAGTCGATTAAAAAAGGCGTTCAGCTTACCTGAATCCGATGACTCACAGGCCAATTCGACCGCTAGTGCCGCTTCTGCAACGGCGAGTCAAGCGTCGGCACCTACTTCTGCGGCTAGCAATACGACGTCCCAACAATCAATGACGGCGGTCAACGAGACGACGACCTCTGAAAGTAGCGCCAATTCGAGTGCCGCTGACAGTACTAGTGCTGAAAATCAGCACGCAACGGTCGCTGCAAGTGAAGCTGATGTCCGTGAAGCAACAGTTGAGGCACAAACAGACGCACAATCTCAAGTCGATGTTGAACCAACTGAGCAGTCGGCCGCCGACAATGAAGAAGCGACCGTTTCAGCTGCGCCACTAACGGCCAGTGAGATGGTGGCCCAGTCTTTAGCGGCCTTACGTGAATCAGCCGCTCAAGCAGGAACGGCCAAAACCAGTGAAGCACCAGTTTCCAGCGATACTGCGGTAGCCAGTCAGTCGGCACCAGTTGAGTCCGTGGCCTCTCAAGTAGCGACCCAATCGGAAGAGACCGTGACTGACCAGCAGTCTACGGTTGAAACCACACCAGCAGCTGAAAACAAAGATACGTCGGCAGAATCTGAAACGCCAGCGACGACAGAAGCTGAAGCCAACGACGAACCGACCGAAGCAGAACGGTATGACCGCGGTTTGAAGAAGTCACGGAAGACGTTCGGGGACCGCATCAATGCGTTCTTAGCAAACTTCCGGCACGTCGATGAAGCGTTCTTTGACGACTTGGAAGATACCTTGATCGAATCCGATGTAGGTTACGAAACGGCGATGCGTATCAGTGATGAACTACGCGATGAGGTCAAACTCAAGAATGCGAAGAGCAAGAAAGAAATTTCAAGCGTCATCGTTGAAAAGCTGGTTGATATGTACGGTGAAGCCGGTGAAGGCGAAGATAATTCGATTCACATGGCTGCCAGTGGCCCAACCGTGATTTTATTCGTTGGGGTCAACGGGGCCGGTAAGACGACCACCATCGGTAAAATGGCCAATATGTATAAGCAACAGGGCAAGAAAGTCTTGTTGGCGGCTTGCGATACCTTTAGAGCTGGGGCCATCCAGCAGTTACAAGTCTGGGGGCAACGCGATGGGGTTGACGTCGTCGCTAAGGCCGAGAAGAGTGATCCAGCCTCGGTCTGCTTCGATGCCGTCAAAAAGGCTAAGGCCGAAGATTACGACGTGCTATTCGTCGATACTGCCGGTCGGTTGCAAAACAAAGTCAACTTGATGAATGAGTTGGAAAAAATCAAACGGGTCATCACCCGTGAGATCCCGGACGCGCCCCATGAGGTGTTACTGGTCTTAGACGCAACCACCGGGCAAAATGCCCTCAATCAAGCCAAGTTGTTTAAACAATCTACGGATGTCAGCGGAATCGTCCTGACGAAACTCGATGGGACGGCTCGTGGTGGGATCGTGCTGGCAATTCGTAATGAGCTACATCTCGCTGTCAAGTACGTGGGATTAGGCGAAAAGGTCACTGATTTACGACCGTTTAATGCCAACGACTTTGTTTATGGCTTGTTCAAGGATATTATTACTGGCTAATCGCTGTTGAAGCGTATCTAGCTGACCATAAATGGTAATTGTTCCGGTCGGGAACGATTGCCATTTATTTTTAACTGAAATCGCGACTGATAGTTGACGAATGCCGATAAAATCGGTACTCTTATTTAGTGTGTAGTCTGTGATTATGAGCGTGAGGAGTCCCGCATGGAAATTGAAAAAAATTATCGAATCAATTCGTTATTTGAGTTCTACGAGCCCTTGTTAACGAACAAGCAAAAAGAATATATTCAACTGTACTACGCTGACGACTATTCCTTAGGCGAGATTGCAGCGGAATTCTCCGTTTCACGGCAGGCCGTGTATGACAATATCAAACGGACGGAAAAGATCTTAGAAGGTTACGAAGCTAAGCTGCACCTCTACAAGGACTTCGTGGAACGTAATCATGAAGTCGACGCGATCTCTGACTATATTAAGCAACATTATCATGGGGATACCCAGTTAATTAAGATGATTCAACAACTAGTCAACTTAGAAGCTGACTCAGAATAATAATAAAGGTTAGGTGACACCAATGGCATTTGAAGGCCTAACGGAACGGTTACAAAAAGCAATGACCAATTTACGGCGCAAAGGGAAGATCTCGGAAAGCGATTTACGAGCCACGATGCGTGAAATTCGGTTAGCCTTACTGGAAGCCGACGTTAACTTTACGGTGGTTAAGGATTTTGTTAAAACGGTTCGCGAACGCGCGCTCGGCGCAAAGGTGCTGGAAGGGTTAAATCCAGCACAACAAATTGTGAAGATCGTTGATGAAGAATTAACGAAAACGATGGGTGAAAAAGCAGTCCCACTGAATAAATCACCTAAAATTCCAACCGTTATCATGATGGCTGGGCTTCAAGGGGCCGGGAAAACGACGACGGTCGGTAAATTAGCCCTGAAGTTGAAGAACGAACAAAACGCACGGCCGTTAATGATTGCGGCTGACGTTTACCGGCCCGCTGCGATTGAACAATTGCAACAGGTTGGTCAGCAGATCGATGTGCCAGTCTTCCAATTAGGAACCGATGTCGATCCCGTGGAAATCGTTCGTCAAGGGATGGCGCAAGCCCAAGAAAATCATAACGATTACGTCTTCATTGATACGGCTGGGCGGCTACAAATCGATGAACAGCTGATGAATGAATTGGCCAACATCAAAGATTTAGTTCATCCAGATGAAATTTTGTTAGTTATCGATGCGATGACTGGGCAAAACGCCGTTAATACTGCCGAAGGGTTTAACGATAAGCTCGACGTCACCGGGGTCGTTTTGACCAAGTTAGATGGTGACACCCGTGGTGGGGCGGCCTTATCAATTCGCGCCGTGACTGGTAAACCCATCAAGTTCGTTGGTCAAGGTGAAAAAATGACCGACTTGGACGTCTTCCACCCAGACCGGATGGCAGACCGAATCCTTGGTATGGGTGATATGCTGACGCTGATCGAAAAAGCGCAACAGCAATACGATGAAAAACAAGCCGAAGAAATGAACCTGAAGATTCAGGAGAATACCTTTGACTTCAACGATTTCATTGACCAATTGGACCAAGTCGACAAGATGGGGAACATGGAAGACATCATGAAAATGATTCCCGGCATGGCCAACAACCCGGCCATGAAGAACCTGAACATGGATCCCAAGGATATTGCACATATTCGTGCGATCGTCTATTCAATGACCAAAGCTGAAAAGGCTGATCCAGACCTACTGAATCCGTCTCGTCGGCGGCGAATTGCGGCCGGTTCTGGACGTCCGATTCATGAAGTCAACCGGATGATCAAACAATTTAATCAGACCAAGAAAATGATGAATCAAATGTCCAAGGGGAACTTCTCCGGTATGGAAGGCCTCATGGGCGGCGCAAATGGCGGTGGCGGCATCGGCGGTAAGATGCAGCAAATGGCGATGAAGCGCATGGTTCGTCAGACGAAGAAGAAAAAACAAAAGCGTTTAGCCAAGGCCATGCGCCGTCGCAAACGCTAATCAGTAAGAATTTTTAGCCTGTCAAGAAAAAGTCCTTTACAAGCTATTGATTTACTGGTATATTATTACCTGTTAAAGAATTCGGGAGGTGTTTAAATGTCAGTCAAGATTCGTCTAAAGCGGATGGGTTCAAAGAAAAATCCATTTTACCGGATTGTTGTCGCAGATTCACGTTCACCACGTGATGGTCGTTTTATCGCCCAAGTCGGCACATACAACCCACTTACTGAACCAGCCCAAGTTAAGCTTGAAGAGGAAGATATCCTCGGTTGGTTGAACAATGGTGCCCAACCTTCAGATACGGTTAAGAATATCTTATCCAAGGCCGGTATCATGAAGAAGTACCACGAAGCTAAGTTCACTAAATAATAAAGCGGTAATAGATCATGGCAGATATTAAAGCTTTAATCATCACAGTTGTTACCCCGTTAGTTCAATACCCGGACGATATTCAAGTCAATTTCAAGGAAACCACACGGTACCTTGAATACAACTTGACGGTTAACGCCGAAGATATTGGTCGGGTCATTGGCCGGCAGGGACGGGTTGCTTCCGCAATTCGGACGATTGTGTATAGTGTCCGAGTTTCAGGACCAAAACGTGTCCGGCTTACGATCGAAGACGGACAACAAAAAAACTCTTGAGCGAAGCAGTGATGTTTTGTTTAAGAGTTTTTTATTATCCTCGGAGCAATTGCCAAGCTAGTCCGAGACCGGGATAGTCTAAATAGGGTTTGTCGCCGGATGGTCAGAGTGGGTGCTTGATTGGCATCAGATGTGTTAGAATAATTTACTTAGTCATTGAGATGAAATGAGGAGGCAGGTAACGCATGGATTACTATCGTGTTGGAACCCTAGTTAATACCCACGGCATTCGTGGTGAAGTGAAGGTCGTCGTTGTGACTGATTTTCCTGAAGAACGATTTAAAGTCGGGCAACAACTGGTCCTGTTTAAGTCGCCAGATGCAACGGCTGGTGGAATTACCGTCACAGTCGCAAAAGCACGCGAACAAAAGGGCCTATATTTTCTGACTTTTGAGGGCTTGGACAATATTAATGATGTTGAAGGTTATAAGGGATGGACGATCAAAGTGCCCGCTGAAGCCTTGCATCAATTACCAGCTGGTGAGTATTACTATCATCAAATCGTCGGTTTAGACGTCGTGACGACTGATGACGAGCCACTGGGAACGATTAAGGAAATCTTGTCACCAGGCGCCAACGATGTCTGGGTCGTTAAACGAGCACACGGACAAGCGGATGTGTTGTTGCCAAAAATTCCGCAGGTCATCAAAAAGGTTGATTTGGATGCCGGGGTCGTGACGGTTGAATTAATGGAAGGGCTGATTGATTAATGCAAATCGATATTTTAAGCCTGTTTCCAGAGATGTTTGCTGGGCCGCTGCACGAATCGATGATTGGTAACGCCATCGAAAAGCAGGTCATTAACGTGGATGTGACGAATTTCCGTGATTTTACGACCGATAAACATAACCATGTCGATGACTATCCATACGGCGGTGGTGCTGGCATGTTGCTACAGCCACAACCGATTTTTGATGCATTGGCGAGTGTTCAGGAGAAGCATCCGCAACCTGGACGCGTGATTTTGCTTGATCCAGCTGGGGTTCAGTTCAACCAACACGTCGCTGAAGACTTCGCTAAGGAAGAACACCTGACCTTCATCTGTGGCCATTATGAAGGCTATGATGAACGGATTCGGTCATTAGTGACGGATGAAGTCTCATTAGGCGATTATGTCCTAACTGGTGGCGAACTTGGTGCGATGGTGATGATTGACGCCACTGTTCGCTTGTTGCCAGGTGTGTTGGGGAATGAGGACTCCGCACCAGGGGATTCGTTCTCGAGTGGCTTGTTGGAATATCCCCAATACACACGCCCAGCTGATTTCCGGGGTATGAAAGTCCCTGACATCTTACTGAGTGGGGATCACGGTAAAATCGATGACTGGCGCTTAGAACAGGCGCTTAAACGCACCTATGAACGGCGGCCCGATATGTTAGCGGGTTTGTCGTTGTCTGGCAAGGCGCGGCAGATGCTAGCTGAAATCAAAGCGGACGCGGAACAAGCATAGCATGTGCGCACCAGTTCGATGAAAAAGTTAAGAAAAACTTGCACGTCCGGTCGCGGATGTGGTATTCTATTTATTGGCTATTGTGCCCATTAACGATGTTCCGCTGACCAGGTTGTCACGAATGTCGGCGAAAGGAAGAAATACATTATGCGTCAAAATCAATTAATCGAAAAGATCACCAACGAACAACTTCGTACGGATATCCCTGATTTCCGTGCCGGTGATACAGTTCGTGTTCATGCACGAGTTGTCGAAGGTACTCGCGAACGGATCCAATTATTCGAAGGTGTTGTTATCAAGCGCCATGGTTCCGGTATCAGCGAAACCTATACTGTTCGTAAGATCAGTAACGGTGTTGGTGTGGAACGGACATTCCCATTACACACACCACGGGTTGCCGCAATTGATGTCGTTCGTCAAGGTCGCGTACGTCGTGCCAAGTTATACTACTTGCGTAACTTACATGGTAAGGCTGCTCGTATCCCAGAACGTCGTCGTGGCTAAATCACAACGTCAACAATCATTGGTTGCAGCTTAGGCTGGGCTAATGGTGAGGACAGGTCATCACATTTTTGTGGTGGCCTGTTTTTTTACACCTTTTTTGTGGGATGCGATGACGTGTTTTGTTTGCCATTGGTGTTAAGTTTGTCGCTTTTGTACGTAAGACTAGGGCGTTAAAATAAAGTTTCATGGAAAGCTCGCTAACCTAATGCGTCTCACGCCAAAACGTTTCTTGGCCGTTAATCTTGAAAAGGCCAAAAACAGATTGCTGGTTAATATTGTAGCGGGCAGCCACTTAAATTAGCAGCCTCGTAAAGGACGCACTTTTTGGTTAGTTGCTACTTTTTGGAAACTATCGAACAAAAAAGTGCCTACTTCTATTTTCAAAATATCCAAGTTATGATGAATTTGCAAAGAAAAATTTGCATTGAATAATTTGGAGGCAGTCGATTATGAATCATAAAAGATGGCGAGTTGTACCAGCAATCATTGCGACAGCGATTATGAGCTTTGCAGGAGTCTTGATTGAAACATCCATGAATGTTACTTTTCCAACTCTAATGGCTGAGTTCAACACCACTAGTGCAACAATTCAATGGGTAACGACTAGCTACTTGTTAGCACTAGCAATTGTTATTCCACTTTCAACTTTTTTAGTTCGTAATTTTTCAATTAAAACACTATTTATCACTGCCAATTTATTATTTGCTTTAGGCGTACTCCTGGATTTTCTTTCTCCAAGTTTATTAGTTCTTGTGCTTGGAAGGATCATTCAAGGAGTCGGAACGGGGATAGCTCTGCCACTAATGTTTGATATCATTTTGAATTACGCACCAAAAAGTAAACGGGGCTTAATGATGGGGATTGCAACGATGACCACTTCTTTAGCGCCCGCAATTGGTCCAACATATGGTGGCTTGATGCTTTCGTTATTTGACTGGCGTCGTATTTTTTTATTTTTGCTTCCATTTTTAGTCCTATCTCTATTTTTAGGTGTGGATGGCATCGGATATGAAAGTCATAAGAGAGGGGAACCATTTAACTTTATTAGTTTTCTCTGCTTGGCAATTGGTCTATCTACATTATTGCTAGCTATAGAAAACTTATCTTGGTTTTTGGGCCTCATCAGCTTGATCAGTTTTGGATTTTTTTATCGTTTCAACAGAAACAAACCAATTCTCAATTTGACTATTTTTAAAAACAGTCAATTTGTTACTGGACTATTTGGTGTGTTAGCGATTCAAGCAACTGTTTTGGGCTTATCCTTCATTCTGCCGAATTATTTACAACTTAGATTACATGTTTCTGCCGCGCTATCAGGCCTTTTTATGTTTCCCGGTGCAATTCTGGTTGCAGTTTTGGCCCCTTTGTCCGGCATTATCATGGATCGATTTGGCCCTTATCGCCCAATCTTGTTAGGGCTAATGCTAATGTTTATTGGGATGCTTTTGACAACTGTTTATTTTTCTCGGGCCAGTTTTATGGCGCTATTAATGTTTGATGTTGTATTGATGATGGGTGTTGGTTTTGCGGCGAGCAATCTGATGGCAGTGGCTTTATCGCAACTAACAAAATCTGAACAAACAGATGGAAATGGTATCTTGAATACGCTCCAGCAGTTTGTTGGTGCGATGAGTACAACCATCGTAGCCAGTTTATTTAGTACATTTCAAGGAACAACAGGAGGTAATCTAGGTGTTTTGTTATTGTTAATTGTTCTGACAGTGGCTTCAGTCTTATTCATGTTTAAAGGTAGACAGATGCGTATTTAATGTTCATGTGGGATTGTCATGTCCGGCCGTACTCAAGCTATACTTTATACTGACTGCCATGTCAGCGAAGTACCTGTGATCCGGCTTGCAGATAAAGATTCCAACAGAAACGAGATGCTATCAGCAAGCCGTAATTTAAGGCAAAAGCCATAATTTTTGGATTGGACTGCTGCGAGACTGGCGGCCAGCCTCAGACACTTCTGCTCTTATGGAAAGGACGCCAATAGTTGGTTGTGCCTCATATCTAAAATCGATCAGCACTTTTTTGTGGTGATCTATTTTTCGTCCCGATTTTTAGGATCCAACTAGCGAGAAGTCGTCATCTTCTGTGACCGTACAAATTGTGATAATCGACGAATTAATCTCAGAATACAAGAAGTGATTGGTGCGGTTCAAATCGAAAAATAACGGTTTATCTGGTAACGATGTTGAATGAACAAAGCATCCGAAGAATGAGGCTAGACCTGAGTTTGGTCGATAAACTAACAGCGTTATAACGTTAATCGATACCATTGGTCAACAATATTACCACATAAGTTAATATTTACCCTTGTTATTTCCACCTGTTTGAACATATACTAATGATTGAAGGGGTCAATTGAGTAGCTATTTTATAATTAAAACTGGGGATTAAATCACATCAAAACGTTCGCGATCAGTGCGAATATCGATTGATTAATTTAGCTCACTTATTATCCTCATATGTTCGAACTTTGGAGGCTGTATCATGAAAAATCGATTCAATCAAATGGGTTTAACAAGTAAGACGCATTTTAAACTTTACAAGTCTGGCCGGCGTTGGGTAACTGCCGGCATCACGGTGTTTTCAGTTGGACTTGGTTTAACGTTTAGTCAGGTGGAACAAGTCAAAGCGGCAACTAGTACGGCTGCGGATGACGCCGAAAGTAGCAGCAATGTCAATGCGAGTGCGACCACGGTCAAGAGCCAGACCGTGGTTTTAAAGTCAGGGGCTTCGTCGACGACTGAGAAAGCGGATACTGCTGCCACGGCAAGCACTGCGGCGGAGACAACGTCGACGGCAAAGTCTGATGAAGCGACTAAAACTGATTCAGGGAGCACCGGGGCTAAGACAGATGCCACCACTAATTCGTCGAGGACTGCGACTAAAACCGGGGATGCAACGTCGACAACTGCAACGGATGAGACTAGTACGGTAAATGCTTCCAGCGATAATACTAAAGCGGATACAACCGCAACGGTTTCGAGTGATACGGTCGTTTCCCAATCTGAAACAAGTGACACGCAATCAACGGTGGCTTCAAAATCTGATTCAGCCAGTGTTGCGACCACTAATCAGGCTACTACGGATGAATCAACGGGGACTAGTGTGCTTTCGGATGCGACGACCCCGGCAACGACGCAAGGTACTAAGGACGATTCAAATACGAGTAATCAGAATGGTAATCAAGAGAACCCGTCGACGGGTAATTCCACGACTGATGCGACAACGGATAGTTCGAATGACAGCGACTCTAGTGAACAGGCAAGTGATACTGCCTCAGAATCAGATGTTGCAGTCAATGCCTCAGTAGATTCTAGCGCGACGCCAATGACGCGTTTGCGGACGAATGCAACAATGGCCGCGCTAAGTTTAACACCGACAACCACCAGCACCTCACTGACGACTAAATCAGCCATTCAGGCTGTATCGGCGGTAGCCAGCGCGGATGAAACCCAGGCGACGGTCTCACTAGCGACCAAGGGCACTGTCTCGATGACCTATCATGTGAATAACGCGGCCCTGAATTATTTGGGTGATCATATTAGTGGACCAGAAGCTAGCCCGGATAATGATATCGCTTACAATATTCAAGATGCAGCTGGTAATTACTTAACGGATACGAACGGTCAAAAAGTCAATCTATTATATTTATTATTTATGGATGTAGGCAATGTTAAAGATTATTTTGATATTGCTTATAAAGATGTCAACGGCCAGGTCACGAATTATAATGGCGATACCGATTTGGCAGAGCTTGATCAAGTCGGAACTTATGCCTTTACATTGAGTGCTGCTGGAAAATCAGCGATGGCTGACATTATTCAGGAATATGCGACTTACTATGACCTTGCGGACGATGTCAACTTAGATGACTATGTGCCAACATTTTCAGCGGATGCTTCAGCCTATACCTTTACCGTCAAAATTTCGCCAGCAACCATTACAAACGAAGGTGTTGGAAATATTTTGTTGATGGCGGCAACTTCTCAGGAATATTCTGGTTCACTGACAATGTTGCCACAAGTTACGGTCAGGGATGGCTCGAGTAAAATAATTCTTCAAATCAAGAACGGCGTCATTACCGCCGCAAGTGATGATATCGCTGGCCAGGCCAATCAAACCATTCTGACTGCAGCAGATTTCACGGACACTTACCAAGGTGCTGAACCAAATCTAACGGGTGTCGATGTTGGATCGTACACGATGACCTTGAACGCGGCCGGGCAGGCGGCCATTCAAGCGGCACTAGGGTCCAATTACGTTCTCGACGCATCGTCAGTGTTCACCAAAACTAGTAATAAAGTAACGGCTGCACCACTAGAACTGACCGCTGCTGATGCCACCGTGACATACGATGGTAAGGCCCACGGGACTAGCGTCAGTGTCACTAGTGGAACGGCGTATGATCAATTTGATTTTACAACGCCAACTGAAATCAATGCCGGCTCTTACACCATGACGGCGGGATTGGCTGATGCCGACCAAGCGGCACTTTTATCCAAAAATTATACCGTTACCAAGATTAATGGCACACTCGTGATTAAGCCGGCAGCCCTAACTGTAACCGTGAACAATGCGAGTGTTGATTACGATGGGCAGGCGCATGGGACGGCGGCGAGTGTCACCAGCGGGACCAATTATGATGCGTTGACCTTTACCGCCGTTACCGCGGATGGCAGTGGGACTGCAACTGAAACCAATGCGGGATCGTATGCCATGACCGGTACAACTGCCGATGCAACACAAAATTATCAAATCACGTATGTGAATGGCACGTTGACGATCAATACCGTTAAGGCCACGATTACCATTCCGAGTCAGGTTTATTGGGTTGATGGCACGACTAAAAATTTGACGGCGACCGTTTCTGGGACCGTTAATGGCGAGTCACTGAGCTATCGTCTGACTGACGGGATGAGTTCGGTGGGTACCAAAACCATTACCGCGACTGTCGATCAGACCAGTGCGGTCAATCAAAACTATCAAATTGGTGTGACGCCCGGTACTTTAACGCTTGGTGATGTGGACGTCGTCTATCGTTACGAGTACATCGATGCAGATGGACAGACGCATGTCGTGGCAACGGACACGGGTCGTGCGACCCACGGGACGGATGTGACTGCTGACGATTATTTGAAATACACGACTGTTGGACAGCCTAAAACTGGCTACACCTTAAAATCCGATAATACAGGCATCGCTGCGAATGGGACGTTAAGCGATGAGGGCGGCACCGTGGTCTACGTTTATTTAGCGAATACAGAAAAGGCCACCGTGACGTATGTCGATGGGACGACGGGGGCCACACTAACGGCTGCTCCCTTGGAAGGTGCTTACGGCACGACTTCTGACTATCGAACAGCTGACACGATTGCGAACTATGAGAATAATGGCTATGAGTTGGTTAGTGATAACTATCCGAACAACGGTGTGTCCTTCGATGAGGATGGAACTGTCAAAAGCTTTCAAGTCACCTTGGTTCATAAGTTTGTTACGGTGACGCCGGATGACCCTGGATATCCTGGGGAACCAATTGAACCTGATAATCCGAATGGGCCAAAATATCCAGTCGGGACAGCGACCGATGATCTGACTGAAGCTGTCCGCCAAACGATTGAATACCGCTACCAAAATGGCAGTCAGGCTGTGGCTGATAATGTGCAAACACTGACGTTTAGCCGCACCGCCACGGTTGATGAAGTCAATCAAGCGGTAGTTTATACGGATTGGTTAACCAGTGGCGCAATCACTGGTGCTTATCAAACGGTCGTTTCGCCAGTGATTACGGGGTATACTGCCGATAAGCTCAGTGTTGCCGGTCAAGATTCAGTAACAGGAGCTAGTGATAACACAACGATTGTGGTGACATACCAGCTTAACCAGGAAACGGCGACCGTGACATATGTCGATGGGACCACTGGAGAGACCTTGGAACCAAAAACTTTGACTGGGAATTATCAGACCTTATCTGATTACCAGACCGCTGACACCATTGCCAAATACCTTGATCTGGGCTATCAATTAGCTAGTGATAATTTTCCGGCCTCTGGACAAATATTTGATGAGGATGGGGTTGTTCAAACTTATACGGTCACTTTGACGCACAAGTTGGTTACCGTGACGCCGGATGATCCTGGATACCCGGGTGAACCAATCGATCCTGATAATCCAAATGGTCCGACTTATCCAGTAGGGACAACGACTGCTGACTTGACTAAATCTATTCGCCAGACGATCAACTATCGCTATCAGAACGGCAGTCAGGCTGCGGCCGATAATGTCCAAACGGTGACGTTTAAGCGAAGTGGGACGGTCGATGAAGTCGCTAATACGGTCGTTTATACGGATTGGAATACTGGCAATGCGAGGACCGGGACTTACACAGCCGTGACGTCACCAATAATGACGGGTTATACGGCTGATAAGTTAAGTGTGGCCGGTAACGATGGCGTCGCCAACACTGACCTGAATACGCAGATCACGGTGACGTATACGGCCAATCAAGAACAAGCAACTGTGACCTATATTGATGCAACGACCGGGAAAACATTATCGATTGATTCCTTAACTGGTGGTTATCAAACGACATCTGACTACAGCACTGCCGCAACAATCGCCAAATACGGCAAAGCGGGTTATGCTTTAGTAACGGATGACTATCCAGTATCCGGAAACATTTTTGCAAACGACGGGAAGCCTCAAACTTACACGGTTACCCTGACGCACAAGTTGGTTACCGTGACACCGGATGATCCTGGAACCCCAGGTGAACCGATTGATCCTGATAATCCAGACGGGCCGGCTTATCCAGTTGGGACGGCGATTGATGACTTGACCAAAGCCGTTCGCCAGACAATCAATTATCGCTATCAGGACGGCAGTCAGGCTGCGGCTGATAATGTGCAAACGGTGATGTTTACTCGCACTGCGACGGTCGATGAGGTCGCTAACACAGTCGTTTACACCGACTGGACTAACGGCAGTGACACAACTGGGACCTATGCTCCGGTAATTTCGCCGGTAATGACCGGTTATACCGTTGATCAGTCGCGTGTGGCGGGTAACGATGCCGTCACCAATACTGACTCGAATACGAACGTCGTCGTGACGTATACGGCCAACCAAGAACAAGCTACCGTGACCTATATTGATGAGACGACCGGGAAAACGTTATCGATTCAGCGCTTATCTGGTGACTATCACACGGCATCTGCTTATCGGACCGCTGCGACGATTGCGAGTTACGTGAACCAGGGCTATGAATTGCTGAGCGATGATTATCCAACTTCTGGTCAGATCTTTGATCAGGATGGCGTTACCCAAGCTTATACGGTCAAACTTGGTCATCAGTTGATTACGGTCACACCAGATCAACCAGGGACGCCGGGACAGCCGATTGATCCTGATAATCCGGCTGGGCCAAGCTATCCAGCAGGGACTGCAAAGACTGATTTGACGAAAGACGTGCTTCAAACGATCAACTATCAATATCAAAATGGGCGTCAGGCTGCGGCCGATAATGTCCAAACGGTGACGTTTACGCGCACTGCGACGGTCGATGAAGTCGATCATTTAGTTATTATTTATACGGATTGGACCTCGGGTGATGGGCCACGCGGTATCTATCAAGCGATGACGTCACCAACGATTACGGGTTATACCCCTGATCAGTCACGAATTGCTGGAAATAATGCGGTTACCAGTGATGATCAGAATACGACGCTCACTGTGACGTACGCACCAAACCAGGAAACCACATTTGTTAGCTATATTGACGGGACGACGGGCAAAACGTTGGCCACTAAACAATTGACTGGCGCTTACCAATCGAAATCTGATTACCGGACAGCGGATCAAATTGCGACCTATGTCCAAGCAGGGTATGAACTGGTGAGCGACGACTTTCCAACTTCGGGATTGATTTTTAATCAGGATGGCGTCAAGCAGACGTATACGGTCAAACTTGGCCATAAATTGATTACGGTCACACCAGATCAACCGGGGACGCCGGGTCAACCGATCAATCCAGATAATCCAGCTGGGCCGACCTATCCGAGAGGCACGGCTGTACAAGATTTGACCAAGTCTGTCAGCCAAACCATCCACTATCAGTTTAGTGATGGCCGTTCTGCTGGCTCTGATCAGGTCCAAACGCTAATTTTTGATCGGAAGGCGACGATTGATGAAGTTGATGGCACCCTTGTTTACACCACTTGGCTGAATGGTACGACAGCTACTGGCCGTTATACGCCGGTAGCAACGCCGCAAATAACGGGCTATACCGCTGATCAACAGCGTGTGGCGGGCAATGAGGCAGTCACGTCTGCTGACCAGAATACTGATGTCGTCGTCACGTATACGCTGAATACGGAACAAGCGGTAATTACGTACGTGGATGCCACGACTGGTAAAACCTTAGCAACGGAGACCTTAACCGGTGACTATCAAACCGCATCCGCTTATCGAACCGCTGCGACGATTGCCAGCTACGTGAGCCGGGGCTATGAATTAACGAGTGACGACTTTCCAACTTCCGGATTGATTTTTAATCATGACGGGGTTGCGACGCACTATCTCGTTCGTTTAGCACACGGGACGGATGCAACAACGACTACTAAGACGATTACGCAAACGGTGCGTTATCAAGATGGTACCGGCAAACAACTACATGCCGATACGGTCAGGACGCTGACGTTTAGCCGTGCTGATGTGGTCGACAAAGTAACTGGTGACGTGACGGCGGGGGCCTGGTCATCAAGTGACGCTGGCAGCACGTTTGCTAGCGTGCCCGCGTTAAGTATTACTGGCTATCGAGCCACGGTGGCCGGAATTCCAGCAGTTACGGTGACCCCAACAAGTGGTGACGATGTCCAAACGATTCGTTACGTGGCGGATGAACCCAACCCTGGTGAGACGCCTAAAACGCCTAATAAGACTGTTACGGTGACGACGCCGGATAAAATCACACCGGCGAAGAAAACGCCGCAGACGGGTACACAGCAGAAGGTCAATCAAACGGCTCAAACTAAGCGAGCAACTAGTGCGACCAAGCAATCTGACCGAGTTAATCAGTCAGTTCAAGCTAAACGCCAGGTCGTTACGCCGCAAAGAAAGCAATCAACGCGCGTGCGTCATACGGCTGAAACCAAGCGTCCAGCTGCAGTGGCCAAATCCGTACAGTCGACGGCGTCAATCAAGTCATCGACAACGCAAGCGCCAGTTCGGCAGCAAGCTCAAACCCACAAGCAAGCCACTTTACCGCAGACTGGTGATGACCGGCAAGCTAGTGTGGCAGCCGAGATTCTGGGCTTGACGGCCGCTACTTTGTTGGTCGGGTTAGGGGCGTTACTCAAGAAGCGGCGCAACTAGTTGAGTTGGTGTGACTTGAGCAACGCGCCTTGTTGAGACTTGGAAAAGTGAGCCGTTGCCTTCGTTTGAAAAGATGTCGGATGGTCGACAGGCATGAACTGTAACGTGTTGGTGTCAGCCTCAATTTTAAGCGACCATTAAAACAGCTGAATGACACTGCAGTTATCAGGTCAGGCTACAATTAAATCAATATGAATAGGGTAGTAAACCACAATTTGGTTTGCCGCCCTATTTTTTGCTGCCTTATCTTTTTTTTGTGGGAAGAGAATAGCTCGAGTGGGGAAATTTCCGCCGATATTTAGCGTGTTTTGCGCATTCGTCGTGGAAAACG
Source organism: Lactiplantibacillus sp. B652 (assembly GCF_023806745.1). NCBI lineage: Bacteria > Bacillati > Bacillota > Bacilli > Lactobacillales > Lactobacillaceae > Lactiplantibacillus > Lactiplantibacillus sp. B652. The sequence goes on along the minus strand of NZ_JAMSKY010000002.1, from coordinate 110,906 downwards.
TTAATACGTCCAAAACAGGGCGTTGCAAAACACCGAGGACACTGTCACCCAAAGGTCTTAATACCGCAGCCAATCCAAAGCTAAGCATTAGTTTGTTGAGAAAACAATTAATCACTTAGACCGAGCAAATGATGTAAATCCTAATTGCGTGACCCGCGAAGTTATAAAGGCACTCGGTATAGTATAATAAAGCTTAACTGATACCTGGAGGGGGACGAACCAGATGATTGAAATTCACGATTTAACGAAGCGGTATGGGGATAAAACGGCTTTAAATCAGCTCAACCTGAACATTGCACCAGGCCAAATTTTTGGACTTTTAGGCCATAATGGTGCTGGTAAATCAACGACGATCAAAAACCTAGTAAGTATTATCCAACCCACGAGTGGCACGATCACGGTTGATGGCTCAGACCTTGCACAGCAGCGGTTGGCGGTCAAAGCCAAGATTTCCTACGTGCCGGATACGCCTGATATTTTCCTACAATTGTCAGCGATGGAGTACTGGGATTTGATTGCTGCAGCTTATCAAAAATCTGAGGCAGAGGTCCAACAGCGCCGGCAACAATTGATGGCCTTATTCGATATGGCTGAACATGCTGAAGAACCGATGGCCAGCTATTCACACGGGATGCGGCAAAAAGCAATCGTAATTGGCGCGTTGCTTCCGGATCCCGACATCTGGATTCTGGATGAGCCAATGCAGGGATTAGATCCGCAAGCGGCCTTTGATTTGAAAAATCTGATGAAGGCACATGCGGCCAAGGGTAAAACGGTGATTTTTTCGACGCATAATTTGGATACCGCTCAGCAGTTATGCGACCAGTTGGCAATCTTGAAGCAGGGCCAACTTATTTATACCGGCACGGTCGAAGCGTTGTTAGCGCAACATCCGCAACAATCGTTGGAGACCATTTATCTCGAAATGGCAGGACGACCGACGAATGGGGCCTTGGTGGATGCGATTGAGGGTGAGCCAGATGAATAACCAGCAGTTACGCGTGTTATTGGCCGTCAATCTCAGATTAGTGAATCCGCAACTGACGGAACGGTTACGCAAAAAAGGAATGTCAGGCTCGGCCCTGAGTAAGAAACTAATGCGGCAGTTTTACTTGAACGCGTTAATGTTTCTGGGCGTCTATGGGCTGACGATGATTGCCATTGATTTCAGTAAGCTCCCCGGCATGTTTACGTTTTATGTCGCGCTATTTATTTTATTAGGAATTTCGCAGAGCATTGCCGGGATTTATAACGTCTTTTTTGCCGGTAATGACCTCGCTGAATACTTGCCATTGCCGTTTCGTAACCAGGAAATCTTTCTGAGTAAAATTTTAGTTGTGATCTTCAACACGGTGCCGTTTACGATTCCGTTACCGTTGATTTTTGTGATGACGATGACGCAGGCAGGATACTTCGTGGGACTGGGAATCGTATTGGCAATCTTGATGTATGCCCTGATTTTAGGCCTGATTCTATGTGGGTGTGCCCTGATCGTTTTTGGCTTGACCAAGCTTAAGGTATTTCGCACCCATCAAAAAATGGTGATGAATATTATGTTAGGCCTAAACGCGCTGTTAGTATTTGTCGGTATTTTACTGATGAATCGGGGTTCTGCGGCAGATTCAGGCACGCGGATCGATCGTACAGTGCTGACACCATTCTTACCCGTTTACAAAGCCTTTATGACGCCATTGACGATTGAGAGCGTATTGACGTGGGTCGGCTTAATTGTCGCTTTACTGGTAGTGCTTACCTTGACTTGGCGCTTCGTCTTGCTGCATTTGGTCGAACAGTTGACCCAAGTGAATACTGTGTTAACAGCTAACCGGCAGCGTCGGCATCCGCGGCAGCATAACCTTAATAAAATCTTACGTTCCTATCAATGGCAGCTCCTAAAAGAGCCGAGTTTGGCGTTACAATTGTTTACCAACTCAATCCTGTTACCGATGATTCTCGTGGGGAGTGTTCTGTTTTCGGGGTCGAGAGCTAACTGGAGTCAGTTGTCCCTTAACTGGGTCGGTGTCTGGTTTGTCGCTGGGATGGCGGGGGCCATTATCAATGTCAATCAAACATCTTTGGTTGGTAATCTGATTTCATTGGATAAAATGAACTTTGACTTTGTGAGCGCACTGCCCATCCCATTAGCCCGGTATTTACGGCAAAAGTTTTATCTCGGCTATTGGTTCCAAGTCGCAATCAACGCAACGATCGCGCTCGTCATCGGAATCGCTGTTCACGCACCCTTAGTTTTAGACGTGGCACTGATATTGGGTATCGCTTGGGGTACGTATTTAGCTGCGCAACACTATTTCAAACGGGATTACCAATTACGCATGACGAACTGGACGAATGTGACGCAGCTTTTCAATCGGGGTGGCGGCAACTTTGGCTTGTTACTCAACTTATTGGTTTACAGTGTCATTGGTATGATTGTCATTGTGAGTTATAGTGTCCTGATTTATTCGTTTGCGGCTAGTGCTGTATGGATTAATGTAATCGTGTTACTAGTCCTTGCATTAGCATCCGGCGCACTAGTTTGGTACAATCACCGGACTTTTTGGCGACGGTTGGATTAAAGGAATCGGCACAACTCATCTGATTAATTGGATGTTGGGTTGTGCTTGGTTAGTGAAAAACCACTTAAAAACTGGTACATTTTAATCATCATCAATTGAAAATAGTAACTAGTACGCGTATTGTGCCAGTTGATTTGTCATGAATCATGATTAAATCATGCCATTTGGTGAATTCCTGTTCGTCAGCCGATGCGCGCCCTAGTCCGACTTCCGGGGCCGGCTGACAACGCTGGAACAGGGCGGACATCGATTTGAACTCACGCAGAAAAGCACTGCGCAATTTCAAATACGAGTCTTCTTCTAGCCCGGGAAGACCACCCGGACAAGAAGAATTTCGCCCTTGAGCATTGTCAGCCAGCCCCTACAGTCGGGAAGCCGCTCGAATGGCGGACGACCGGCCACCTATCTAGGTACAATTGACCACTGAATATTAGGTGGCTGGTCCTTCAGGCAAACTTTTTTGAATCAGTATTTATGTTGATTTATGGTATTCAAATGCTGAGAAGATTGCCTGAAGATTATGTCTAATTCAATGGCAGCCAAACTTACAATCAGACGATTATATGGCCGTTTGCACAGGTTTTAAGGCTTTAACATCTAATCGCCGAGAGTAAGCTCTGCCAATATTCCGTGATGCTGATGGTTCACTGCCTGACAATTTGAACAAAGCGGCTTAATATTACCGGTAACCAGGAACTAACGACTAGTTTATTTAAAGTTGGGCAGATCCATGTCTGCCTTTCGAATATCATCTCCGGCTGGAAGGCGTTTCTGACAATGCTCAGCGATGAAATTCTACTTAGCAAGCGTTTTTGGCTTGGTTAGTGGAAGACCAGTATTTAAGACGTGGTTTGTCGGCTTAAATCTGTGTCCATCGCGTTCCAGCGTTGTCAGAAATGCCTGTAAGCCGGACTAGGACGCAGCTACCACTGAAAGTTTAACGCTAACTCGCACTGTTTCCAGCGGCTTTCAGCTGGCAGCACTTGCGCTTAGAAACTGGCATGATTTAATCATCCTTAATGCTTAAAAATAACTAGCACAACGTATATGACATTAAATTTAAATAAAACTGTTGACAAATCACTCACTAAGTTTTAATGTTAATAACAACTTAATATTCGTCCATGAAACCGATGAAGTGGAGATCAAGATAATGATGCCCGTAAAGAGAGTCGCCGTTGCTGAGAGTGCGATCGAACGCAAGTTATTAAATGGACCACTGAGGGCGCGACCAACGAACAATTTTGTTTTAGTACCTCGCGACGATAGGGAGCCGTCAATTCCCGGGAATGTGTTTGCATTTCGCTAAGCTGGGGCACAAGTCTAACCTGAATGGGGTAGTTTGGTGTCCAACCAAGGTGGTACCGCGGAAAAATCCGTCCTTGACTGTCATTAGTCATGGGCGGATTTTTTGATTGGAGGCAGGTACATGCAACAGCGATGGCAATTCACCACAACTCAATTTCAGATAACACAATCGATGGCTCAACTGTAGTCAATCGATCACCTTCGTATATGAGGAGTGGTTCAACATGAAACCAACATTACAAACATTAATGCCTTATCAAACGCACTATCCCTATGTGCCAGTTATGGTACAACGAACATTACCAGACTTTGACCCGCTAGCCGCTGCCAAACTTGTTCAACGGATGGGCAATGGTTTTGCACTGACGATCGACCGGCATCATCGCTATAGCTATTTTAGTTTTAAACCGCAGCAAAGCTTAACTAGTCGGACGTTAGCATCGCACGACCGCACCCATCCGAATGACACGTTGCAGGCGATCCTTGCGCAATATCGGACACCCCGTATTCACGGGTTACCGCCATTTACGGGTGGCCTGATGGGGTACTTCGGTTATGAATATGTCCAGCAATTCATCCCCAAGTTAGAGCTGACGCCCGCGGCCAGCGCCGACTTGGATGACTTCGGACTGTTCCTAGTGACTAGTGTGTTGGTTTATGATCACCAACACCATGAACTGGGATTGACGCAGCTAATTCCGACGGCCGATTTACCCACGGCATACGCGACAGCTGAAAGTCGGCTGACGGCTAAATTGGAATCAATAATCCAGCAGTTAGAAACGCCGTTAGTCATGCCACCATTTCAGGTACAAGCATCACTTACCATGCAAGCTGATGCGCCAACGTATGCAAGTCGAGTGGAACGGATTCGGCACCATATTCGAGCCGGCGACATTTTTCAAATGATTTACGCTAATCCACGGATTGGAACCATGAGTGGATCGCTATTAGCGGTTCACGCACAGTTGCAGGCAACGCAGGCCCCGTATCAGTGCTATTTTAAACAGGCTGATTTTGAATTAGCTGCCGCGTCGCCTGAAACCCTCGTCACCAAACAGGGCAACCAGATTGCAACCTATCCGTTAGCCGGGACGCGCCGGCGAGGGAAGACACCCACGGAAGACGCCAAATTAGCGCATGAATTGCAGACTAATCCCAAGGAAATCGCGGAGCATAATATGCTGGTGGACCTTGGCCGCAACGATTTGGGCCAAGTGGCACAGTTCAAAAGTGTGCGGGTGACCAACCTCCGCCGCCTGATTCGGTATTCGCAAGTGATGCATCTTGGCTCACGAGTCGCTGCGGAGGTGGCACCGACCACAACGGCACTGCAAGTTTTAGCCGCAACATTTCCAGCGGGAACGTTATCCGGGGCACCAAAAGTGGAAGCGATGACACTGATCAATCATTACGAACGTCAACCACGCGGGGTTTACGGCGGCTGCTTTGGCTACTTGGATTGTAATGGCAACATGGATATGGCAATTGGCATTCGGTTGGCTTATCGCTCACACGAGCGGTTAGTCGTGCCAGCGGGTGCTGGAATCGTCGCCGATAGTATTGGTGCTCAAGAATTTAAGGAGTGCCAGAACAAACAACGCGCCGTGATGAATGCAGTACAATCCGCGAAAGGACGAGAAGTTCATGAAATTACTCATTGATAACTATGACAGTTTTACTTATAACCTGTATCAATTGATTGGTCGTTTAACGCCGGACGCACGGGTGATCAAGAATGATGAACTCACGGTCGAAGCGATTGAGGCCTTACAACCTACTCACATTATTTTGTCGCCCGGACCCGGGACACCAGCGCATACGGGCGTCAGCCCCCAGGTGGTTCAACGATTGGCTGGAAAAGTGCCGATTTTGGGCGTTTGCATGGGCTTGGAGGTGTTGGTGACAGCTTTTGGTGGCCGACTCCGCGCTGCTCATCAGTTGGTACATGGTCAGGCGACGCTGATGCAGGTCCAAGCCTCACCACTTTTTCAAGATTGCCCGATGCAGTTCATGGCGGCGCGCTACCATTCGCTGGTGGCAGATTCGTCCCAGTTACCCGGCAATTTCAGGGTGATTGGGACCAATGACGACCAGGAGATCATGGCAATTGAGGATGCCGGCCGTCATCTGTATGGCGTACAGTTTCATCCGGAATCCATCATGACACCGGCGCCAATTGGTGAACAACTGATTCGTAATTTTTTGACACTGACCGCTTAATGAACAGCTTTGATAACTCAATAAAAAACACATGCAACTATGGAGGCATGATTATGATTGAAAACGCAATTGCACAACTAACTAACCAAAATAATCTCGACTTTGCAACGACCCAACAGGTGATGACCGAAATTATGCAGGGGCACGCGACCGACGCCCAGATTGGCAGCTTTTTAACGGCACTAGCCATCAAACACGCAACCATTGATGAAATTGCCGGCGCGGCAACTGCGATGCGGGCGCAGGCATTATCATTCAAAGCGGGGCGACCGACCTTAGAGATTGTCGGGACTGGTGGTGATCGGTCTAATTCGTTCAACATCTCAACGACGACCGCGCTCGTGGTAGCGGCCGCCGGGGTACCCGTCACCAAGCACGGTAACCGGGCCGCTTCATCGAAGAGCGGCGCTGCCGATGTCTTAGAAGCGTTAGGGGTCAAAATTGATTTAACGCCTGACCAAAGCTTAGCCCTCTTGAATCAGACTAATTTTGCCTTTATGTACGCTCGTGAATACCATCAGGCGATGCGTTTTGTGGCCCCAGCACGGCAGCAAATCAAGATTCCAACCATTTTTAACGTCCTAGGTCCACTGGCCAATCCGGCGCATGCGGAAATGCAATTATTAGGGGTCTATCGTCAAGATTTGATGGCACCCCTGGCACAAGTTTTAATCAAATTGGGCGTCAAACACGCGATGGTTGTGCATAGTCGTGATGGATTGGATGAAATATCGGCTGCGGCCCCAACGGATATCATTGACATTAATGATGGTCACTTAACGACAACCACCATGACACCAGAACAATTCGGTTTGAAACGCTGCGCGCATGCCGATTTGATTGGTGGGACGGCTCAGGAGAACGCTGCGATCACGCGGTCGATTTTAGCGGGTGAACCCGGTGCACCGCGCGACGTCGTCCTCATGAATGCGGCGGCCGCACTCCACATTGCGAAGCCGCAGCTGACTTTAGCCGATGCCTTGGCGCTTGCCACGCAGACGATCGATTCAGGTCAGGCCGCCGCGGAACTCACGCAATTGATTCAGAAGAGTCAGGCGGTGATGGCGTCATGATTTTAACGCAACTTGTTGCCGGCAGTCAGCGGCGCGTACAGGCCGTGCCGCTAGCTGAGCGGATGGCGCTCGAGCAGCGCGCTCGCCAGATGACAGCCCCAGCGCCTTCGTTTAAACGAGCACTGGCGCAACCCGGATTAACCATCATTGGTGAGGTTAAGCGGGCCTCGCCGTCTAAAGGACTGATTGCACCCGATTTTGATTACCTGCAAATCGCCCAGGATTACCAAAATGCGAAAATCGATGCGATTTCGGTGTTGACCGAGCCGGATTATTTTCAGGGGCGGCTGGCCTATCTAGAAGCCATTGCAGCTACGGTCACCGTACCCACGTTACGCAAAGATTTCATCGTTGATGCAAGTCAGGTAGCAGCGGCCCGTGTGGCAGGGGCAAGTGCAGTATTACTAATCGTTGCCGCTTTAGACCCGGACCAATTGAAACGATTACTAGACCTGACGCATGCGTTGCAGTTAGACGCATTGGTCGAAGCGCATACAGCGGCAGACATTAAGCAAGCCGTCGCAGCCGGTGCGGACATCATTGGCATCAATAATCGTAATTTGCAGGATTTCAGCGTGGACATTGCCACTAGTCAGCAACTACGACAACAAATTCCAGCGACGTGTTTAGCCGTAGCGGAATCCGGCATTCAAACGCCGAGCCAAGTCCATCAGCTAGCCACGGCCGGCTTCGATGCCATTTTAGTGGGTGAGACGCTGATGCGTGCGCCGGATAAAGCGGCAGCGGTGGCACAATTACGTGCGGGGGTGGTCGCGTGACCCAAATTAAAATTTGCGGCCTGATGCGGCTCGCGGATGTGGCGATGGTCAATCAAGCACGGCCAGATGCGATTGGATTCATCTTTGCGCCTGGACGTCGGCGGCAGATCACACCAGACCTAGCGAGGCAAATGGCGGCACAACTTAATCCACAGATTCAGCGCGTCGGCGTCTTCACAACTAACTCGCTGGCGGAAATTCTAGCGTTGGTGCAAGCCCACGTCATTCAAGTGGTTCAGCTGCATGGTGCCCTGGATGATCCACGTGTGCCCCAACTACGAGCAGCTCACATTCCCGTGATTCAAGTGGTGATTCCCGCTGATGCAATCAGATGCCAAGCGGATTATCCGTTATTGGACAATTCGCACCCCGGGAGTGGTCAAGTCCTGGATTGGACGGACTTGCCACGGCTCAAACGGCCATTTATCTTAGCGGGAGGTTTGACGCCAGAAAATGTGACGACTGCCATTCAACAAGTTCACCCGGCGATGGTCGATGTATCCAGCGGGGTCGAAACAAATGGTCGAAAGGATGTCCAGAAGATTGCGGCCATTGTTGCCCGCGCACACCAACTTAACTAACACATGATCAGTAGACGAAGAATAAAAGATCGTGACGAATTCGATATGAAATCACACGACCCACTTAAACGGAGGATTCAATATGATTAAAAATACAACGCGACCAGGTCGTTACGGCGACTTTGGCGGCCAATACGTACCAGAGACCCTGATGACTGAATTGCATCGATTAGATCAAGCTTTCCAACACTATCATCAAGATGCCCAATTTCAAGCCGAACTAACCGATCTGCTAAATAACTATGCCAACCGCCCATCCTTGCTATACCATGCACAGCGGCTCTCTGACCAATTGGGTGGTGCTCAGATTTATTTTAAACGTGAGGATTTGAACCACACCGGTGCGCATAAGATCAATAATGTCTTAGGGCAGGCGCTCCTCGCTAAGAAAATGGGTAAAAAACGGTTGATTGCCGAAACGGGCGCTGGTCAGCACGGCGTGGCAACGGCGACGATCGCTGCCTTGTTTGGGATGGAATGTGAGATCTTCATGGGTAAGGAAGACACGGACCGGCAAGCGCTGAACGTGTATCGCATGCAGTTGTTAGGTGCCAAGGTTCATCCAGTCACGACGGGCTCGATGGTGCTCAAAGATGCCATCAACGCGGCGTTGCAGGAGTGGACGCGGCGCTGTGACGATACCGCTTACATCATGGGTTCGGCGACTGGGCCACATCCGTTTCCAATGATGGTCCATGAATTTCAAAGTGTCATCAGTATTGAAGCTAAAAAACAGTTGTTGGCAGAAACCGGCCGTTTACCGGATGCCGTTGTCGCTTGCGTCGGTGGTGGGAGTAACGCTATTGGGAGCTTTGCTGCCTTTTTGGAGGACCCTTCCGTTCAGTTGATTGGCTGTGAAGCCGCTGGTAAAGGCATCGAAACGCCATTGACGGCTGCGACGATTGAACGCGGACGAACTGGGATTTTTCACGGTATGAAGTCGTGTTTCTTACAAGATGAAGCGGGGCAGATTGCGCCAGTCTATTCCATCTCAGCTGGGCTGGATTATCCGGGTGTCGGGCCAGAACACGCTTACTTAGCTGAAACGGGGCGGGCCCAATACGTTGGCGTGACGGATGACCAAGCTGTTCAAGCATTTGAAATGATTGCTAAAGTCGAAGGCATTATTTGCGCGATTGAAAGTGCCCATGCTGTTGCTTATGTTCAACAGCTCGCACCAACCATGCGACCGGACCAAACGATTATTTGTACCTTGTCTGGACGTGGCGATAAAGATGTGGCCGCAATTGCAAAGTATCGGGGGGTAGAAATCAATGACTAATTTAGACCGCGTTTTTCAAAATCATAAGGCGTTCATTGCATTCGTTGTGGCGGGGGATCCAACTTTTGACGCGACTGTCGAGCAGGTGGTTGCGCTAGCGGAGTCGGGTTGTGACTTGGTTGAAATTGGCATTCCATTTTCGGACCCGGTTGCGGATGGTCCGGAGATTCAAGCCGCAGATTTACGCGCCTTTGACCAACAAATCACGCCGCAGCGAGTCTTCGAATTAGTCGCTGCAATTCGGGAGCAAACGGCAGTACCACTGGTGTTTCTGACCTATGCTAACATCGTTTATCAGTTCGGTTATACGGCGTTTGCCAAGCGCTGCCAGGAATTGGATGTTGCCGGTTTGATTATCCCAGACTTACCCCTCGAGGAATCTGGTGAACTTCGGCCAACGCTTGATCAATATGACGTAGCACTGATTCCGTTGATTGCGCCGACGAGCGACGATACTCGGATTGCAGCCATTGCGGCACAGGCCCGCGGCTTCATCTACGTCGTCTCCTCGCTGGGAGTGACTGGGACCCGCAACCACATTACGACCGACCTGACGACATTAGTCACGAAGATTCGGCAAGCGACGACCTTACCCGTTGCGATTGGGTTTGGCATCCATGACCCGGCACAGGCGCACGCAATGGCCAAATTTGCGGATGGTGTGATCGTCGGCAGCGCGGTAGTACATTTAATCGCGAACAACCAACCAGCGACGACGGTTTTGACCGACTATACACGCCAGATGCGCGCGGCGTTGGATGCGGTGCCGGTGCCCGATGGTGAAAAGGGGTAAGCCAAGCAAGCTATTACGGCAACAACTCAACTGTTCACTGGAAACTGGCCAAGTTGCGGGTAAGATTTTATTGCAACCGTGACAATTCTGGGATTGCCGGATGATTAGTTCTTCAAAGTTAAAATGATGTCTTTGTGACGGTATCTGAACCTGATAAGGTGAGGATACCGTTTTTTTGTCAGCTTAGTACCGAATATTTGACGACTATGACCTTTAGATTCTTAGCGAATTTCCACTTAATAACTAGGAATCAGCTGTCCAAAGCGATGTAAACGTGGGTTTGCATTGAATTGACGTCAGCGCCTCGTATTCTAATTAGTTTTCTGTTAGATTATGATAATACGATTAGAAAAGCGAATCGCAAATCAAATTCATGGGAGTGATGATAATGGCAGCTATTCTTTCTTTGATGGTCGTCATGGGCTTCATGATGGTGGGCGAATGGGTCTCAACCCGGAGTCGAGCCTACGTGCCATCCGTTTTTATTACGGCACTTTTATTTTTAATTGGCTTTTGGACGATTGTTCCGAAGAATATTGTGCCCGCCGCTTCGTTTGGCACAGCCTTTATTCAAATTACCCAAGCCGTGCTGTTAGTGCATATGGGGACGTTGATGGACTTGAAACTTTTACTTAAGCAATGGCGTGCCGTGGTGATTGCACTCAGCGGCGTTGTCGGGACTATTATCCTCACGATGGGAATCGGACGCTTATTCTTCAATTGGCATACGATCGTTGCGAGTGTCCCGCCACTGACCGGTGGCCTGGTCGCGGCATTTTTGATGACGGCTGGCTTAAAAGCCCAACACATCACCGCTTTAGTTGCATTTCCGGTCGCAATGTTTGTGATGCACAGTATGCTCGGTTATCCATTGACGGCCTGGATGCTCAAACGTGAGAGTCGGCGACTATTAAAAAACAGGCAGGCGGTCGCCACCGTGGTCACGGATGATGCTGAAACGGCACGTGCCACCGTCAATACAGCGGCGCAGGTCCCAGCCGGAGATGTTCCGACAGCGGATGCCAGCGTTCGGTTGCCGAAATTCAAAATTCGTGCTTGGCATCTACCAGCTGCTTATGATACTTCGGCCTTCATGCTCTTCAAGGTCGCGGCCGTTACGGGGTTAGCTGAAGGGACCGCTCAACTGATGCACGGTGTTGTGAACCAATATATCGTTTGTTTGATTTTTGGCGTCATTGCGCATCAACTCGGTTTTTTAGAAAATGCCGTCTTAGAAAAAGCGGGTGTGTTTCATTGGCTGATGTACGGGTTACTCGCCTACATTTTTGCCAATCTAAACATTGTCAAGATCAGTATGTTGAGCGGCATCTTGGTGCCAATTGTGAGTTTGATCGTATTAGGTGTGTTAGGGATGTTCATCGCGTCTAGCTTATTGGCTCGACCGCTGGGATTCAGTCGTGAAATGGCGTTCGCCAGCGCCCTGACGGCATTGTTTGGGTTTCCCGCAGACTATATTGTGACCCATGAAGTCACAGAAATCATGGGGACGACTCCGGATGAAAAGCAATACTTACTGGATCAAATGCTACCTAAAATGCTAGTCGGTGGCTTTGCAACGGTTTCAGTCGCTTCAGTCGTTATCGCGTCAATTTTCTTAAAAATTTTATAGGGGATGTTATCAATGTTGACCACAACTTTAAGTGCATGGATGACCACGTTACGGCATCAATTACACGCGCATCCTGAATTAGCTTTACACGAAGTCGCAACGACCAAACTCATCGAGCAAACCTTAAGTGACTTAGGGGTCCGGTTGCTGGATTATCCAGGTGAGACGGGGGTCGTCGCCGAGATTGGCCACGGCGCACCAATAATTGCCTTACGCGCAGATATTGACGCCTTGCCAGTTGAAGAAACCAATGATTTACCCTATACTTCAAAGATTCCCGGACGAATGCATGCTTGCGGTCATGACTTTCATACCGCATCCTTATTAGGCGCGGCACGGCTGTTGAAAGCACGCGAGGCTGATCTTCCTGGAACCGTGCGCTTAATTTTTCAACCAGCTGAGGAAGGGCATCGGGGTGCACGCATCATGATTGATAACGGTGTTTTAACGGGTGTGCAGGCCATTGCGGGCTTTCATAATATGCCGAATTTGCCAGTCGGGACGGTGGCGATGAAATCCGGACCGTTAATGGCTAGTAATGACAACTTTGATGTAACGATTCAAGGTCAGGGCGCACACGCGGCTATGCCAGAGGCTAGTCATGACCCGATTGTGACTTTGAGTGAACTCATCGGCAATTTACAGACGATTCGGAGCCGCAATATTGCGCCCGATGCGGCCCTGGTTCTAACGATTGGTGCGATTCAGGCCGGGACCACGTACAATGTGATTCCCAATACAGCGAGTCTCAAAGGCACTATTCGCACCTTTAACGCGGCAAATCGGGCACTGGCCAAACAGCGCTTTTACGAGATCGTCAACGCGACGGCTAAAATGAACCAGCAAGCAGCAACCATCGAATGGGATCGTGGCCCAAGTTGTGTGACGAATGATGAGACTATTACGAGAATTTTGAAAACCGCCTTTGAAAATGATTTTAGGTTGGTTCCGGCGCAATTATGCAACGCGGATGATGACTTTGCCTTATACCAGGAGCGTGTTCCAGGCTGTTATGGCTTTCTAGGTTCGGGAGGCACCGGGGTCTTACATCAGTCGAATTATCAATGTGATGATGCCGGGTTAGCATATGGGGCACGTTTCCATGAGTTGGCAGCACTGGCACTCTTGAAGTGGGCGCAGTGACAGGACTGTTGATCGTTCTCGGTAAACTGGTGAATGGCTATACCGGACTTTTCAAACTATGGCGTGTGACCACGAATAGCTGACGAGGTCCAGGCCATTTGCTCGAATTCGGTTAAGCTCGTTCTTCAATGATTCAGATCCTGCGCGATAAGGTGATCAACTCACTTTGAGTTAGTCACCTTATTTTAATTTCGAACATATCACGCTTGGTTGACTTTGTTAAGGAATGGTATTTCCTGCCACTTCTGATGATTGGCAAGCACAGCCTTGTCCGTACGCTCGGATAACGCTGATTGCTTTATCTGTGGTTAGTGATAAGATTAAATAAGAAAGCGTTTACTTATATGCTGATAACACAGATGCACCAACAAAAGGATGAGGTGAGCAACCATGACAACTGCTTTGCCAAAGGCCGTCAAAGTTTGGATGGGGGCCAATATGATTCAAATCGAATTTGATAATGGTCAGTATCGTTACATGCGCACGCATTTTATCAATGATTATCTCTTAGCTTGGTCACCGAAGAAGGGCAAGGGGAAGCCTAAAAACTTGTGGTTGCCGCCGACCTGGGAATGGCTCGGTTCTAACGCCCGAATCCAGCCGGATGGAACCGTGATTTTGTTTGACAAGGATGTCTACACCGCCAAGGAATTGTGGGAGAACAGTTCTGACAATATAGATTTGGTGTCAGGCGTGTAATCGAATTGATGATGTGTGATGAAATGCATCCGTGTGTTTTGACAGTGGTACACTGTCTTGCGGTTGGCGATAGGAGCTACTTTGTATTTCAAGCGGCGAAGGTCAATCACAGCCAATGGATGCCATCCTAATAGTTGTCGTCTAGGTTTGAAAGCTGTGCTCGCTATTATTTCAGATAATTGTCGATACCAAATGAACGCCACCTGACTGCAGCGTCCGTTGCAACAGGTGGCGTTCATTTGTTTTAAATTTGATTGTTACACACAAGTTCTTATTATAGTGGATTTGTTAAATGAACCAGTTTTGGTTTTACGCTGCAATTTCACGCTGCAATTTTACGCATCCTTGATGCCATCCAACGCCGACAACCGGTGCTTGACCTGCCGGAATTTTTCTGGAATCTCCGCATCCGGCATGCCATCATGTACCGCACAAGTGCCAGCATCTTCGGCAACTTGGTAGTACCAATATTTATAATTAACAACGTCTAAGGTCGCTTGTAAGTCGGCCATTTGTTGTTGCAGAGCGGTCCGCCGTTTTTGAAACATGTCACGCCGTTCTGCGATTGTCGAATCACCAGCCATAGTCCAATCGACAAAGGTCTTGATTTCTTTGATGCTCAGGCCGGCATTTTTGAGGCACTTAATAAGATAAATGAATTCTAAATCGGATTCTTTGAATAATCGGGTCCCCAGCTTATTGGAACTCCGAGTGACAAAGTCCAATAAGCCTTCCTTGGCATAATACCGCAACGTATAAGTGGTCAATCCGGTTCGCTGCGCCACATCATGGATCGTTAAAGTCATCGAAACACCTATTTTCATAAAAATTCTTGACTGATAGTTAACTATCAAGTCTAGAATTAAATATATGAGCTGTCGGAATATTTGTCAAGAATGCAGGTGAATGTGCATTTATTAGCATTTGGTTAATGAAACCTGTTACAATTTAGGCGAATTAGACAGTATCATTATCTTAATGGAAGGAAGAACTACTCATGAATTTGGTAGTTCAAGGTGATTAGGATGAAAGCAACCATTTTTGAAAAAGCAGGTTTTGTGGATGTTCAGGAAGTTGACAAACCAACGCTGCAGGCGGATGACGATGTGATCGTGCGTATCGTTCGGACCTGTGTTTGTGGTTCAGACTTGTGGGCTTACGCTCATGGTGATAATAAGGATGCGCATTCAATTAATGATGGGCATGAAGCGATTGGTATCATTGAAGCCATTGGTGATGCAATTACCACGGTCAAACCCGGAGACTTCGTTATTACACCATTTACGCACGGCTGTGGCGACTGTGCCGCTTGTCGGGCCGGCTTTGATGGCACTTGTGATCGCCATCCCGGTGTTTCCAACTGGTCGAATGGATTCCAATCCGAATATATTCGTTTCACATACGGTAACTGGGCACTGATCAAGATTCCGGGGCAACCAAGTGATTACACGGAAGGCATGTTGAAGTCGTTATTGACTTTAGCGGATGTCATGCCAACTGGCTATCATGCAGCTCGTTGTGCAAATGTTCAACCAGGTGATAAAGTGGTCGTTATTGGTGACGGCGCGGTCGGTCAATGTGCCGTTATCGCTGCCAAAATGCGGGGTGCTTCTCAAATCGTCCTGATGAGTCGGCATGAAGATCGGCAACAAATGGCCCTTCAATCTGGTGCAACGGCAGTCGTCGCTGAACGAGGTGAAGAAGGCATTGCCAAAGTCCGTGAAATCCTGGGCGGTGGCGCAGACGCTGCCTTAGAATGTGTGGGTACCGAAGCAGCCATTGATCAAGCCCTAGGCGTATTACACAATGGCGGACGCGTTGGTTATGTCGGTGTTCCGCATTATAACAACCGGCCACTCGGTTCGACGTTTGCCCAAAATATCGCGGTTGCAGGTGGTTCGGCTTCCGTTACGACCTATGACAAGCAGTTCCTACTTAAAGCCGTTTTGGATGGCAATATCAATCCAGGGCGCGTCTTTACGCAAACATACGCTTTAGCAGACATCAACCAAGCTTACCAAGATATGCAAAATCGTCAGACGATTAAAGCAATGGTGGTTGTCGACTAACTGGATAACTAGGTGTTGTGATTACACTAACCAGCGGGACATTCAGAAGATGCTCATCTTCTGATTGCCTCGCTTTTTGAGTAAAACTATCCTTGTTTTATAGATTTTGTCCAATCGGCTGAGATGACAAAATTTGGAATTCTAAACGAAGATTATTTCAACGACTAAATTCAAGACCAGTGTCCGTTGAAATTTGTGATATTGAGAATAGTGAACGATATTCGTGTGATCTTCTCAGCATTCAAATCCCCTAAAGCATCATCGGTTCCAAATTAAAAGTTCGCCTGAAGGACCAGTGACCTAATATTCAGTGGTTAATTGTACCCGGATGGGTGGCTGTTCATCCGCTATTCGAGCGGCTTCCCGACTGGAGGGGCCGGCTGACAATGCTCAGTAGCCAAATTATTCTTAGCTGGAAGTGGTCTTCTTCCGGCTTAGAATAAAACTCGTATTTGAAATTGCGCAGTGGGCTTCTGCGTGAGTTCAAATCGATGTCGGCTACGCTCCAGCAATTGTCAGCCGGCCCCGGAAGTCGGAATAAGGAGATTGCCAGCTGACGAACAGTAAACCAGACAATTGTCACGTTTTAATCATCTTTAATGCTAATAGAATAACTAGCACAATGTGTCCAACATAGGTATTTATGCACTGAATTCAGGGGATTGAACTAGGAGCTAACTTGCCAATCATTTTTCGTTACAACATTGCCTACATCCTGCTTTGATAATTCACCATCCGAAGAAATGCATATTACTATTCGTGAAAATCACCACTTGATATACTGGTTCAAAAATGAGGTGGACCCCATGCGTGTATTTACTTGGATTGTCCGATCGATAGTTGGTGTGATGGTCTTAATTTGTCTCATCATGATTAGTTTAGCGCCCCAGCAAGTCGTGACCCATTTTAATGGTGCTGGTCTCGCGGATGCGTTCGGCCCACGGTGGTGGTTGATCGTGCTGCCATTGCTAACGGTGATCTTAGCTGAGTTCTGCATTCGTAAGGCCCGGCAAAAACGACGCAAACAAGGTATGTTGCAAGTCCCAACGCTGACCGGATTTGAGGGCCAGTGTATCGCCGTGTTGGTTAGTTTTAATGTGATGCTCTGGGTGATGTTACAATCTGAGATTCAAAGTTTGCTCGTCGGGGGTATTGTGGGCCTGTTGTGAATGCGAACATTTAGATAATGTTGGTAGGTAAGCCGGGCGACTCTTAAGTCAATCTGAATTTAGTGTTTCGATGTTGCCAACTAATTATGATTGGATTTGAGGCCTTCTGGCGAGAATGTGGTTGTTATTCTTGTATGAAACGGATAACTTAATTTAAACGTATTAACAGCATGCGAAAGAATTGCGATGAATTCTTCTGCATGCTTTTTTGGCATCCAACCAAAAACGGCGCGTTCACGGTACTGTGAGGCTTGCTGACGTGTCAGTCTATGGTCATTGGCTAAACGAACGCATCTTAAAGCTGGTAAATTATAAAGTTTATAGTCGCCTGATCATTTTTCTGAAGAATGCACGCAATTTTTAAGTCGCAATTCTTGCCATTTTCGAGTTAATTTCAAAAAAATTTGAAACGGCCAATCCATTGATGTGGTGGGAATTCGTTTCTGTTCAAAAGCGTCATACTATGAATTAAACTGCTGAAATCAATTGACAATCATTTGGGGGACGATTAACTTAATGCCATTCCCAAACGCCGTGAAAGGAGCGACTAGCAATGAGTGTGTTAGAAGCAAGCGAAATTATGCAATTAATTCCTAACCGGTATCCGATTTTATTCATGGACCGGGTGGACGAACTAAATCCGGGTGAATCAATTGTGGTGACGAAGAATGTCACCATCAATGAATCCTTTTTCCAAGGTCACTTTCCAGGTAACCCGGTGATGCCAGGGGTGCTGATTATTGAAGCGTTGGCCCAAGCAGCCTCAATTTTAATTTTGAAGTCTGAGAAGTTCGCGGGCAAGACCGCCTATCTTGGGGCGATCAAAGACGCCAAGTTTCGTAAAATTGTACGGCCTGGCGATGTCTTGAAGTTGCACGTCCAGATGGTCAAGCAGCGCTCGAACATGGGCACCGTCAGCTGTCAGGCGATGGTCGGCGATAAAGCCGCCTGCACGACAGACTTAACGTTTATCGTTAGTCCCACTGATTCAAAATAGAAAGGTGGTAACTGCAATTCGGCAAGCGCGTTTGGGAGATTTTGATCGATGCCGATTGTATCTAACTAACCATGACAAACAATTTTTCAATTCAAGCAACCGCCAAAGCTGTACCGCATACTGAAATTTACAATCAGGACCTGACATCTCTGATGGCAACTTCGGATGAGTGGATTCAGCAACGGACCGGTATCAAGGCCCGTCATGTTGCAACCACTGAAACGACGACCAGTCTAGCCGTGGATGTTGCCCAGCAGTTGTTGCAGCAAAGCCAGCTCGCGGCAACGAGCATCGATTTAATTATTGTGGCGACCATGTCTCCGGATTTTTTGACACCGGCGACGGCACCTCAAGTGCAAGCAGCGATTGGCGCGGCCAATGCGATTGCCTTTGACATTAATGTGGCCTGTGCCGGTTTTGTCTACGGCATGCAATTAGTCCATCAATATTTACAACCCGGTCAGCATGCCTTATTGATTGGCAGCGAAACGCTGAGTCACTTGGTAGATTGGCATGACCGCCGGACCGCCGTTTTGTTCGGCGATGGTGCGGGTGGCATGTTGATTGCTGCGGATTCGGATGTTCCAACCGGTCATTGGCTGGGCAGTCACTACGCCACGTTTGGTGCGGATGGCCACTATTTAACTGCGGGACAACAGCCGCGATTGAATCCCTGGTCGACCGACACAGCCGTCAAGCCAACCAATCAGTGGGCGTTTCAAATGAACGGTCGCCGGGTGTATGACTTTGCGACTACGCAAGTGCCGCGATCTATCGAACAAGCGCTGACAGCTGCCAAACTGCAGGCAAATGAGGTGCAATCATTTATCCTACATCAAGCCAATGCGCGCATTGTGGCCAGTGTTGGCAAGACGTTACATCTAAATACCGAACAATTACCCGTTAATATTGCCAAGTATGGCAATACGGCAGCCGCCAGCGAACCGATTTTATTTGCTGAGTTGGTGGCACAACACCAAATTCAACGCGGCGACAAACTAGTATTTACCGGTTTTGGCGGCGGCTTATCCGTCGGTAGTGCCGTGATTGAATATTAACTGAAGACAACACGGATATTATTTTAAAAATTCTGGAGGAACAGACTAATGACTAAAACTGAAATTTTTGACCAAATTAAAAAGATGATTGTTGAACAACTAGACGTGGATGCTGACAAGATTACGATGACGACCAACTTCACGGAAGATTTGGCGCTCGACAGTCTGGATGTCTTTGAAGTGATCGACAAGATCGAAGACGAATATGATATCGAAATTGAAACGGATGATGCCTTAGCGACAGTTGGTGATTTGGTTGATTACGTCGCTAGCCACCAGGAAGCAAGCGAGGATTAAATCATGAAGCTGGCAATCTTATTCAGTGGGCAGGGGCAACAGTTCGCTGATATGGGACAAGACCTTTATCAAGCGCTGCCAGCCTATCAAAAGACGATTGATGCGGCCAATCAGGAACTGGACTGGGATTTACAGATCACCGATGATTGGTTAGACGATAACCAGCGTGGCCCGGTTGCCATTACGGCGATGAATATGGCCCTTTATCAAGCCTTAACACCCCTAGTTGGTTGCCCGACCGCGCTAGTTGGCTTAAGCTTGGGCGAATATGCTGCACTAATGGCAGCGGGGACGTTATCGTTTACAGATGGCCTCAAACTGGTGGCTGACCGTGCGCGTTACATGCAACGGGCCGGATTACAACAGCCGGGTGCAATGGTGGCGGCGTTAAAAGTCACACCTGCATTGGTAGCGGCGGCTTGTCAGCGTGCCAGCGCGGTCGGAGCTGCCTACCCAGCCAATTATAATTTAGCTGATCAGATCGTGATTGGAGGTGACGCGGCGGGAATCAAGGCGATCACCGCTGATCTGCACGACCACGGGATCAAACGGGTCGTGCCGTTAGACGTCGCGGTTGCGTCTCATACGCCACTAATGGCTAGTGCTAGTGAAGCGTTGGCGTACCGGTTACGATATACGACTGTGTCAGCACCACAGATTCCAGTCATCAGTAATACCACCGTGGCACCGTTTAGTCAGGCGACGGTCAAGGAAACCTTAGTCAAACAGCTCATCACGCCAACGCATTTTGCAGCCTGTTTGGAACGGCTGACGGCCTATGACATTGATGGCGTGGTTCAAGTCGGGCCGGGACACAATCTGGCCAAATTCGCCAAGCAAACGCTACCGAACGTCCGGGTATGGTCCATTGAAGATGTTGATGATTGGCAGACGTTTAAGCAAGATATCGAGGAGGTAAGTGAACGTGGATGAAGTGATTATCGTGACGGGCGCGGCAAAGGGCATTGGCCTGGCGACGGTCAAACGATTAGCCGCGCAAGGCGCTCGTGTCGTGCTGAATGTCCATCATGAAATTGACGCGGTAGCTTGGCAAGCCTTGACGGCGACTTATCCGCAACTGGTTCAATTAGTGGGAGATGTCAGTGATGAATCCTCCGCGGCCGAGTTAGTTGAAACGGTCATGACAAATTTTGGCCGTATCGATGGGTTAGTCAATAACGCCGGCATGACTCATGACCAATTATTGACCCGGATGCACGCTGAAGATTTTAAACAGGTGTTGGAGACGAATCTGATTGGGACGTTTAACATGACGAAACATGTGCTCAAAGTGATGCAACGCCAACGGCAAGGAGCCATCGTCAATGTTGCCAGCGTTGTCGGCTTACACGGTAACATTGGACAAGCCAATTACGCAGCTAGCAAGGCCGGCATTATCGGTTTAACCAAGACGACCGCCAAGGAAGCCGCTCGCCGCCAAGTGCGCTGTAATGCGGTGGCGCCGGGCATGATTGAAACGGCGATGACCGCACAACTGAACGAGCGTGTCAGGACGGCAGCTTTAAGCGGTATTCCACTGCAGCGCTTTGGCACCCCTGATGAGATTGCTCAAGCAATTGACTTTTTATTACACCAACCGTATTTGACCGGACAAGTTTTGACGGTCGATGGCGGAATGACGATATAGACATGGGAGGGTAACCAATGACAGAACGAGTAGTGGTGACTGGGATGGGCGCGGTGACGCCCCTCGGTAACGATGTTGACACTTTTTTGGCGAATTTGTTTGCAGGAAGACTTGGCATTGGACCGATTACCAAGTTCGATGCGACGGCAACAGGAATCAGTGTTGCCGGCGAAGTTGAAGATTTTCAGCCAGAAAAACGAATCGAAAAGAAATTGGCAAAACGCCTAGATTTATTCTCAATTTATGGCTTATACAGTGCCAGTGAAGCGATGGCTCAAGCGGGTCTGGATGAAACGACGATTGACCCCGAACGGTTAGGTGTGATTTATGGTTCCGGTATTGGTGGTTTGACGACGATTGAAGCGCAAGTGATCAAGATGCACGACAAGAGCCCTAAACGGGTTTCACCGTTATTTGTGCCGAATTCGATCATTAACATGGTCGTCGGTAACATCGCCATGCAGTTCAATGCTCAGAACACCAGTCAGGCGATCGTAACGGCCTGTGCTTCGGCCACCAACGCGATTGGTGATGCGTTTGAATATTTACGCCAAGGAAAAGCTGACGTGATGATTACCGGTGGTGCAGAAGCGTCAGTCAACGAAATCGGTATTGCGGGCTTTGCCGCGTTGACCGCGTTATCCAAAGCCACTGATCCGACGAAAGCGTCGTTGCCATTTGACGCAGACCGCAATGGCTTTGTGATGGGTGAAGGTGCTGCCAGCTTAGTTTTAGAAACGCTGACGCATGCCCAAGCGCGTGGTGCCAAAATTCTCGGCGAAGTTGTCGGTTATGGGACGACGAGTGATGCCTACCATATGACTGCACCACGGCCAGACGGTGCGGGTGCCAAACGTGCCATGCAGCAAGCCATTCAAGAAGCGGGCATTCAACCTGAAGATGTCGGCTACATCAACGCACATGGCACCGCGACCCACGCCAATGATAGTGCTGAAGCCCAAGCAATTGCCGAACTATTTGGTGAAGAAACCCCTGTCAGCAGTACCAAAGGGATGACCGGACACTTGTTAGGCGCTGCCGGTGCGATCGAAGCGGTCGCGACGATTGGTGCCTTACAAGCGGGACAGTTACCGCCCAATGTCGGGTGTACGACGCCAGATCCTGACTGTCCAGTAAACTTGGTCTCGCCCGCGACCCAGCAACAGGCTGCCACCTATGCATTGAGTAATTCATTTGGCTTTGGCGGTCACAATGCCGTCGTCGCCTTTAAAAAGTGGGTGAGCGCATGAGTATGACGGATACGGAAGCCATGACCGCACTGATCGACCAGTTCAACCAGTCTAGTGCGCAAGTCATGGATGTCAAGACGAGCGGGTTTGAATTACATCTGAACAAACAAGCGGTCCTTACCCAGCCGATATCAGCGAGTGACCAGCCTCAAGCGACTAATGCGGCTGAACCAGCACCAGGATCCCCATCGACACCTGCGGCCACTCGTTCATCAGCGACCATGGTAACGGCGCCGCTAGTCGGAGTGGCGTATTTAGCCGCGGAACCTAAGGCGGAACCATTCGTCCAGGTCGGCACGCACGTCAAGGCTGGCGAAACGCTGTGTGTCATTGAAGCGATGAAGATGATCAATGAAGTGCCGAGCCCAGTTAGTGGGACGGTCAAGGAAGTTCTGGTCAAGAACGCGGCGATGGTCGAGTTTGATGAGCCACTATTTGCGATTGAGGAGACGAAAGCCTAATGGAAGTGACTAGTTTAATTCCGCAACGGTATCCGGTGCAACTCTTGGATCGTATCGTTAGCGTCGAGCCAGGGGTCGGTGCAACCGCCGAGAAATTAGTGACCATTAATGAATGGTTTTTCCAAAGTCCAACGCTGACAGGGCGGACGATGATGCGGCCACTGTTGCTAGAGATTTTAGCGCAAACGGGGGTCGTCGCCTTGCTATCGATTCCTGAGCATCACCGACAAAACGTCTTCTTCGGTGGGATTCGACAGGCTGATTTTAAGGCGGATGTTCACCCTGGGGACCGCTTAGAATCAACCGTCACCCTGACGAAGTTTCGGCGTCAAATTGGCACTGGCCATGGGATGATCACTTGCGCGGGTCATGAAGTCGTCAGTGCGGATTTGACCTTTGTGATTCAGACTTAAGGGAGGTCAGAGGATTGTTTGAAAAAGTATTAGTAGCCAATCGGGGCGAAATTGCGGTGCAGATTATTCGTGCGTTGCATGAAGTCGGCAGTCAAGCCGTCGCCGTCTATTCGGTGGCCGACCAAGAGAGTCTATTTGTTCGACTCGCCGACGAAGCCGTTTGTATCGGTGATGGCCCGGTCAATCAGTCTTATTTGAACATGCAGGCCGTAATCAGTGCTGCCAATCTGACAGGCTGTCAAGCCGTTCATCCGGGCTACGGTTTCTTGTCTGAGAACGCCGCGTTCGCCCAACTATGTGCGGATTGCCAGTTAACCTTTATCGGACCTAGTCCAGCAGTAATCGACCAAATGGGTGACAAGGAAAATGCCCGCCAGACAATGCAACGATTGGGTGTGCCAGTCATTCCAGGCAGTCAAGCGGTACTGGAAAATGTCGACGCTGCCTTAAAATCGGCGCATGAGTTGGGCTATCCGGTCATGATTAAGGCTGCCGCGGGTGGTGGCGGTAAGGGCATTCGAGCCGTCAACGATGATCAGGCGCTAGCACGTGCATTTCAGACCGCTCAACAGGAAGCACAGGCGTCATACGATGATCAACGGCTGTACCTCGAAAAGATTATTGCCCCTGCCAAACATATTGAAGTGCAAGTCTTGGCAGACCAACAGGGGCACGTCGTTTATTTACCCGAGCGAGATTGTTCGCTACAACGTAATCATCAAAAAGTAATGGAAGAAACGCCATGTCAGGTGATGACCAGTGCCGAACGATTGGAACTAGGTCAGTTAGTGGCGGATGCAACCAAAAAGTTGGGTTATACAAATACGGGGACTTATGAGTTTTTGATGGATCAGCAGCACCACTTTTATTTTTTGGAAATGAACACGCGATTGCAAGTTGAACATACGGTCACTGAAATGGTGACGGGGATTGAGCTAATTAAGGCCCAGCTTACGATTGCGGCGGGAGAACCATTGCCATTTGCGCAAGCCGATATACACGTTCAGGGTACCGCGCTTGAATGCCGTCTGAACGCGGAAGATCCACAGCACGACTTCCGGCCACAACCAGGTCGAATTGAACAACTGATTTATCCGATAGGCACGTTGGGGGTGCGCATTGATGCCGGTGTGGTTGCGGGGAGCTTGATTGCACCGTTTTATGATTCGATGATCGCTAAAGTAATTGTCCATAGCAATCAGCGCCAGACGACGCTTAACAAGATGCGGCGGTGCCTGGATGAATTGATGCTGACTGGCGTTCAAACCAATCAGGACTTTTTAGCCGCATTGCTAAATACAAAAGCGGTGGCAGACGGTACTTATACGACAACGTACATTGAACAAGATTTTTTGAAGGGGTGGTTAAACGATGCCCAAGCGCAAGTTTCAAGCGCCAACTGAGCAACAACTCGCGGTTCGACGGGATTACATTCCGGATGCGCTATTAACTCGTTGTCCAGTTTGTCATCAAGATTGCTATACACAAGATTTAGGCGAGTTCAAGGTTTGTCCACATTGTGACTATGGCTTCCGACTTCCAGCATGGGAACGGGTGGCGCAGTTGACGGATGTTTTTGACGAGCACGATGCTGACTTGCGTGCACCAGCTGATTTTACGGACGCTGCTTATCAGGATAAATTAAGACGGGCAGCCGCCCAGTCGCAGATGAATGAAAGCGTCTTGACTGGGATTGCGGCCACTGACGGCATGCAATTTGGATTAGGGGTCATGGATACCAATTTTATGATGGGCAGTTTAGGGTCCGCCACTGGGGAGAAAATCACCCGTTTGTTCGATACTTGTACGATACAAAAGCTTCCGGTCGTGATGGTGACGGCCTCTGGTGGGGCACGGATGCAAGAAGGCACCCGGGCACTGATGCAGATGGCAAAAATATCTGCGGCAGTGGCTAAACACCGTGAAACCGGGTTATTGTATATCACAATTTTAACTGATCCAACCACAGGTGGTGTGACCGCAAGTTTTGCGATGCAAGGTGATATTATGCTGAGCGAGCCACGGGCCTTGATTGGATTTGCCGGGAGTCGCGTCATCGAACAAACCATTCAACAGACGCCACCCGCAGATTTTCAACGGGCAGAAACGTTGTTTGCGAATGGTTGGTTGGACCAAATTGTGCCGCGACCGGCCTTGAAACAAACGTTACAACGATTATTGCGGCTCACACAAGGAGGTCGTCAAAATGGCTGATACCACTGCTTATGAACAAGTTCAGGCAGCACGGTCCACTGACAAAATTAGTATTGAAGCGTTGATCGATGGCCTAACGGAAGACTTTTTTGCTTGTCATGGGGATCGCCAACGCGCGGATGATCCGGCGGTGATTGCCGGACTAGCGACGATTGCTGAACGCCCCGTTACCATTATTGGCATTCAGAAAGGGCAAACGTTAGCCGAAAACCAGGCGCGCCACTTTGGTTGTGCAACACCCAGCGGCTATCGTAAAGCACTGCGGTTGATGCAACAAGCAGAAACATTACAGCAACCAGTCGTCACGTTGATCAATACGCCCGGCGCTTATCCGGGGGTGGATGCTGAATATCAGGGCCAAGGTCGTGCAATTGCCGACTGTTTGTTAGCTGGTATTCAGTTAAAAGTGCCCTTTTTAAGTCTCATCGTTGGTGAAGGCGGTAGCGGTGGCGCACTCGCCTTGGCGTGTGGCGACCAAGTCTGGATGCTAGCGAAAAGTACTTATTCGGTGCTCTCACCGGAAGGCTACGCCACTATTTTATGGAAGCAATCACAACGTGCGGCAGAAGCGGCGGAAAAAATGCGACTCACACCGACGGAATTATTAGCAGACGGCGTGATTGACCGGATTATCCCGGAAGTCGCAACGGCCGCTGATTGCCAGCCGCTTAAAGCCGCAATCGACGAAACACTAACTGCTTTAGCAGCCAAGCCGGTGACAGAACTCGTGGCACAACGCCAGGCCCGTTATCGACAATTTTAAATAAGTAAGGAATGATGAGTGATGGACGGAATTTTATCAGGCAAGACCATTGTGGTGATGGGCGTTGCCAACCAGCGTAGTATTGCCTGGGGGTGTACCGAGGCATTGATGGCTCAGGGTGCGCAAGTTATCTTGACCTATCAAAATGACCGTTTGAAGCAAAGTTTACAGCGATTCGTCGCACCCGAAGTGCCGCTGATTGCCTGTGACGTTGCCGATGACGATAATGTTGACCAAGCGTTTGCAACGATCAAACAGCAATATGGTGCCCTGGATGGGATTATCCATGCGATTGCCTATGCCGATAAAGCGACACTGGAAGGTGATTTTGTCGATACGACTAAGGCTGGCTATGATTTAGCTCAAAATATTAGTGCCTATTCGCTGATTGCAATTGCCAGAGCAGCGCGACCAATGCTCAAACCAGGTGCCAGTCTCGTGACATTGACGTATTTCGGATCAGAACGGGCCGTGCCGAATTATAATATGATGGGTGTCGCGAAGGCTGCCCTCGAAGCGAATGTCCGCTACTTAGCCCGTGACTTGGGCCCGCAGCAGATTCGTGTCAATGCCATTTCAGCTGGGGCAGTCAAAACACTGGCCGTAACTGGTATCCACGAGCATCAGCAATTATTGAAATTATCTCGAAGTATGACAGTGGATGGCGAACCAGTTAAAACGCGTGAAATTGGCAATGTGGCCGCCTTTTTAGTCAGTGACCTGTCGACTGGGATGACCGGCGATGTGGTCTACGTAGATAAAGGGGTTCACTTGAGTTAATGGTCATGACGCAGGTCCGCTTTGCACAGCAGTGGCTGGATTTACCAGCGGATGCTTCCAGACAAACGTGCAGGGAAACACAACGGTTGGTGAGTCGCTCGTTGATTCAACAATTACTGCCAGCACCACTTGCTTATCGCCGTTTGGGTCAGCCGTATTTTCCGAGTCAACCGAAGTTAGGAGTCAGTGTCAGTCATACGGCCCAGTTCGTCCTAGTGGCATTGGGCCCAGGTCCGCTCGGGATTGATGTGGAACAGGTGCAACCACGGGATTTTACGGCGATTCAACGCGCGTTTACGTCCGCAGAGTGGCGCTTGCTACAGGCCCAACCCAAATTAGCTCGGCAGCGTATAGGCTGGCAACTGTGGACGGCTAAGGAAGCGGTCTTGAAGCTGGTTGGTTGTGGCTTAACGCAGGCTCCACGCCGGGTTGAAGTGCTAGATTTAAAGCAAGGTGTTGTGCGGTATCAATCCCAGTTATATCGTTTACGACCATTAGCCTTGCCAGCGATGTATGTCGGCTGGGTCGCACAACCAATGCGTGATGGCCGAGATTAGCGGTGTGTGGTTCAACGCTGGATGGAATGGGCGCTGCAAAGTTCAACTTGAGCGCCCATTAACAACGCAATGCACTGTTTGCGTGTTAATGCGCGATAATGACCGGACATAAAAGCAGTTCTGAGTCACGTCTTAACAGGCGATGGCACTCAGAACTGCTTTTAGTTTACAGTCAAATCGCCACATTATAATAATGGCATGACGACCTGCATCCAGAACCAGGAGATTGGCATGATCACGATCATCATCGGAATCATATCGGCAGTCGGAAACATTTTGACCTCAATGATTCGAAAACCACTCGCGACCATTAAGATCCCACCAACGGCTTTAAAATCGAGAATCATATTTGGCGTCGTGAGTGGGAAAATCAGGTGAGCAATCAAAAAGAGTATCGTTAGGATGATCACTTGTGGAATCGCAATCAAAGAGACGACTAGCCCCAGATTGGCGCCAAAAATGACCGCGGCGAAGAAATCAAGAATCGACTTAGAAATCAGAATGGTAGCATCGCCGTTCATGCCTTCAGTCAATGTCCCATAAATCCCAGTCCCACTCGCACAGAACAAGACAATGACGGTCACCATCGTACGTTCAAAGGCCTGTTGTTCAAAATTGTCCGGTGCGCTGACAAACCGTGAGATCAACCGTTGCATTGCCATGGCGCCACGGTTGATCAGCTTGCCGAGATGGCACAGGAGACCGATTCCAGTACCGATGATTACGGCAAAGATGACGGCCGCCAGATTTTTTAACGGGGCGATCGCATAGACGCCCATTGCCATCGACGCAATTCCGAAGGTCATGTTTAAGCCTTCTTTAAGTTCGGTGGACATTTTTTGACCACCTAGTGCACCAACGATGCCACCTAAGAAGATGGCACAAACATTTGTAATAATTCCAACTGGCACGCAAGCCCTCCTCAATAAAATCAAAATAACAGGTTTTAGTGTAGTCTTCGCCAGTAGCAGGAACAATTCTAATTATGTGGTAAACTATTCTAAACTGGAATAGTTGGAGGAAGAGATTTGGAAACCCGTAAATTGGCGGTATTCGTGGATTTGGCTGAGACTTGTAATTATAGTCGTAGCGCTGAACGGTTATTTTTGTCCCAGTCGACGATTTCAAAGTACATCTTGGCCCTAGAAGCCGAGTGGCAAGTGCAATTATTTAAACGTGCGCATCGACAAGTGACGCTAACGCCGGCTGGCCAACGGTTGTTACCACAAGTCAAGGCAGTTTTGCAAGCGACCGACCAACTGCAGCAGGCAATCACGGTACAACAGCAACAGGCGGCGCAATCATTAGTGATCCGTGGGTTGCCGTCGTTGCCGCAGTATCAAGCCTTTCATATTATCACGGCATTTACCAAGCGGTATCCGCAAATTAAATTACACTTCAGTGAAGCTAGTGTCGGCGAATTGACCCACGCCCTCGATGATCAAACCGTCGATCTTGTGTTTACACGGATTTTTAACGAAGCACCAGCAGCTTATGACTGTTTATTCAACGAGTCGGATCAATTCGTGGTTTTAGTGCCAAAGGATAATCCGTTGGCGCAACGTGCAGAGATTAGCTTACCAATGCTTTCAAATGAGTCGATTTTATTATTGAAGGTGGCTGTCAGTCCCGACAACCCCTTATTTGCGACGCTACAAAAAATGCGCGCACAGGCACAGGTCAAGTATGATGGTCAGCGGATCGAACTGATTTTGGAGATGCTGAATCAGGGCGAAGGCGTTTCAATCGTGATGGCGCGGTCATTTGATTTGACAGGGTTCGACAACATTAAAGCCATTCCGCTAGTGCCGAAAGTGACGAGTCGAATGGCCTTCATGAAACGACCAGGACCGCAATCGGCCGCCGTTCAGCAATTTTGGGAGTTTGCGACCACCTATACGCGCCAACACGGCATTGCCTAATGTGACGCATCATTTGACTCATATAATCGTGTCGGCCGCGATGAGCAGGTCACTAGATTCGTTGCTTCAGAACTTCGGGTTCACCACTGTTAGCACAGATTTAGTGGCCCACATCCGTGAAAATTCGATATAATTACATTAATAAGAACGCAGTGTGCTAGTTAATTTGTCATGAATTATGATTAAATCATGCCAGTTGGTGGATTCC
Organism: Lactiplantibacillus sp. B652; assembly: GCF_023806745.1. Taxonomy (NCBI): domain Bacteria; kingdom Bacillati; phylum Bacillota; class Bacilli; order Lactobacillales; family Lactobacillaceae; genus Lactiplantibacillus; species Lactiplantibacillus sp. B652. The sequence goes on along the minus strand of NZ_JAMSKY010000002.1, from coordinate 81,013 downwards.
TGTTCGTCAGCCGGTGCGCGCCTTAGTCCAACTTCCGGGGCCGGCTGACAACGCTGGAACAGGGCGGACATCGATTTGAACTCACGCAGAAACCCACTGCGCAATTTCAAATACGAGTCTTCTTCTAGCCCGGGAAATTCACCCGGACAAGAAGAATTTCGCCCTTGAGCATTGTCAGCCAGCCCCTCCAGTCGGGAACCCGCTCGAATGGCAGATGAACGACCACCTATCTAGGTACAATTGACTACTGAATATTAGATGACTGGTCCTTCAGGCAAACTTTTAGTTGGTATCGATAAAGACTTATAGCATTTAATTATTGAGACGATTGCCTGAATATTAGTTACTCATCTCAATGCCACAAATTTCAATGGCAACTAGCCAAATTAGTCGATAAAAATGCCGCCGCTTAAAGTTCAAGATTTTGTTATCTCAGACGACTAGCAAAAGTTCTGACAAGTTCAATGAATCCGTGTGTCCGAAGCATTAAAACATGGGTAAGAAAGTTTAGCGATTGTTAGCAAACTGTCTGACACTTAAATATCAAGATGACCGTGTACAATGGAACCAACGACTAATCATACAAAAGGTTGGGTTCGCACAAGTCTGCCTTTCGAATACCATCCCGGCTGGAAGGTATTCTGGGCAAGGCCAAGTGCTTTTAGAGTGTGAGGTTCAGACGGGTTGGGACTGAGGATTAGCCTAGCTAGAGCGTTAAGCGGCGGACTTCCGCTTGGCGTTCTGGCGTAGCTAACCGGAAGTCCCAGTCTGACCCGAACACGTTTCGGCTATATTGCATAGAACACGAAAGACCAGTATTTAAGACGTGGGTTGTCGGCTTAAATCTGTGTCCACCACGTTTCGGCCATTGCCCAGAATGCCTGGAAGCCGGCGTAGGACGTTTCCACAACAGCAAGTTTACGCTAAGTCGCATTTTTTCCAGCAGGTCTCAGCTGGCAGCACTTGAACTTAGAAATTGTCATGATTTAACCATGTGACAATTTAACTAGCACAATGCGTTAATAAGATTAATTACAAATGAGGTGCACAGATGGAAGCGATGCGAATATCAGAAACATTATCAATTAGCAATCACCGGGTCTTTTCAGCTGACCTGAACGAACATGATACCGTCTTTGGAGGCAAAATTCTGGCGACAATCGATGATAATTCATCGATTGCGGCGTCGCGGGTCGCCAGAATTGAGACGGTGACGGTCTCAGTCGACCAGGTCAACTTTTTATTGCCGTTTCGTTTGCAGGATTCGATGTGTGCCGAATCCTATGTCTCTGGCGTTGGTCACCGGTCAATTGAGGTCTTCACCAAAATTATCGGCGAACACTTAAAGACTGGCGAGCGCTTTTTAGGACTGACGTGTTTTTCAACGTTTGTCGTGACTGACCGTAATGTCGTTTTGCCGGAATTGACCGCTGACAAACCAGAGTATGCTTACGTGGCGGATGGCTATCAGGAGCGGCAAGCACAACGGTTGGCGAAATTAAAACGGCAACGCGCATTCAATGCCCATATCAGCGTTGAATTGCCTTGGTAATTGGTTTGAATTGACAAACGTTGTGGGGCTTGTTAAATTAAGAGTATCAAATTTAGGAGGGGTGCTTGATGTCGGTCAGTCGTTAGGGTGTTTGTTGGACGAAAAAAGTGGGTGCGACCCGCTTAGTTTCGCGTACCCTAATGTGACGAATGACCACGGCATTTTAGTACGCCGCACGGTTTTGCGCACAGTGGGCTCACTGGGCGCATTTTTTTATCGCAAAGCATTGGGGTTAGTCACTTTGCGAAAGGATAAAACATTGACAATTAATTTAACAGAATACGGCTTAAAACAGACCATTCAGAAGACCATTACAGCTACTGAGCAACCTCGACTGGGACGAGTGATTGAACAGCATCGGGAGTTGTATCAACTCATCACGGCTACGGGACAACGACAAGCACAAGTTACGGGGAAACTGGCGCATCAAGCCACGAGTGCCACTGCTTTTCCGGCAGTTGGTGATTGGGTTCTGTTTTCAGCTGGTGATGATTATACCACGTTGATTGACCGCATCTTGCCACGACAGAGCGTGTTGGCGCGTGGGGCAGTGAATCAGCACGATGGTCAGATCATTGCGACCAATATTGATACCATCTTTATTTGTATGTCGTTGAACGCGGACTTTAATGTGCGCCGAGTGGAACGGTATTTGACGATTGCCTGGGATAGCGGTGCGATGCCCGTGCTTGTCTTGACTAAGGCGGATGTTTGTACGGACCGTGCCGATAAATTGCGGGCGTTGGCGGATGTCACGGTTGGCGTGCCGACCGTGATGTGTTCAGCGGAAACGGGTGAAGGTCTGGAAGACTTGCAACCGTACTTGACTGCCGGGCAGACGGTGGCTTTTGTTGGCTCATCGGGTGTTGGTAAGTCGACGCTGATTAATCGCCTCCTGGGTGCCACAGTTCTGGCAACCAAGACGATTCGACAAGACGATGACAAGGGTCGCCATACGACGACAAGTCGGCAATTACTGCCGTTGCCATCAGGGGCGTGTGTTATTGATACGCCTGGGATGCGCGAGCTTCAAATCTTTGTTGGCGACCTCCAGCAGACGTTTGCCGAGATCACGGCGTTAGCTGCGGACTGTAAGTTTAACGATTGCACACATACGAGCGAACCAGGATGTGCAGTGCAAGCTGCCGTTGCTGACGGGCGCGTTTCCCTCGAGCGACTACAAAGTTATCAGAAGTTGCAGCGTGAGATGAGTTACCAAGGGTTGAATTCGCGTCAGTTAGAACAGGCCAAAATTCAACGGATGTTTGGTGGTAAGCAAGCTATGAAACGGGTCAAACAGCGGTATCATCGGGATTGATCTCACGGTGAGCTGAAAACTGAATCAAATCTGTGAGTCAAGTCGGCCACCACAAGTGCGATGATGCCTTGAGGTGGCCGGCTTTTTGTCTGGTCAGAAGTCATTTGGGATGCAAGGAGCATGCTGATTTGCCCTGAATGACGTTTGAGATGTGACGGCTAACTGGTTGATGGCTCATCCGTCGAGACGTTCCGTTCCAGCGGGCTGAATCTGGCAATGTTCGCCCCTTAAAAACTCGTCCATTGTCGTTACCGTCATTTCAAGCCGTTACCGGTATGACTGGCGGTGAAGCGGACGATTTGTTGGGCGAGATAGCTGGGTGGTTCGACCATGCCGGCCTGTTGCCAGTGAATGAGAATGTTGACGACTGCGCCAGAAAAAAAGGCGATGTAGTAGGGCTGATGGTGAATCGTTGAATCGGTGACAGTGATGATGCGGTCGTGTCTGATGAGCAATGTATAAGCCGCTTCAAAAGTTTGCACGATAATTTGAGCTTTGCCATTGTCAATCAGTAACTGATTGGTTGCGGCCATCTGCTGCATGAATGTGAAGTATTGCGTCATCAAGACTGGTAGCGTGATTTTAGATTGCCGCGGTAGACGACGAAAATAGGTCAAGATGGCTTGTTCCTGATAAGTCAAGATGATTTGGTCGAAGCTGGTAAAGTTGCGATAAAAATAGGATCGTGAAAGCTGCGCATGGGCACAGAGTTCCGTGATTGAAATCATGCTGAGTGGTTTGTGAGACATCAGTTGTAGCAAGGCTTCGTAAATTGCGGTCAAGTTTTGCTGTTTACGTTCTTGTGGATTCATCCGTAACAACATCTCCTTTTTTGTAACGTAAGGCTAACTGTCTCATATTATATCAGCTATACTGCCGTTAATTCATTTGGAGGCGGTTATTATGAAAAAATCAACAAAAGTGATCGGTATGATGATGATTGGCATCTTTCTGTGCATGCTGGATACGACGGTAATGAATATTGCATTGCCGGCGATTCAAGTGGGCTTAGCGACGGATTTGGCGCACTTATCATGGGCGCTCAACATTTATACCGTATTGTTTGCCAGTTTGACGATCCCGCTTGGCCGGGTCGCCGATGTCTGGGGCCGCGGTCGGGTTTATCTGATTGGTCTGGCATTATTTGGCCTCGGTTCCGTGATTTCGGGGTTGTGCGGTAACGTCGACGTATTGATCGTGGGCCGGGCCGTGCAAAGCCTCGGTGCGGCGGTCGTCTTCCCAGCAAGTATGACGATTGGCATTCAGAGTGTACCACTGAACAAGCGGGTCGGTGTGATTGCCGAATTGGGTGTGATGCAAGGCTTGGCCGCTGCGTTGGGACCGACAATTGGTGGAGCTGTGACTCAGTTCTTGGGTTGGCGAGGCATCTTCCTGATGAACGTGCCGCTGGTGTTGGTTGCCTTTGTAGGTTGTGTGGCATGGTTGTCTTGGCGCCATCCGATTCGTGGTCAGGCCAAACTAGATTTGGCGGGGAGTGCCTTGATTATGGTGACGCTACTTTCGTTAACACTCGTGTTGGTTAAGGGCAACGCCTGGGGTTGGACCAGTCAGTTGATTATCTGCCTGATGGCACTCAGTGGACTAGCATTAGTGACCTTTATTTGGACGGAAGCACACGTCGACCAGCCGATGGTCCCGCTAGCGTTATTTAAAAATCGGCAATTCAACGGGGCATCGCTCGCAACGGTCTTGTCAGGGGTGTTTATGGTGGGGTTGTTAGTGTTGATGCCAAGTTTCTTCACGAAAGTCCAGAATCAGACGGAACTATTGGCCGCCATCATGATTACGCCAGCTTCAATGATGATTTTTATTTTTTCGCCCATTAGCGGATTCTTGTTGTCGAAATTAGGTCCGCGCCGGGTCATTTTCAGCGGTAGTTTGGCTATGATGGCAGGCTACGCCGTTCTTAGTCAGATGAATCCGAATCATTACTGGCAATTTGCGATTGCGGCCGTATTAATCGGTGCAGGCTATGGGACGATTATTGGCCCGATTACTGTTTTGGCCGCCGGTGATTTTACTGGTGAGTTATTGACAGCTTCGCAGAGCGTGATCGGCGTCTTCCGCCAAATTGGGACGTCGCTGGCCGTCGCCATTTTTGTTTCAGCGCTTTCGGCCAATTTGACGGTTGCTAAGACCCAGACGTTGACGGATGCGCACACCACCGTCGCCAAACTCGCCATTTCCGACCAGGCTAAACGCGACACGTTACAAGTCATCACGCATCAAATTGATCAAGAACAGACGGCAAAACCGGTGAAGACGCCAATTACAGTTGCGAAAGAGCACCGTTTAATTGCAGCAGCAGCCCGTCAAGTCCTCAAATCACCGGCACTGCAAGCCGCACCAGCCAGTGTCAAAGCCAAAGTCCAACGTCAGGTGACGCGGCAGGTAACTGTTCAGGTCAAACAAACCAATCAGCGGATCGTAAACGCCGCAACTGCGATTAAGACCCGAAGTAAAGCGGCCTTCACCCAAGCGTTTATGCGGCCGTATCAAGTGGCGTTGCCGTTTACGTTACTATTGTTACTGACGACTTGGTGTTTTGAGAAACGGGGGCGGAAGGCAAATAACTAAGCTGGAATGTGCGGTCAGTATTGTGGCGGTCCTTTGAAAATTGAGTCCTCCTGTATGGTCCGTCATTAACGTCAAAGTGCGTAATGACGTGGTATGATGGTATCAAGAAATTTACGAGGGGGAACTGCCAGTGCAACTTAACTATCCAAACTCACATCAGTCTGTCACACAACGCAAACAAAAAGACGCTGCTAAAGCCAGTAAACGCGCTTTAATCGAGCGCTACCAATCCAAGCATTTGGCAGTTGAAACGCAGAACGTTAAGCCGGCCGCAGCTGTGGCGGAAACACAGTCAGCCTCCCAGACGCAATCAACATCTGAAAGACAAACGTCATCCAAGGCGCAAGGGACATCTGAAAACCAATCGATATCTGAAAGTCGAACGTCATCTGAAACCCAAGCAATGGCCGAAATTACCGCAGCACAAGACCATCGCGATTCGACGGCGGAACAGTCGCAATCTGCGGATACTGGGACACAAGTGGCAACTGAACAAGCCGATGTTGCCCAGCTTAAGCGACAAGTGCGACGGCTAAAACGGCAGCTAGCTCGTGAACAGGCGAAAAATCAGAAACAAATCGACGAAGGCTTGCAACAGCAGATTAATAACAAACGACGGACGCATCAGGCTGAAGAACAGGTGGCGATTGCCCAAGCCGAAATGGCGCGCACGCAGACAGCCAATGATGAGCTAACGGCTACCAATCACCAATTGCAGCAACGGGTCACGGCAATGCAGAGTTATCAGGATGCGGCGGGTCGGTGGTTCGCGCAATCGGCGGTATTGTTCAAGCGCCAACAGGGATTGTATGAAAAGACCATGTCTGAGCGCCAGCGTCAACGCAATGAACCGATACTGACCCAGAAGCAGCGAGATAAGCTGCAGAAGTATGACGCGATGGTCAAGCAAGTTAAACGATTGTCGAAATCTGTTTCTGAGCAGGAAAAACGACTTGCGAAAGGCCAAAAGGAGAACGAACAGTTACATCGTCTCCGACCAACTGGAATACAAACGATCAGCGCTGACGAGCAAGTCAATCAGGCACTGGCAGCGGGCAAATACGAGCAGTTACGGTGGTTACCACGAGCAAATAAGCGCTATCGGCGACTGTTGTTTGACCGTGTGATCATCGGGGATGGTGAGCACGTCTTTGGTTTCTTCGTCAATGTGGGCGAACGTTTAATTTTCAAGACGATCACGGGTCAAACCTATTCGAAATATCAACGCCGGTTTCCAGCCAACACCCCAATTCAAACGGGTGTGGTCTACGGCGGCGTCATTGCTGGGCAGCAACTGTGGTTGACAGATCTGTTCTATGACGTGACGCCGAGCCAGCTGCAGCGACAACGTACGCAACAATTACATCGGCGGCGGTCACATTTTGATTTCAGTAAGGTGTTACCAGCGGATGCAGTGGATGTGTGCCGGGGCAAACGAGTGATGGTCGTGACTTGGCAGCGTGCACAAACGTTGAACCAAGCGTTACGAGCTTTTCGAATGGAGCCAGTAATCGTGAATGACCATGAAAAGAGCATTGGTTGGATCAGCCAACAAATTCGTTCCAACCAAGTCGATTTTACGTTACTGTTGAGCGAAGGCCTCTCCCATAGCATGTTAGGGGCACTAGGTAAGACGTTTATTAATCAAAGCCCCGATATCCAATTAGTTTATAACGAATCACCAGAGGAACTATTGCGACGGTGCTACGCTTATTTTAAGCGCTAACTGATATGCTATAATAGTGGGCAAAAGGAGGCGCAATCATGAAAGAAAAACAAGTCTTTCATATCAATGGCTACATTGGCCTGGTCCTGGCGATCGCATTCGTGTTAGTCGGTGGCTGGTTAGTCTGGGCCGGTGCAACGGGGGACCATTTTGCTAGTATCTTCTTGGGGGCACTGCTGATTATTATCGCAGCGTTCGGGGCAAGTTCGCTAACGATTGTCGGGCCAAACGAGGCGCGCGTACTTACGTTTTTTGGTAAGTACATCGGGACGATTCGGGATTCCGGACTGTTCATGACGGTCCCATTAACGAGCAAATATTCGATTTCATTACGGGTGCGTAACTTTAATAGTGCGATTTTAAAAGTGAATGACCTGCGTGGTAACCCGGTCGAAATTGCCGCGGTGATCGTTTTTAAGGTCGTCGATACCAGTATGGCGCTGTTTGCGGTCGATGATTACGAACAATTCGTTGAGATTCAAAGTGAATCCGCGGTTCGCCACGTGGCCTCAGAATATCCCTATGATACGTTTGATGATGACAAAAAGCTGACCTTGCGTAGTAATCCAACGGAAGTCTCAGACCGGTTGACCGAAGAACTGCAGGAACGGCTGAACGTTGCTGGGGTGGAAATCGTGGAGACGCGGCTAACGCACCTGGCATACGCCACAGAAATTGCGAGCGCCATGTTGCAACGGCAACAATCGTCCGCCATCTTATCAGCACGAAAGGTTATTGTTGAAGGGGCGGTCTCAATCACTGAAGATACGATTGCCCGGCTGGAGAAGGATACCGGCATGCAACTGTCAGATGATAAGAAGTTGCAGCTCATTAATAACATGATGGTCACCATTATTTCGGAGCGTGGGACTCAGCCAATTGTGAATACTTCGGATGTTAAGTAGGAACGTTGGTGTGACAAGGATTACAAGTTAAAAATAGTTAAGACGAACCTTGAAAAATAAGGCTCGTCTTTTTTTGTCGTAATGCTTGCTGTAACGTTTTGACTTAATCCTGAGCCCTTTCTTGTTCTGGTGCAGTTTGTGGTGACGTGTCGATTGAAGACCACAAAACCCAAGCCAGACGAAAAATTAATGTGTCTTATCTGTCTCACGACGGAAGCTTATTCATACTAGCCACATTAATTTATGCTACACTACAAACATCAATATAATGCTCAGTTTTCGTTAGTCTCCAAATGGTGCGAAAACGGATGGGGAGGGCAAAATAATTTACGATATTAATGACATTGCGGCTTGGTTCATCAACAAAGAACCGATGAGTGACAAAAAGTTACAAAAATTGTCTTACTATGCAGTCGCTTGGGGTTGGGCGTTGTTCAATCGCCCAATTGTGCATAATGACCGATTCGAGGCTTGGGTCCATGGACCGGTTTCACCGCAACTTTACCAAGAGTATCGGGAGCATGGCTGGAATAAGATTGCGGCGCCTGTCAAGGAGGCACACGCCTTTGATGAGGAAATGACTAATCTATTGGAATCGGTCTGGGCAACCTATGGTGATAAATCAGGCAATGAATTAGAAGCACTAACTCACACAGAAGCACCATGGCAAGCTGCTCGTATTGGGCTGCATCCTGATGATGCCTGCCACAATGTGATTTCACCCCAAACGATGCGGCAATTTTATTTAAGCATCTACAGTGGGGATTAGTGATGGGAAAACGATTAACAAGTCAGAACAAGGCGAAAGACGCCAACAATCCAATTTTGGTGACACCCAGAAAGGCGAGTGTCCAATTTAAAATTGCGTTGGAAGACGCACTGATTGCACCCTATACTTTCAAAAAAGCGAAAGCAGAAGGTGCCAAGGGATTTGGTGAATTTATTGCTAAAACGGTGGGCAAGCATCTGTCAATCACCGCTGTCGAAAATCTATATTTGCGGACTGACGGCCCACATGGTGCGAAGAATAAGGAACGAATTGGTGAAGTTGTCCGGGACATGTATCATTTTAGTAATGGCTCGCGCCAATTTCGGGTTCATGGTTATTACAATGCTCAGAACTATTTTTGCCTTTGTCGACTCGACCCTAACCATCGGTATAATTTCAAATGATCAAAATCCATGTTCTCAGTTTGTTGTGGCTGAAACATGGATTTTTGTCGATTAAGACATATTGAACCAAAAGTCTCGGAAAAATTCGCCCAAGCGGTTTATAATAATTATGATAAATATGGCTAAGCACATAGAAGAGGATATGTGATTATCAAATTCGAGAGGTGTGTGGTTGAAATGGCATTACGGTCCTGGCAATTTAATGAGGGCGATATAGATTTTATCGAACAGAATTATCCAGATTTATATCGGGCGCTTGAACCAACACTGTCTGCAGATCGGCGTTCCGTAGCAATGAAGTCTGAGGAACAGTGGGACAGAATAGAGCATCTGTTTGTTTATGAGCTATCGGGGTCGTTCATGCCAAATGGTGAGATAACGGAAAATGGCCTCAGGCTTGAATCGATTCTTGATTTTGCATGAGTCAGTCCTAAATGACTTTTGATTAATATCGGGGGATGCGTTCATTGAGTGGTCTACAAATCATCCTAGGCGACTGCCGCAATAAATTGGTTGCATGCTGGTGCGCTTTCTCATACGAAATAAGCCATGAGAGTGCAATCAATATGCAACGAGCGATTTCGAATAGCGACGCTACCTAGCCAAACGACGGTCAATGTGTGGTTAAGACTAGGCGTATGATGTCGCCGGTCCGCCTAATTGTAAAAGCAGGTTAGTAACTGAAAAAATTCAGACAAGGAGTGTGATTGAAATGGCATTACGGTCCTGGCAATTTAACGAGGGCGATATAGACTTTATTGAACAGAATTATCCAGATTTATATCAGGTGCTCGAACCAACGATGTCTAAGGATCGGCGTTCCGTGGCAATGAAGTCTGATGAGCAGTGGGATAGAATCGAAAATCTGTTTGTGGATGAAATTGCACTTTCCGCAGATAAAAATGGTGAGCTAACGGAAAACGGCCTCAGAATTGAAGCGATTCTTGATTTCGCATAGGCCAGTTCTAAATTGCCTTTGATTGCACCAGGGATGTGATTTGCATGCAGCAACGCCAATCGGCCAAATGATTGTCAATCTGGGGTTAAGGCCAGTTTATGGTGTAACCAGTTCTCCTAACCATAAAAGCAGATTAGTAACAAAAGTATTCATAAAAGGAGCGAGTTAGATGGCATTAAGACCCTTAAGATTTTTTACTGGTGACGCCGATTTTATTCAAAAATATTACCCGGATTTATATCGGACAATCGAACCAACGCTGTCAGAGGACCGGCTCTTGGTCAAGCTAAATACGCGCGAACAATGGGACGAGTTGGAAAATTTGTTTGTGAACGAAATTGCGGGTTCCACAACTGAAAATGGTGAACTGACTGAAAATGGTATCAAACTCGAATCAATTCTAGATTGTGCGTAACCCCGCGCGTTGTTAGTCATGACCAATCATCAAAAAGGGAGTCAGTCCACAAACCGGACTGGCTCCTTTTAGCTTACTGCCTAAATATGCGAGTGACGTTAACTGCTCAGACTAACCTTAGTATTCCACTCGCGTCAACTGATTGATTGCGAGGCGATTCTGATAAGCAATATTTTCTAAGAATCGGTAGAGCGGTGTAAAGTCGAATGATTTTGGAAATTCAAATTTGACTTCGGCATGTTGCTCGGTCAGTCCTTGGCGGTGGACGTTGGTGAGGTAAGTGATGACGATTTCGGAATCATCAATGCCAAAACCAGCTGTTTCAGCGGCGACGTCAATAATACTCATGAAGTAAATTGAACGATAAGCAGCCTTTTTACCAGTCACGTTTTGCCGGTCCATGAAGATGATGCGGGTGTCTGTAAAGACGATCATATCGCGGACCAATTTGTACCCACGTTCAATCTTTTCGTCTTCCATCAAAAATTTACCGAATTGCTTCTGAATTTCTTCAGGGGTAACTTCGCTCATGTTACCAAGTATCCCGTTTAAGAGTCCCATCGTGTGCCCTCCAAAAATTGATTTCAGGTTAGGCGGCGGTCGTTACGTCTGTCCATATGTGACAAACCGTGCACGACAGCCACTAGCCTTATGATGAATTATATCGGAGCGGGGCATAAAAGAATAGACCAATCGACATAATTGAGTATCGGTAAACGGTTTCATATAGTCACTATTACCGATACTGGTGGATCCGGAAAATCTGGCAATAATCACTTCAGTACCCACTATGCATCTTAATGGTGTTATCGTGCAATTCGCGGTATATTAAAAATATCAAATGTAAATCATTAGCTCGCACGCCCAATTTAGTGCCATGTTCGAGCAAATTCTGTACAAGCGCGGCGTTGATGGGCTGACGATTATGCCATTAATGAGGAGGTGACACTCGTGAGTAAAGTTTACACGGATGTCTTTAATATTCAGCATACCGACTGCACGGTGGTGGACACGATCAACGAGTTCAGCCGAATTTTTATTATTCAGGATAAAAATGGCTCGCGGTTCACTTGCTTAAAGGACGATGCCAAGCCGGCCAAAAAGGGAAGCGGTCACTGGTCAAGTGCCAGTCCGGAAGATGCGCCGCAAGACTATGCCGTGCCGTATCGGTCACGAAAACGGCAACGTAAAAAATTATCATAGCAAAAATAACGACCTTGTCACAGCGCGTTGAAGCTGCTGGCAAGGTCGTTATTTGATTTAGTTTAGCAACGCGACACCCAGGGTCAAGTAGGTCGCAAAGCAGATCCAGATGAAGTATGGGACCATCAACCCGGCGGCGAGACGACTACTGCGGTAAAACTGGAGCAGGCACATCAAGACGACCAGGTCGAGCACGATAATGACGACTAAGCCCCACCAGTACGCCGATTGGCTGAAGAAGATGATCGACCAGATAAAATTCAGGAGTAGCTGAGTGCCAAATAAAATGGTATTCATCAGCCGTTCCCGTTGGGTGGTCGCCAGATAAAAGACCAGATAACCCGCGATTGCCATCAGGGCATACAGAATTGGCCAAACAATGCCAAATAGCCAATCTGGCGGTGAGAGCACGGGCAAACTCAGACTGTTGTAAATCCCTTTGATGTCACCAGAGAGCCAACCGGATAGACTACCGATAGCTTCAATAATGACGATAAAAATGACTAGATGAAGCCAGCTGAATTTGGGGCGAGTTTTAAGCATGTGGATGCACCTCGTTTCAAAGATTAGGTCGCGTCGTCGGGCATATTGATGACGGTCACGTTGACGGCCGCCTTTTGGACGACATAGGATGTGGTTGAGCCTAAGAAAATTCGTGAGACGGCGTTGGTTCCAGATTTACCCATGACAATCAAATCAATCTCATATTTCTTCGGAATTTCAGTTGCAATACTAGCTTTGGGTGAACTATTGACTTGAATTGGCAGTGATTCAACGTCCGCTTCGGCTGCCATCCGCTGGCCCCGGCGCAAAATATCACGACTATTGTCCTTCACGACCTGAAGTAAGTTCGTATACAGCGTGCCACCATAGGCTGCGGGGCTATAGGCGTTCAGTCGGGTGATATCAATCACGTTCACGAGGTACAACTTGGACTTGAAGGTTTGTGCGAGTTGGACAGCATGTTCTAAGGCCATGTAGGCGTTGTCAGAGCCATCTAGTGGAACTAAGATATTTTGATACATCGTAAGGACCTCCTGTAATGAATTATTTGTTATAAAAATCATAACATTTATATAATTATTACGTCTATCAATATGATTATGGGTTGCGTGTAAGCGACAAATTTAGCCTGATCTATCGTGATGAATTGAGGCACATCAGGTTAGCCAAATCTTTAACAGAACATGGCACCATTTGATATTCGACAAACGTATTCGATATTCGTCACGGGTGGAACTGACCGATGATGACTCGACCCAAGACAAAACGGATATCCTCACAGTCAAACTGCAAGGATATCCGTTTTAAAAATCCGCTTATTGCCAACGATTGGGCCGTGATGGGAGCACCATCAAAATAAAGAACCAGATGCCACCAATTAGCGGCACTAAGTTAATCAATAGCCACCAAGCGGAGTGGTCGCTGTCATGCAGGCGCCGGAATTTGAGCGAGAGCACCCCAAGCCAGACGATAAAGGCAATCAGATTGCTCATCGTGTTGACACTCCAGTCGCTCCAATTGTAAATATCATCGATTGGATGTCCGGTCACGAGTTGAATGATTGTAATGATCAGGCCCCCAAGAATGTAGTTGATAATAAGTGGCCACCAAAATTCGGACCGGGTCGCTGTCCCCGAAAAATTAAGCAAATTGTCCCAAAATTTACGATAAGCAGTTGTCATCGTTGCCTTCCCCCTGAATAAAATAATAATTGCAGCTGGATGCCGACCAATATCGTAATCGGTACCATGCTTAAGGATAGCCAATTTATGAATCAGACGCAATCAATATGCGAAATTGGCGCGAGATTAAAATTTTTATACGGATTCAGGGACGATCAAGTCAAAACGGTCGGCCAAGTAGTTCAGCTCGATCGGTAGCTTGAGGGCCGGATCGCCATCGATTCTAGTGGTGACCGCCTGCCCACTGACACTGGTGATCCGGACGTCGGTCGCGGTAAGTTGGGTGATTGATTGGGAGTTCTGCAGGTTACCCGTCCAAGCAAACCATAAGTATGGCAACACCTGCCGCCAACCAATATTATTGAGCAAGCTGAGATGCATCTTCCCAGGGGCCGACGCGCTGTAGGTGTGTCCACCAACTGACTTGGTCGTGGTAATCAAACAGAACCAGGTTTTGAGCGTGCGACTGCCAGCGTGCTTGAACTGATAGCGAATCGGTAGCGATTTGTTTTTGCCGATATGCTTGATGGCGCGGTACAGATAGCTGAGTTTACCAAAGCGCTGCTTTTCAGTCTGCCGCACCTCATTTGAAATGTCGGCCAGGTTGCCAAACGTCAATGAACTGACGACTGCGCGCCGCTGATTGCAAGCTAAAATACCCACGGATTGGAGTGCCGGTCGTTGACAAATTAGGTCCATGGCGGCCGTGGGATCAGTAGGTAAGTGGTAACGCTTCGCAAAATTATTGACGGTTCCCATTGGAATCACGCCAATTTGAATACTGGCATTGGCTTGCAGTAGGGCCGTCATTGCAACGTTCAAGGTGCCATCACCGCCGATAATGATCAAGGCTGACAACTGTGGCAAAGTCTGTTTAATAAGTGCAATTGCCCGTGGAATGCCTGGTGTTGTCAGAAGTTGTGTTTGGATGTGGTGTTTAGCTAACGCTTGGGCGGCTTGATGGGCGACCGTCGCAGCTTGCCCCTGACCGGCTTGACCGTTATAAAAGATTCCATATGTTATCGACATGATAAGCACCTCACTGTTGTAATTTTCATAATTATCGTGGCCTAATTATACCCTGATAACGAATTTGAATGGAAATGAAACGCCTATTTGGCACGACTATCGCTAGTAATGAGCGTTTTAATTGCTCAGGATAAAAATTATGGTTATGATAATTTAAATCAATAAATTATATTGTAAATTGGGAAGTGATTAACATGCCATGGTTAGCGGCAGTCTTGATGGGATTCACGATCGGCGTTATTACCAATGCCGTGGGAACTCATGACCGGCGACAAGTACGTGTTCATTTGATTTTAGGTGCTGCGGGTGCGGTGATCGGTCAGTGGTTGTTCAGCGCCGTTGGACCGGGAATTGCTGGAATGAGACTGCTACCAGTCGTGGGGAGTGCGGTTACGCTAATTGTTGTGGGAAGCGTGTTGTCACAACTCAGGCGGGTCGGGCAATCATAATTCTCAATACTAGTTGAACTTGTTAAACGAGTGGAGGTGGCAACGATGTCAAAGAAAATCAAACGGCAAGGACCTGGTTTATGGGGTAAATTATCCTTAATAATTGCAATTGGACAATTAGGATTGACCATTTATCGTGAAGTGCGCCAATTCAAAGCGCGGCGTTAAGTGAGGAGGTGGCTGCCATGCATTGGTTATGGGTGATGCTAGTCGGTGCCGCAATTGGTGCTTTTGCTGGTGCCATCGTCAGTCCGGAACGTTCATTCGGTTGGATTGGACACATTTTGGCAGGGCTAATTGGTGCGTGTCTCGGTGAAGTATTGATTGGGCCGATGGGACCAGAGTTCGCCGGTATGGCAGTCTTTCCAGCGGTAATCGGGTCACTAGTGGTCGTGCTGATGATGGTCACACTGATGTACTGGGCGCGCGCCCGGTGAAACAATGCGTGATACCGCTGTCAGATGCAAAGTAAGTGCTAGTCACAATTCAGCGTGAGGTCAATCAATCGATTGGTCCACGCTTTTTTGCGTTTGGCAGCCGTCAAGACCAGATTGACGATCAAGGCATCAAAAAAACGTGCACCAGCCGCTAAGCCAGTCCACGTTTGCGCCGTGCCCACGACGATTAATGGTCGTCAGATTTTTGCTTTAATTTTTCCTTAGCTTCATCGACGGCACCTTTCACCGTTTCTTCAGCGTCGGCCAATTTGTCCTTAGCTTTTCCCATCAAAGATTGCGTTTTACCCTGTGCTTCACGCGCACGGTCCCCGGTTACCTTACCTTCGACTTCTTTGGCCTTACCACTCACTTGGTCTTTCTTGCTGTCGAACTTCTTGTTAACATCAGTCATAAATAACGCCTCCTGTATAAGAATTACCCTTAGTTTGCTATAAGTATCCGCAAAAGGCAACCGATATGCACAGGTGTTATAACCACTCCGTTAAAAAAGCAATCAACAGGGCGGCAAAATTGAGTAGCCAGACTGATTGGCGCTGGTTTAAAGCAATTTCCGGATGATGAGTCAGTACGATGGCATTGCAGAAAACGAGGCCCGTCACGAGGGCGCTTAACCCGTAATTCGAGGTGACTAGCAATCGATTGTTGGCAATGCCGGCCCAGTGGGTCAAGGCGAGTAATAAATTGAAAAAACAGCTAATGATGATACTAAGACGTAATGAATTTAGTGCACGCATGCTCAGATCCTCCTTGTTCACTGTTCAGTGATAGGAAGAAGGTACACCCGTGGCACCGTAAAAGCGTCTGGTAAGTTCCATTCGGATAGTGACGAAACTAA
The DNA here is from genome assembly GCF_023806745.1 of Lactiplantibacillus sp. B652. Taxonomy (NCBI): domain Bacteria; kingdom Bacillati; phylum Bacillota; class Bacilli; order Lactobacillales; family Lactobacillaceae; genus Lactiplantibacillus; species Lactiplantibacillus sp. B652. The sequence continues at coordinate 64,709 of NZ_JAMSKY010000002.1, read as the reverse complement.
GTCGGGGGACCTAATCACCATCACCTTGAATGCAACGAGTTAGCTAGCTTAACTGTTCGTCTGCTGGTTGTACGTCGGACACCAATATGGGATCAGCCGACAACGCAAAACACGTCTGACGTCGATTTGAACTCAGAGCACGAACGCCTTGCTTAACGTGTTTTTTCATGGTCAGTCGACAAAAAAAGTCCCGCCATTCAAAATAAGTTGAATAGCGAGACTAGTTGGACCAACGTGCCTGTCCGGAGATGATGTCAGGCGTGACACGTGCTGGTAAAACAATTCAAAGGGTGAATTAGAGATTCAAATCCGTATTGTAATTGAGCGGTGACATGTCGGTACTTTCAGTAATCAAATCCGCTGCCAGTGCCTGCATCGCGTTCAGGGCAATATCTGCGGCCTTTTGGTTCGCTGCAGTTAAGGCGGCCGTTAAGTCATCACCCGTCAGTTGACTGACCTGTTCGTCCGTCGTAATCAGGTGATGGCCAAGTTTAATGGCGAGTTCCTTTTGAACCGTTTGTAACGCATCGTGCAAATCATGGTAGTGCGCGTCGACCAGCACGCCGACATGCTTATAGACCCAATAAGCGGAAGTTGGATCGTATTTAGCAGTGGCTACCTGGTAAGCGGCCGGTGTATCAGTAGCGCCCGCGTAGAATGGGACGTAGACACTCTCGGCGGCCACGCCCATGGCTAACCAGTGAATGCCACTCTGTGTGACAGGCAAATCAGGCCGCAACTGCAAGACGTGTGATTCTTGTGTCTTGGCGAGGCTGATTGGGCGGTACTGATGTTTTTCAGCATCAGTACCGTTGCCGACTGGGTCAAACGGGGTGCCTTGGTAATGTGACGCCAGGTAATCCCGGACTTGATCGATATGAATCAAGCCGTCCGCGCGTTGAATGAACGGCAGGTCAAAGGATTCGGGTGCTTGTTCAACGCTCGGTGTGAAGCAGCGCTGACCATACCAAACGCGTGGCGTATTATAGTAGCGGTCTGAGAGGTCGGCAGTACCAAAGACTTCTCGGAAATTTAGACCGTTATCCATCGAAGCCAGCTGGTGATCAAGCACAAAATTACGAATGTTTTTCGCATAAAGATAATTATCATGGTCACTGAAGTCGATTTCTTGAATCGCAAGTTGATTGGCGACGACGGCGTAAGCATCGTCTGGGATCCGTTGTGCGACCCAGTAATGTCCAGCGCCCGTTTCCATATACCACACTTCGTTGACGTCACTAAAGAGGATGCCGTTAGTTTCGTATGTGCCATAGGTCTCAATAATATGTCCGAGGCGCTCAACCCCTTCGCGTGCGGAGTGAATATAGGGGAGCGTTACGGTGACCATCGCTTCTTCACCGATGCCGTCCGTGACGTAGGGGTCCGCTGCGAGCACGCGGGTGTTGCAGTAAGCACTCTCGGTTGCGCTCATGGCTACCCCATATTCATTGATACCGTCTTCTTCGAATAACCCGTACTTGCTCGTCCATTCAGGGGTGGCCGTATACTTAGCCCGAATCTTGGGCAGCGTCATTTTAAACGGATGTTCGGCGTCACTGGATTCAAACGACTGAGGTTCATCGAATTCACGGTGTGGGTGAACGACGAATTTTTTCGCCCAGGCCGCCCGGGAGTCTTCGTTGCGGCCAATCATGGTCGAACCATCCGCAGTCGCATTCTTACCCACTAAAATACTGGTACAGGCAGAATAGGGGTTAAACTGATGAGTCAGCATAAAATTCCTTCTTTCTCGGTTTCCTAACAAGTGGTCGCCGATAACTAATTATCGTGTCGCTGGTAGCCCTGGTAAAAATTGGGCGAACCAAGCCAACAAGATTTTGATTAAATTAATTTTAGCATGTTTGACGCTGATTGGGGTGGTTGGGATTTCGTTTGCTGCCGTGTGGTGTCAAAGTGAGGTCTTGCGTGTGTGGTGTTATGGCATTAAAACAAGTGTTCCGGCGGGGAATCGGGTAACGGTTGGGGAGATTGGCAGTGTCGCCGACGCATTGAAAGGGTTAGCCAGTATAACGCGAAAATGTCAATTTTGAGCGAACAAATTGACGGTGTCAATGACTGTTGTCTCACACCAGATGTCGGTTGAGAAAAAGTTTCTGCCAACCACGACGTCGCGGCTTGCAATCCCGTTAAGATTAAAGTAAGATTAAAACATTCGAAAATAATCATCAGAATAGGAGCGTGGCCCCATGCCAATCGTACACATTGATTTAATTGCTGGTCGTTCACAAGAACAACTCAAAAACTTAGTTAAAGACGTGACCGACGCAGTTAGCAAGAATACCGGTGCACCCGCAGAACACATTCACGTGATTTTAAGTGAAATGCAGAAAAATCGCTATAGTGTTGGTGGTGTCCTCAAGAGCGACGAAGAAGCAGAATAGGTTATGGATTGCCGGACCGGTCGCATGACACGGCCGGCATTTTTTGAATGATGGCATTTGGGGAAGGTAGGTTAAACAGTGAACGAACAAATTAAGACGGATGATTTAAACGCGGCGCACCATTTAATGGTCGGCGGCGTCGATACCTTGGATTTAGCAGCGCAATACCAGACACCGCTCTACGTTTATGATACGGGCGCGATTCGAGCCGAAATCGCGGCCTTTAAGCAGGTCTTTGAAACCAACCAGGTGGATTATCAAATCAGCTATGCTAGCAAAGCGTTCGCGACGGTGGCGATGTATCAATTGATTGCTCAGGAGCAGATCCATTGTGACGTCGTCTCTGGTGGCGAACTCTACACGGCGCAACAAGCGAAGTTTCCGATGGCCAACATTACGTTCCATGGTAACAATAAATCACTTGCAGAATTGACGCAGGCACTGGACTGTGGTGTTGGGACCATCGTTGTCGACAATTTTGATGAATTGCAACAATTGACGACGCTGACGAACCAGCGTCAACAGCTGACGACGATCATGTTACGGATTGCCCCTGGCATTTCAGCGCACACCCATGACTACATCTCGACCGGACAGGAAGACTCGAAGTTTGGCTTTGACTTAAATAGTGGCCAGGCAGATACCGCAGTGCAACAGGCCCAAGCAGCACCATATTTGAACTTAGTCGGGATTCACTGTCATATTGGCTCTCAAATCTTTGAACTGAATGGGTTTGAAATGATCGTCGACAAATTGGTCGATGTGTTTGCACGTTGGCAGGCGACCCTTGGGTTTTATCCGCGCATCATGAATGTCGGCGGTGGTTTTGGCGTCAAGTATACGGCGGCCGACCATCCGCTGCAACCCACGGACTTCGTGGATGCAATCGTCAAGGAAACGTTGGCACAGACGCAGGCGCACGATGTCCCGATGCTTGAGATTTGGATCGAACCCGGCCGTTCACTGGTCGCACAGGCTGGCATGACGCTCTATACGATCGGCGATTCCAAGGACATTCCGGGTATTCGTAAGTATCTCTCCGTTGACGGGGGGATGGGCGATAATATTCGACCAGCACTGTATGAGGCGGAATACGAAGCAGTCCTTGCTAACGATCCCACCTTACCAGCGGAGCAGGTTGCTTCGATTGCCGGTAAGTATTGCGAGTCGGGTGACATGCTGATCTGGAACCAGCAATTGCCGGCGACCAAGCCCGGGGATATTCTAGCGGTCTTGGACACCGGTGCATACGGCTATGCGATGGCTAGTAATTACAACCGCAATCCGCGGCCAGCAGTCGTCTTCTGCGAAAATGGTCACAGTCAGTTAGTCGTTCAACGGGAAAGTTATGCAGACTTGACCCGTCTAGACTTACCGTTATCAGTGCCCGAAGAAACCAAATAAGTCGAATTGAGTCTTACAATCAGGCGTTCTAGGCAGCAGCTTGGAACGCCTTTTGTTTAGCGATTCAGTCGAGTTTAGGGGGTATCTTCAAATTCAGGGACCTTGACAAGTGACGTCAATGAAATCCACACGAAGCGCCTAGGTTCAAACGGTCTCAGTGCTGCCTTCAGTGGATGGTCAGATTTTTGATCAAGACGCTTGAAACTGGCCGATGAGCCAGCCGTGACCACCCAGCAGCTGGTTTTACCTTGTTTTTAGCGTTGCTAGTGGTATGTTGAGCACGAATAAGCGGTGTCCTGTAGCCGAATCGCACGATGGCGGTGCCAGCAATCTGACTGCTTGATCGGTGCAATCAGCATGACTGATCAGTTGAGGTCGTGTGCGCGCATGCCGCCGCGGCAAGTGCGTTATTCGGCGGTTAGGATGCGGAACTATGCGGCAATGGCCTAATTTTTGCTTAAATCCCGTGACTTTGCTTGCGTTCAGCCGTCAGTTTGTTAAAATTTGATAGTTAATGTAATCGATAAGGTTCAGGTACACTTGTCGATGCACACCAGAAGTGATAAATAACCGGTGGGGGAGTTGTTAGAAATGAACAAGAAATGGCTAACTTGGCCTGTGTTTTATGAGTTGACGGAGATTTATACGGCGCCACTCAATGTCATGTGGTTTGTCTTGGGGGTTGCCATTGCCCAGTTTCACTTAGGTACGGTGAACTGGCTCAATGTTGCCCTGTGCTTAGTGGCTGTTTTTATTTTCGATTTGGCGGTCAATGTCTCCGATAATTACTATGATTACCGGCATGCGGTCGATCGTGAGGGTTACGCGCAAAACACCAACCCGATTGGTCGACTGAACTTGCCAGTAGCTGGAGTGGGACGACTTGCATTGAGTCTGTATTTGATCTCACTTGTGCCTGGAATTTGGCTCGTCTTGCGGACCGGCTGGTTAGTGCTGGCCCTGGGTATCTTAGGTTATCTGGTCGGTATTTTTTACACTGCTGGACCGTACCCGATCAACGCGACGCCATTATGTGAGACGGTCGTTGCACTGTCGATTGCGTTCATGATTCAATTGACTTGTGTGGTCGTTTCGACCTATGGGCAGCATCCGTTGACCTGGTCGATCGTTGGTAAGACCTTTCTATTGTGCTTGCCGTTGACCCTGATCTTCTTTACGATCCAGCTCGCCAATAACACGGCGGACCGGGATGAAGATATTTTGAATCACCGCTATACCTTGGCTTATTATTTGGGTAAACCAGGTTCGGTACGCTTGATTCAAGCCTTTTTGATTATTGGTGGCGTGTGGCCGTTAGTGAACGTGTTGCTAGGGTTAGCACCGTTAGTCACCATTTGGGTCGTCTTATTATTACCGATCATGTGGCAAGGCATGCGCCCGTTTTTCGCGGTCCAAGATAAAAAGAAGACGTTTATTACGACGGTCAAAAGCGCGTCGTTATTCTTCGTATTTTATCCAATTCTGTTTGTTTTGGGCACTTGGCTGTAGCGAACGGATGAATTGGGGTCAAAATTTCAAACATTTATCATGGTTATTTTGATTAAAGTGGACTATATTATTACCAGTTTATAAAATAGGGGTAAGCATGATGGAAACAGAACAACGCCAGCAGCGTCGAATCATATTTTATCATTTGCTCGTCACGATTTTGACGCTGTGGTCGGTCGTCAACGTGATTTTATTAGCGTTCAATATCGGTGATTGGCACCTGGAAACACGCATCAGTAACGGCCTATTAGTGGTCTTTGCGGTCGATTATTTCGTGCGGCTTGCACGCTCACCTAATCGGAAGACTTTTTTGATTCATTCGGCCTTTGACTTGATGGGGATTATTCCGATGCACCCCGTCTTTGCGCTATTTCGGCTTGGACGACTGGCGCGAATGGTCCAATATCACCATTTGTTTTGGAAGCTTGGCTGGGACGGTAAATGGACCCACGATTTTCATCGCTTTATTTATAGCACCGGCTTTATTTATTTGTTTTCAATCAGTATTGCCATTATTGTTCTGAGCGCGCTACTATTCTCGGTCTTTGAGCACCAGAGTTTGTCGGACTCACTGTGGTGGGCGATTACGACGGCAACGACGGTCGGCTACGGTGATGACACACCGCATACCGCCGTCGGAAAGGTGATTGCGGTCGGTCTGATGTTTGGTGGGATTGGGTTTATTGGTTTGTTGACCAGTACGATCACGGACTTCTTCACCCAACAAGCCAGTCAAAATGTTGAACCTGAAGCGGATCCCAACGAAGACGAATTACGCCAATTGTTAGTCAAAATCGATACGTTGACGCAAAAAGTCGATCACTTGCAAAAACAGGTCAAGCGGATTGAGAAGGCAGACCGGCGTAAGTGATGAGGCGGTGTAAAAAAGATTGACATTTAACTTGAAAACATGCGTTAATTTTTAACGGTATTTACTGCGTATAACGGTTCAGCGTAAAGCACACTTGTCGGTGGCTTTGCGCTTTTTTTCGGCCGAAAATCGTTATGACAAAGTCAATCATTAATTTTTGGGACGCACGAGGGGATTAAAAATGGCATTTAGTTTGAAGTTACCACGCAATCGGTACGAGTCTAGTTGGTTTATTTTGATTATTTCGGTGATTTCGGTCAATGTGATTGCGCCATTGATCACGTGTTTTGACGTGGGATTTAGTTGGCGGACCTGGCAACAGACACTGACCGTCCTCCCAATGATTTGGGTCGTGGTGGTCGCGCTGGTGCTGCTAACGCACCGTCCGGCAGAGCAAGTGACCCGCAAAATATTAGCACGAGACGATTCTTTTCGGGCCAATATGATTGTTAATTGCTTGGTCAATGTTTTTATGATGTCGATAATCTTGACGGTCGTCGCCAGCTGGATCGGGACGCGCACCATCAGCTGGTTACCAGTGCAACAATTCTTTTATAAGTGGTCACGTAATTTTTGAATTTCATTCTATGTTGAAGTGGCGTTAGCGCAACCAATCGCGCGGTTGGCTATGGCTAAATGGCATCAAGCCCAAACCACAAAACACCAGGGGTAAGGAAGTGCGGATAAGCAGGTCGTCGCAAAGCAGCAGTCGTCCGAGTGGGTTAAATTTCGACGGTGGTCACAGATTGACCTATGCTATAATAGCGTTAACAAGATTGAAAGGACGGTGGTTAGATGGGACAAGCGATGACACGGTGGGTCTGGTTGCCGGCGCCAGTCCTGACTCGTCAAGCCACATTCAAAACGCATTATGGTGATTTGCAACAGCACCCCTTGCCATTACGTTCGGCACAGTGGTATGTGTTTAAAGCGCAACACTGGAGTGGCATTCACTCGGCGGTACTTGCCCCTGAGCAGCAGGCAGCGTTTGTTGCGCTTGCCGCTCAGGCGGTCGGTCCTGGGCAGGCCGCAATTCAAGCAGCCCCGCAGCATCCTGTAATGACACGGGGCACCACGATTTGTTTCAATCGGTAGGTAAGTTTAGCGTCCGGACCAAGTAAGCGTTAAACTCGCACAAATAGTATCAAGATGCTATCCTCAGACTCACAAAATGAATATGAACTAAGTGAGGGTGTGAGGCGGATGAGACAAATAAGTAACGGTGGCGAGCGAAGCATTGGTCACCGAATCAGTGTCATCGTAGTCGGGGTGACCTGTGGCGGCCTGAGTTGGCTGCAAGCATCAACCGTGGTACGCGCTGCAATTCGCCCACTGGCAGGGCCCGCGAGTCCAGCAACATTAACTAGCGCTGTGAACTGGGAGAGCCTATGGTTATTGTTAGCAATGGCCTTGATTGGTAGTGGGTGTTGGTGGTTGAGTCGACGGTCATGATTGGTGTGTTGGTAGCAGGTGAACTGCGACGTTGATCATGAATCATCTGGAAACGTGCGAGTGTAATGCTGGTGGCTTGTCGGCCCTTGAACGCGGCAGTGCCTGTTTGTCAGCAGTTGGGTGACTTGCAAATGACCAAGCTATATTACTGAAGAAGTTCAGCGATGTCAGCTATTCGTCTGATTGGTATCGATTAGCGGACCGCGGAAGTGTCATCAGTCAGATTTGAGGGCCAATTAGCCTTTTAGTACAGTTCCGGTTTATTCATAGAATTTGACTCATGCTTTGCAAGCGAAACACAAGATTTGAATGTGTTGTTTTATAACAGCCTACAAAGCTAAGTGGCGTTTCGTTGTTGTGTTTTCATCAAGCAGATAAAAACAAAGTCCTGAGATTCTTATCGCTTTGGCGATAGGAACCTCAGGACTTTTTGTTAACAATTTGGGCAGTTCTGAGTTGCTTTTTGGATAGGATAAATCGGGTTTTAATATATTTGCCTTCTTTTTATGGGCATAGTCTTCCAGAAATATAAAAAAGCTTATCCAGCCGGTCGACGTGATGAGGAATAAGTTGCAATTTACTTTTAAGTATAGTGAAAAAACAAATGATAAAAGTAAATCGCTTGAATCGATTGAAAAATATGAGTTTTGAGTTGCGCTTTTGAGTTAGTGAAATTAGAATTTAACCATCCAATTTAATTATTCTATCCTCAGCGGCGGATGATATTTATGCGTGTCAACCAATAAGCGGAAATAACCACTTTCAGAACCGCAGTCATGTGGAAATTTTTAACGGTTTGATGATTGAATAACGACTGCGCCTTTTCTATTTTGTGTTCGATCGGGCTAGTGCATTGAATGGGCACTAGCCTTTTTTGAAAACAGATTTCTTACATGTAAGGAATCGTTTGTCTTAACGGCAACTTTTTCTCTGACGAATTGTCTACCTCTCTTCTCAAAAACAGATCAATAATTATTAAAAAGGCGGTGTCTAATGAAGCTGATAAGAAGCAGAGACGCAATCAAAATAATTGTCTCACAGATTTGTAGTGGTGTTGCCACATGGTGCATCACTTTAGGAATACAAATGATAATCATTTTTAAGTATAATGCGAATATTGCTGGCGTCTCAGTGTTATATGCAGCTGCTTTGGTACCCAGAATAGTGTTACCAAGTTTTATCGGATCTCTATTGGATAAGCTGGGTAATCGGATTTACTTTGTGAGAGGTGCACGTCTATTTGCAGGTTTCATCGCAACTGTTTGTTATTTTCAGAAAGATAGTGGGGCTTTATTGTTCATGGTCATTCTATTAAATTCAGCTTTATCCGTAGAAGAACCAGGAATGATAGGAATAATTAGAAATTTGCCACAGAAAGACCACACTCAAAATTTTAACCTCTTAGGGATTTATTATATGCTGGAGGATATTATCAAAATTCTTGGTCCAGCAATGGCTGCTGGAATATCATTTTTCTTAGGGATAACTAGACTATTCTCTTTGGCTGTTATTCTCTTTCTTCTTTCTTTTGTCCTTTTGAATGTACAGACTGGCAAGGACATTAACAATGTCAAAGGTGAAACGAGTAAAAAATCAATTAAACTGGAAGTCGTGAAGGAAATATTCAGAAATAAAGAATTAGGCTACGTTTTCGTTATCGTCTTTACCTTCTTATTTGCACTAAATGCCATTGACACAAGCTCAGGTATTTTGATTCGAACATTCACACACAAGTCATATGTACAGGCTGTTTTCGTTACATTAATGGGAGCTGGCGGTACATTGGGTGCCTTAAGTGTTCTTAAATTGGATAAAAAGTATAAGTTATTAAATATATGTTTGATCAGCATGTTCTGCTTTGGTATCTTAATTAGTCTTGTCGTATTTGTAAAAAGCTTAACCTCGTTGCTGTTAATAGTGACGTTAGCCGGTATCTTGTCACCTGGAATTATAATGGCGGCTGAGTTGAAAAAACAAAAATTAATTGATAAAGAAAAGGCTAGCCGTTTATCAGGAATTACTGTAACCGTTAATTCTATCGCACAATTAGCTGGGATAGCACTATCACCGCTAATTGCCACGAAAATTTCAGTTAATGGTATCTTTGTCTTTTGCGGATTGTTAATGATATTGGTCGCACTCTTAGGAATCGTAGGACATAGAAGGATGGTAAAGGATTAATATAAAGCTTCAATTCCTGTGACACTAGTGCTTAATAAAGTCTAAGAATTCTAGATATACACTAAAATAGCAGCCCAAGTATCTGGAATTCAGCTATCCCAAATTCGAGATTGTTTGCGATACTGGATTGTTATTATTGTGCTAAAGCGTTTTCGATTGTTTGTCGGACGGTGTTGCGTTTGTGATGTTGTTAAGAATCTTTCATCTTAGAACGATGACATGTCCAAAATTGAATTGCATTTTTAGCTATTACTCGCTGTAATGGTTGACCAACATAACCCACATCAGTTAATACAACTAGTCCGGAACAGTGTGCCAGTCGCTCTGGTGTAGCTGTTACATCAGATACGGGAGTTGGTGTGATTTCATAATTTAAGACAACCCAGGCGACTGATACTAACATTTGTGCTTTAAAGCCGTAACAGGGTATTTTCCTTGTGGCATTGTAACCAATATTGCCGTCGCCATCAAAACTTTTAGGCCAGACGTTACGTACTTTTACACAAAACGGTATCGGAAAACTATTAATAATGCCAATCGAACTGTAATGGGTAGATTCGCGTAACACCACGCCGAATCGCATTAATAACCGGTAATGATTTGCTAGAGCGGCTATTAAAGTAATGACATGACGGGTCTTGATTCGGGCTCCCAAATGCTTGACCAATTTAGCATTGGTGAGTTGATATTCTTCTCGCGTCATTTTTGGTAGCAACTTTCATCAAAATTCTTCCGGGGATAAATTGGCATTTGTTAACTCAAATAGTGGCAAATCAGGGATATGCTGGACACACAACCTGATTTAACCACTATTCATAAATTCATTTTTCGCTGAGTTCAGGAGGTTTAAAGAAGTCGTAAATCGCTTTTTATGCTAAGCGGTCTTTTTTCCGCTTCTTAATGAGGGTGGATGCATACATGGCAATAACTGAAGCTATTCCAATGTACAGCAAGCTCAACATTGAAGATCCGGTGATTGATGCATCTGTAATATACATTTGATTAAGAATAAGATCATAGGCAAATCGAATTGGGGTAATATCATAAACGTAATTATGGTAGAAGGGACTCAGCATTTGCGGAATGAAAGTGATGACTGCCATGGAACCAATCCAGATAATAAGCAGTAACGGCCATCCTTTTAGTCCAAGTAAATCGAGTACAGCTGACTGCAGTAGATAGAAAACAAATGAGATACCACCAATCATCAGCAGGAATTGTTTTGGATCATGAATTGGCACAGAATAGCAAACTTTTGTGAAGAAGTATACTGATACAGCGATCGCAGTGACAATTGCGACACCCGAAATCAATTGACTTGTGACGCTGGTTAATGAGAGGCGGCCATCCGTACGTTTTTGCTCATTCTTACTATGGTCTCGCCAGTTCAGTAAACTAGCAATAAGACTACCGAGCCAACAGAAGATGGTTACTAAGAATGGCGCCATACCACTTATTTCCTTAGTTGAAACCTTATTGCGTTTGATAAGTGTTGTGTGAATTGGTGTTTGCAATTTAGACCAGTCCTGAGGAGAGAGTGTTAGTCCTGACTTATTTGCAACGGTGATATATTCGTTAGAAATCTTCTGGTTTAGGTGGTCAGTCATCTTTGGAAGTGCAGTAGTTAAAATATTTGCAACGGTCATATTACTGCCTTGACTGACGTATAAAGAGATTTTTGCTTGTTCGGGGGTCTTCTTGGTCAATGAATTTGCCAAGGCCCTTTGTTGTTGGAATGGAGCCGTTTCAGCAACCATTGGCGTTTTAACTACCAGGGCAGCGAGCTTCTGAGTGATGATTTTGCCCTTTAAATAGTCTGTTTGCTGATTGATAGCTTGAGTAAATCCCGAATGAATGACAACCGCCCCGTAGTATTTTCCGGATGCAAAGCCTTTAGTGAGTTCACTCGTGTGGGTGACATTGACCCATTTAATTTCAGCGTTTTTCTGATGACTCTCTTTCCGTAATTTCTTTACAATATTCTTAGCATCTTTACCGTTATCGTTTACGACTAGCGCTAATGGTAAATGACGAACCTTGACTGTGCTCCTAGCGCCAACTTGTGCGAAGGCAAATAATCCAATTAGTACAGCAGCGACTAACATGCTGATCCAGATACTTTTTCGCTTAAACACGTTGAACATTTTCACGACCCCCTTCTTTATGCTACGAGTAGTTTATATTAATTTTGAAATGAAAAACATGGCCAAATTAATATGATTTGTGTCATAAGGGGACAAATGGCAGCAATATGAGCCATAAGGTTACAGAATTGGCAAAACTGGTAATGGAGGAATCGATATGACGGATTTTAGGATGAAAAAGACTGACGATGTGATCACCAAATCATTTGTTGACCTAGTAATAGAGAATGGATTTGACAACGTTACGGTCAAGGACATCGCACTCAGATCGATGATTAGTCGTAAAACGTTCTATTTACATTATGAAGACAAATTTGCACTGACGGATGCCATATTACAAGACATTCTAACGTGGCTTGATGAGACATTGAAAAAGAAACGAGCACTCATAGATCAGGGAATTGTCTTAAGTCGCGCAATTAGTAAATTGGAACCTGAACTTAGACAATTACTACTGTGTTGGAACAGACCAATACATGCGATAATGACCATCCCACAAGCTAAGATGCAACTAATGGATGGCCTTAAGGATATTTTGGGTCAGCATTTACAGGCCGCTTTCAAGCATTCGGAGTCGGATTTGGAACTTAATGTCATTGGTGGCATGATGTTAGGGATGATCAGATATTACTTGCAGACAAATGAATTTCCATCAAGCAATGAACTTTACCAATTATCAGACACCCTTAATTTGATATTTAAAGCTTAGTATCAGTCAGCCACATCTCGATAAGTTGTGGCACGGCGCATGCTAGCTAGGGTTGGTAATGCATTATCTTGTGAGAAAATGCTTGCGGGTCTTGTTCAATCCGCTATACCATAGTATGGTAAGGATAGACAAGTTAACGGGAGTGACAATATGGATTGGGAAGACTATTTTCCAACGGCAATCGCTGAACGTGGGTACGATTATTATTCAAAGGGGTATGTGACTGATTTAAAGCAGACCGAAACACAAATTACGGCAACGGTTACGGGCACGCAGGACTATTGCGTGGTGATTGATCTCGCTAATGGTGACTTTCAGGATGGCACGTGTGAGTGTCCGTATGCCAATAGTCATCCGTACTGCAAGCACATGGCGGCCGTTTTGTACCAAGCGACGGCGGCAGACAAACCTGCCAGTCAACATCAAGTTTCTAAAGCACCAACTGATAACGACAATCATGAGCAGACTGCCACTAAGCTGGTTGAGCGGGCGACTGATCGGCAAGTCCGGGACTTTTTGAGTGTGGTGTTGGCCCATGACAATCATCTGCTCAAGATGTTCCGGACGGTCATAGGTGAGACTAATGTTGTGACAGATTTACCTAACTATCTCGCGAGTGTTGACGATTTATTTGATAGTAACGCGGATGCCGGTGGTTTTATCGATTATGGCGCGGCGACAGATTTCGGTGATGAGACCTTGACTTTCCTAAACGAAGAGGTGCAGCCGTTGGTCGATCAGGGCGAGTATGGTTTGGTATTTCAAATCTTGGCGCATCTGATGCTTAAAATCGACCACGTCGACATGGATGATTCCGATGGTGAGACAATGATGATCGTGAATGCTAGTGTCGACTTGTGGGAAGCCGTCTTGACAAAAGCCGACGCGGATGTGCAGCAGCAGGTGTTTGATTGGTTATGCAAACAATTAGCGAAACCGTTGAATATCATTGAAGATACGCTTGATGATTTATTATTCACATATTTCAAGACGCCGGCGTTTATTGACGCAAAGTTGGCGTATACCGCTAAACGGTTTCGTGCGGTACAAAAGCACCCGGATTCCTGGAACTATGACTGGCAGACTGAAAAATGGCTAAAGCACTATTTACAAATGATGACTGCGGCGCATATGCCTGATAAGCAAGTGATTGAATTTTGCAAGGCTAATTTGGCGACACCGCAAGTCCGCCTGTTTTATAGCCAGTTCTGTCTTCAACATCACGATGAAGCGCACGCGGTCCAATTGCTAAAAGATGGCAAAACCTTGGTCACGGACAATCGAAGGATGTTAGCGGAGTTTAGTCGCCAACTAAAGGATGCTTATCAGCAATTAGGTGAACAACAATTGTATCGTCAAGAATTATGGCAATTGTTGACTGAATATGCGCCAGCGGATGAGGCGCTATTTTCAGAGTTGAAGCAGAGTTACCCGACCAAGGATTGGCCAGCGGTTCGTGAGCAACTGTTGACGGCGATAGCGAAGAATTCCAATGTTGATTTGAAACCACTGTACGTGCAAGAAAAGCTATTGGACCGGCTATTAAAAGCGGTCGTGGCCGCGGACGGACTCTGGGATTTACAGACCTATGAGTCTTTATTGAAACCACATTTTTCAAATCAGCTATTAGCCAAATATGATCATGAAGTGCGGAAGATGGCTACGGCTACTAGAACTCGGCGGAAGTATCAACAATTAGTTCGCATATTGAAACGGATGCTCGATTACCCGGATGGCAAATCAATCGTGCAGACGATCGTCCATGATTGGCAGCAACAATATCCGCGACGTTCAGCAATGATGGATGAGCTCTCACGGCTAAAATTGTAATTGATCGTTAGTTGGCGCAGCAATCGCGCACAGATTTGAGCTGCACCGCTAAGCTTAGGATAGGTTCCTATCCAAAACTTAGCGGTGCTTTTTTTAGTGTCTGGACATGAGTGATAACTAGGCGGTGGAAGACCGTTGTGGGCCGTAGTAGTCGGAATCACGGGCTGAGAGCAGGCGCGTCCATTCTGAGACGGCGTCTGAAGGCACGCATCATCATCAGATTGATGTCGTCACTTGGAATCGCAATAGATGTCGTCGTATTTGTTAATTTTATTCTTATTAATCAAAAAAATAATGACGCTTAAAAGGCGCATAACACCGGGAAAAGACGAGTTTATCCCGCGAGTGAAGGGACTATCTGCACTTGCATAAATATTAAAGTATGATTAAAATGGGTCTTATTAAATAAATGGGGGCTTGCAGATGATTAGTAATAACCACCGTTTGGACCAACAGCTGATTGAACGTGAAGACCATTATATGGCGACGGCCGCACGCATCAATTATTATGACTTAGTGATCGACCACGCGCACGGTGCGCTGCTCACCGACGTTGACGGCAATCAATATATTGATTTATTGGCAAGTGCCTCGGCCATTAACGTCGGTCACACGCATCCGCGAGTGGTCAAAGCTATTCAGGACCAGGCCGCTAAGTTAATTCATTATACGCCGGCGTATTTTCACCACCAGCCGGAACAACAGTTAGCGGAACGGTTAGCCAAGTTGGCTCCGGGAACTGACAATGAAGTGATTTTCGGTAATTCCGGGTCGGATGCCAATGACGCCATTATCAAATTCGCCCGGGGCTACACCAAGCGTCAATACATAGTGGCCTATACGGATGCTTACCATGGCTCAACTTATGGCTCGATGTCTTTGTCGGGCGTCAGCCTCAACATGACGCGTCATATGGGGCCACTATTACCTGGAGTCGTGCACGTGCCATATCCAGATACTTACCGGCGACTGCCGCATGAGACGGATCATCAGTTAGCGCTGCGGTACTTTCATGCGTTCAAAGCACCGTTTGAATCGTATTTACCAGCTGATGAGACGGCCTGCGTCTTGATCGAACCGATTCAAGGTGATGGCGGGATTCGCCAAGCACCTGAGGAATACGTTCAACTTGTTTATGACTTTTGCCATCAACACGGCATTTTATTTGCCGTTGATGAAGTCAATCAGGGCATGGGACGAACGGGCAAAATGTGGAGTATTCAAAACTTTCCTGGTATTCGCCCGGACCTGATGTCTGTCGGTAAGTCGATTGCTTCAGGCATGCCACTGAGCGCCGTGATTGGGCGGCGGGAGATCATGGAAAGCCTCGGTGCACCAGCCCACGTCTTTACCACCGCGGCTAATCCGGTCTGTTGTGCGGCTGCGTTAGCGACGCTCGATGTGCTGGCTGATGAAGAATTGGTTGAACGGTCCGCACGTCTGGGTCGTTACGCGGAAAGCCAGTTTTTGGACTTACAAACGCGGCACCCCAGAATCGGTCAAGTGCGGATGTATGGGCTGAATGGTGGCATCGAGTTAGTCACTGATCAAGCTAGTCAACAGCCAGACCCAGAATTTGCGAGTGATGTCATTTACGCCGCGTTTGAGCGGGGTGTCGTCATGATTACGCTCAAAGGTAACATTTTACGGTTCCAACCACCGCTAGTCATCACGAAGGATCAGCTCGATACAGCGTTAGCGGCCATCGATGACGCGATGACTGCGGCGGAACAGGGACGCGTTCACCGGCCACAAGGGAAAATGGGCTGGTAACGGTTAATTTTAGGAGGAATTAGATGCAACGCTTATTCAAACGGTTAACACTAAAAGAAGACCCCAGTATTTATGAGGATAAGGATTCCCATTTGGCCCGGGTATTAACGGTCAAGGATTTCTTAGCCCTCGGGGTCGGGACGATTGTTTCAACGTCAATCTTCACTTTACCTGGCGTCGTGGCGGCGGAACATGCGGGCCCCGCGGTGGTCTTTTCATTTATCGTGGCGGCCATCGTTGCCGGACTAGTTGCTTTTGCCTACGCTGAAATGGCGGCAGCGATGCCGTTTGCTGGTTCAGCCTATTCCTGGATCAACGTCATGTTCGGTGAATTCTTCGGTTGGATCGCCGGTTGGGCGTTGTTAGCGGAATATTTCATTGCGCTGGCCTTCGTTGGTTCCGGGCTCTCTGCCAATTTGCGGGGACTCTTGACCCCACTAGGATTAAAGCTCCCGAATGCCTTATCGAACACCTTTGGCACGAACGGTGGGGTGGTCGATTTGATTGCCGTGCTGGTGATTGCATTGGTTTCACTGTTACTGTCTCGTGGTGTCAGCAAGGCGTCCCGCGTGGAAAACGTCCTCGTTGTCCTGAAAGTCCTAGCCGTGTTGACCTTCATCGTGGTTGGTGCGACGGCGATTCATTGGCAAAATTACGTCCCGTTTATTCCGAAGTACCATTTAAACGCGGATGGTAGTGCGTTTGGTGGCTGGCAAGGAATTTACGCCGGGGTCTCGATGATTTTCTTGGCCTACATTGGTTTTGATTCGATTGCGGCGAACTCAGCTGAAGCGAAGAATCCGGGCAAAACGATGCCTCGTGGGATCCTGGGCTCACTAGTCATTGCGGTGGTGCTGTTTGTGGCCGTTGCGTTGGTCTTAGTCGGTATGTTTAAGTATTCTTCTTATGCCAATAACGCGGAACCAGTTGGCTGGGCATTGCGGCACGCCGGCCATCCAATCGTGGCAAGTGTCATTCAGGCGATTGCCGTCTTAGGGATGTTCACCGCCTTGATTGGGATGACGTTAGCCGGTTCACGGTTGATTTATTCTTTCGGTCGCGATGGCATGTTGCCAAAGTGGTTGGGCAAATTAAAGCACAACCAACCGAACAACGCGCTACTCGTGTTGACGATCGTCGCGATTATCATTGGGGCCTTTTGTCCATTTGCGTTCTTAGCCCAATTGATTTCCGCGGGGACGCTGATTGCCTTCATGTTCGTTTCGTTAGGCATTTATGCACTCCGGCGACGTGAAGGGGTCGACATTCCTGAACCAGCCTTCAAAATGCCATTCTACCCAGTCTTACCAGCCGTGGCCTTCTTGGGTGCACTGTTCGTGTTCATGGGCCTCGATATTCAAGCTAAATTGTACGCGGGTATCTGGTTCATCCTGGGCCTGGTGATCTACTTCTGTTACGGCATGCGCCATTCATACCTCGCTGGCAAACAACGTCAAACGACGACTACTGCAAAGTCCAGTGCGCAAGTGGATAAGTCGGTCGTTGAGGAACAAGAAGATTAGTATTTGTGATTAGCAATAACTGAATGAAATCATAAAATCGGCGTTTCGAGTGTGTAGGCTCGAAACGCCGATTTTTTTGAATTACTTCGCATCGCAGTTGCAAAGCGGGTGATTTAATGATTGATACCATTCGTGACCAAGTCGTGTTTACAACTGGTAGTGGTGGGATTTGCCAGGCCCGGCCGGACGGTGGTAACCCATTCAGAAGACTGACAGCAACACCAACAATATTATGGCGTCGGTCGTGATCCATTGATCGGCACGACCTGTGCGGCATGGCTCAGCTACGGGCGATTTATTCGGCCAGTTCAAAGTAGTCGTTCAAATACCGAGCGACGCCATTTTGGTCGTTGTCATACGGTGTGATATCATCCGCGGTCGCCTTGATTTTGTCCGTCCCGTTGGCCATCGCAACCCCCAGACCTGCGTATTGGAGCATTTCTAAGTCGTTGTGCTCATCACCAAAGGCAATAATATTGCGCCGGGCGATTTGTAAGTGGTCTGCTAAGTAGGCGACCCCCTTGGCTTTATGAACACCCTTGGAGGTGATTTCTAAAATCGCATTCGGGCCACCCCAAACACCGACATCGACTTGGTCACCAAACCGGTCAGTGATCCAGTCAATAATTGCATCACGCCGGTCGAGTTGGACCAATAGCACCAATGAATTTGGATTGCGGGTCAGTGTGGCGGGTGTCAAACGGGGACTATCCGCAATTTCTGGGAAGAATTGACCGGCAATCAAGTCTTGACCGGCTGTCATCGTACTGGTTTTATTTTCAGCAATAATTTCATTGATGCCCAAGTGTTCACGATATTTGACCAATGCGAGCACGATGGCTTTATTAATGGTGAACTGATATTCTAACGGCCATTCTTGGTGAGGTAGGTGGCCAAGGGAGCCATTGAAATTAATCATTGGGCTCGTGAGATGGAGCTTATCGTAAATCGACTGAGAGCCTTGATATGAGCGACCAGTGATGATACTGACAACGTGGCCCGCTGCTTGCAAGCGCTGCATAGTGTGGATCGTCGCTGAATTGAGTTTGGATTCAGCATTGAGTGTGGTGCCATCTAAGTCTAACGCAATTAGTTTTCTTTCCATTTTGACAAACATCTCCCATATCTTCCGGTGGTTAATTAGTTTAATTTAGCATAAATATCGCTCGAATGCGAATCTTTGCCACCTTACAGGACTGGTGAAATGTGGTAATCTAGTTGAGGATGATTTATCGCGTAAGGAGGAGAATCTGTTGCAATTACCAGCAGCGTTTATTCAAAAATATCAAGACTTATTGGGTGACGAAGCCCTCGCTTTTTTAGCGGCTTTCGATGGGCCCGTGGAAAAGGGGTTTCGAGTCAACCCCAATAAGGCGACGACTGCCGCCATGCACGCCAAGATGGACGCACCGATTGCTTACAGCCCGATTGGATACTACGGCAAGGTCAACGGCAACGCGTTGGAACATTTAGCCGGGGCAGTCTATAGTCAAGAGCCGAGTGCCATGACAGTCGGTGAGTTCGCCAAACCAGAATTGGGTGAACGGGTGCTCGATCTATGTGCTGCACCAGGTGGCAAAACGACCCACTTACTCAGTTATTTACAACAAACTGGCTTATTAGTCACTAATGAGATCAATCCAAAACGGGTGACGGCACTGGGTGATAACGTTGAACGTTATGCCGCCCGTAATACCGTGATTACCAACGCAACACCTGCAGCACTCGCAAAGGAGCTCCCTGGATTTTTTGACCGCATTTTAGTCGACGCACCGTGTTCTGGTGAAGGGATGTTTCGTAAGGATCACGATGCCATCCAATATTGGACACCCGACTATCCAGCCGAATGTGCCACTCGGCAGCGTGAGATCTTGACTGAGGCGGTCAAGATGCTGAAGCCTGGTGGCCATTTGATTTATTCGACCTGTACGTTTGCGCCGGAAGAAGACGAGCAGATGATGGCCTGGCTGCTGGCGACCTACCCAGAATTCGAACTGGAAGCTCTGCCCAAGACCGCGGGCATTGCGGATGCGCGACCAGAGTGGGCTGATGGCAATCCAGAGTTAGCCAAGGCGGCCCGGTTATTCCCACACTTGATGCGTGGCGAAGGCCATTTTATCGCCAAGTTGCATTATCGCGGTACCGACACGGTCAAAGCCAAAAAAGTGGTTCGTGAACAGTTGAGTGCGCCGCAACGTCAATTGTGGCAAGCATTCGAACGCCAACAGGGTTTGACTAGTTTGTCAGGCTTAGTTTTGCAAGCGCATGGTGATCAACTTTACGGTGTGCCTGAATTAATGCCCGTTCTGCGGAAAGTTAAGGTCTTCCGTCCCGGAATTTTACTTGGGACCTTCAAGAAAAATCGCTTTGAACCGAGCTACGCCTTAGCGCTTGCTAGCGATGGGCTTGGGATGACGACCGTCTCCATCAGTAGGGACCAGTGGCAACAATATGTCCACGGTGAGACGTTTGATCTAGCCACTAGCGCGGAGACCGGTTTTCACGTGTTAGTGTGTGACGGCCTACCAGTTGGTTACGGCAAAATCGTTGGCAAGACAGTCAAGAACTTCTTCCCGAAAGGCTTACGATTCTTGGCAACGCCAGAGAATACTGAGTTATAAGTTGACCAGCAGCGTCTATTGTCGCCATGCAAGTCGAGTACTGGCGTGTTGTTGCGACAAGTCTGGTCAGACCGTGCTTGACGTGGCTTGAGCGGCGAGCCCCAGCTGGATCAGGTTTCATGGTAAACTGATAGATGCGCAATCGTGGCAATGATTACGCCATGGAGAACAACCGTAATATTGGAGGAGAAGCTATGTATTGCCCAAATTGTGGGAAAAAGAATGACTTGGACGCCTTGTTCTGCGAAAACTGCGGGGCACGTCTGATTTTGCCAACCTCGTCGAGTGCAGCGCCGCGTTCAGCGGCCAGCTCGGCAACAACTCGCGCAACCAGTGAGAACGCAGCATCCCGTGCGGACACCCATTCGGCGGCTGATGTTGATGATCACACGACTAGAGCGGCTCAGTCAGACTCATCAGCCGGGGTCGAAAACACGGTTGATGATACTGATGACACGGTGGCGCCCACCACGCGTTCAGCGCAACACGCCCAGCAAAGCCCACGACCACCGCATCGTGGCCTGCCAGCGCTCTTACTGGCCCTCATTGTCATTGTGCTGGTAGGTGGTGGCTACTACTGGTTCAGCCACAACAGTGCCAACACGGATTCGACTACCACGGCAACGTCGAGCTCGTCAACAGCGACGAAGTCCTCATCATCATCGTCGGCTGCCAGCACGCAATCATCGTCGAGTTCGACCACGAAAACTGCGGCTAAATGGTCGACGGCCAAAATGAGTGAATTGTCCTCGTTTATGGCGACGTGGCAGGATACCATGAATCAATCGTATGCAGGCACTTATGACGGTCAAAGCGTCTCGGTTGATGGGTTAGACTTGCCAACCGATATTCGTGACAATAATTATCAAGACAAAATCACCGTTAATGGTAATGCCGTGAAATTGACCTGGACGACTAAAGCGAATAAGGATGCCAACTATCAGGTCGTGGCCGCCGCAGCTTATCAGCATGGTACTCAGGTGATCATTTACTTGTACGTCTTCCATGATGGGTCACCAGATGTACTGGTTTCACAAGATACCAACACCACGTATAACTTTACGAGTTCTGCGAATACGGATTTACAAAATGGCTTTGCGAAGATTGCAAATGCTGATTAAAATATAGCGATGGATTGAAACGTGCGTTTGGGCTGTGGCTCGGGCGGACGTTTTTTTCGTCTGACCAAAAAAATCTTCATGCACACCGTGGCAACGGAATAACATGCAAAGGAAATGTTAATGCTGTGCAAACGTTTTACGCAATGACGTGCAAAAATGTTGATTTTTATATGACTTTTTTGTGAACTTTTTATGAATATCAGCCAGTTGTTAATTCAGATAAACACCCGCAATCACTGGATTTTATTAGCGTTATCCAGTCATGCACGCAACTAAAACGCTACCATGCAATTTTACGCAACCGCTTGCATTATTTTGAAAGCGGTTTTACAATACAAACATGGTATTAAGCAATCACATTATTTTTTGGGAGGCATTATTGTGAAAGAGACAGCTAAAACAACGGCCGGGCTTCCAAAACTTTCATCGAGTAAAATCTGGATGATGAGTCTGGGGTTCCTTGGCGTTCAAATGGCATTTACATTGCAAAGCTCACAAATGAGCCGAATTTTTCAAACGTTGGGTGCTGATCCAAACAACTTAGGGTGGTTCTTCATTTTACCGCCATTAGCTGGATTGATCGTTCAACCGATTATTGGGAGTTTATCTGATCGGACTTGGGCACCACGGTTAGGCGGACGGCGCTTACCGTATTTGATTTTAGGGACAGTGGTGGCAGCCATCGTGATGTTACTATTGCCTAACTCTGGTTCGTTTGGATTTGGTTACGCTTCCATGGCGGCCTTGTTATTCGGTGCGATCACTGTGGCTTTTCTGGATTTATCATCAAACGTGGCAATGCAACCGTTCAAAATGATGGTTGGTGACATGGTTAATGATGACCAAAAGAGTTACGCCTATGGGATTCAGAGTTTCTTACTGAATACCGGGGCAGTGATTGCCGCCATCTTCCCATTCTTACTGACATTATTTGGGGTTGCCAATACGGCAGCTAAGGGGATTATTCCAAATTCCGTCATCTGGTCATTCTACATTGGCGCGGCCATCTTAGTTGTTTCAACGATTGTCACGATTGCCCGCGTACGTGAATATGATCCAGTCACTTATGCCAAATATCACGGCATTGATGAAAGCGCTAATAAATCCGGTGGTAACTGGTTTGCCTTATTAAAGAAGGCGCCAAAAGTCTTCTGGTTAGTGGCCTTAGTACAATTCTTCTGCTGGATGGCGTTCCAATATCTCTGGACTTACTCAACGGGTGCCATGGCAGCCAACGTTTGGAACACGACCAATGCTAGTTCGGCGGGCTATCAAGCTGCAGGTAACTGGTACGGGATTTTATCCGCGGTTCAATCCGTTGCGGCCGTTGTATGGTCATACGTGCTAGCTAAAGTGCCTAACAAGCATCACAAGGCTGGCTACGCCATTAGTTTATTGCTTGGGGCCGTTGGGTTCTTATCAATCTTCTTCATCCACAGCCAATACGCCTTGATCGTTTCATTCGTATTAGTTGGGATGGCTTGGGCTTCGATGAACACTTATCCATTAACGATGGTGACGAACGCCTTATCTGGTGAACACATGGGGACCTACTTGGGACTATTCAATGGGTCAATTTGTTTACCACAAATCGTGGCATCACTCTTGAGCTTCGCACTTTACCCATTATTCGGTAATTCGCAAGCTAACATGTTTATCTTTGCCGCAATTATTTTAGCAATCGGTGCCGCTTCAGTCGGCATGATTAAAGAAACTTACAAAAATTAGGGGGACAAACAATCATGAAACGAATTTTTGACGTTAATCCTTGGCACGTACTGACGACAGACTTCAAGCCGGAAGACAAACGGCTCCAAGAATCAATGACTAGTTTAGGTAACGGCTACATGGGGATGCGGGGCTTCTTTGAAGAAGACTATTCCGGTGACACATTACCAGGTATCTATCTTGGTGGTGTCTGGTATCCAGATAAGACCCGGGTCGGCTGGTGGAAGAATGGCTACCCTGAATACTTTGGTAAGGTCATCAATGCCGTCAACTTCATCAAGATCAACTTCAAAATTAATGGTACCAAGATCGATTTGGCACAAGCTGATTTCAGCGATTTCAAACTCGACTTGGACATGCAGCACGGAACATTGACGCGGTCATTTATCGTTAACCAAGACGGCCAATCAGTCCGAGTCACCTTTGAACGCTTCCTGAGTGTCGCTCAAAAGGAACTCTCCGTTCAAAAGGTTACTTTTGAAAACTTGAGTGACCAATCGGTGAATATTAAAGTCGCTTCGGCATTAGACGCTGATGTCAAAAATGAGGACGCCAACTATGACGAACGCTTCTGGAATGTCCACCAAGTAACGGACAACCGCTTGATTGCCCAAACGACGCCTAATGACTTCGGTACGCCGCAATTCACATCAGGAATGCAAGTTAGTTATGTGACTGAATTAACACATAAAGCCGCTCAAGTGACGGATACCGCGACAATCGACCGGTACTACGGCGATTTAGATGCTGGCGCAAGTGTTAGTTTTGAAAAACGGGTCGTGGTCGTGACCTCACGTGATTATCCGACTGATGATGCCATCATGACCGCACTTGAACGCCTCACGAAGACGGTTGAGGCTCAGTCATTTGACGACTTACTCAGTGCACATGAGACGGTCTGGGCTGACCGGTGGCAACAATCTGATATTCAAATCGAAGGGGATACCGCCGCACAACAAGGCATGCGGTTCAACCTATTTGAATTGTTCAGCACATACTATGGCGACGATCCGCGTTTGAATATCGGACCAAAAGGATTCACCGGTGAAAAATACGGTGGTGCGACTTACTGGGATACGGAAGCCTTCGCAGTGCCCGTCTACTTAGGTATCACTAAGCCAGAAGTCACACGGAACCTGTTGATGTACCGTTACAAGCAATTGGATGGTGCCTATCATAATGCGCAACAACAAGGCTTGAAGGGCGCACTTTTCCCAATGGTGACCTTCAACGGGATCGAATGCCATAATGAATGGGAAATCACGTTTGAAGAAATCCATCGTAACGGCGATATTGCATTTGCGATTTACAATTACACGCGCTACACCGGCGATACGTCCTACGTCTTACATGAAGGTAGCAAAGTCTTGACCGAGATTTCACGTTTCTGGGCTGACCGGGTACACTTCAGTAAACGCAACCAGCAGTACATGATTCACGGCGTTACCGGTCCAGATGAATACGAGAACAACGTGGACAACAACTTTAACACCAATTATTTAGCACAGTGGACCTTAAAGTACACGCTTGAAATCTTGGACCAAGTGGACGCTGACCAAGCAGCGGCTTTGAACGTCACCCCTGAAGAACGCGCAAAGTGGCAAGATATTGTCGACCGGATGTACTTACCATATGACAAAGATCTGGACATCTTCGTTCAACATGATGGGTATTTGGATAAAGACCTCGAACCAGTCTCGGCCATTCCAGCTGACCAATTGCCAATCAACCAACACTGGTCATGGGATCACATTTTACGGTCACCATATATTAAGCAAGGCGACGTCCTACAAGTGATGTACGACTTCATTGACGATTTCTCAAGTGACCAATTGAAGCACAACTTTGATTTCTATGAACCAATGACGGTGCACGAATCCAGTCTCTCACCAGCCATTCACGCGGTGCTCGCAGCGGACTTGCACTATGAAGACAAGGCGGTTGAATTCTACAATCGGACCGCTCGTTTGGACTTGGATAACTATAACAACGATACGGTCGATGGCTTACACATCACTTCCATGACCGGTGGCTGGATCGCCATGGTGCAAGGATTTGCCGGCATGCGGGTGCATGATGGTCAATTAAGTTACCGCCCATTCTTGCCTAAGCAATGGACCAAGTATTCCTTCCGGCAAGTCTTCCGTGACCGCATCATCGAAGTCACGGTCGATCACGATGGGACGAGTCTGAAATTGATTGCGGGTGATCCAATCGACGTGCAAGTCAACGGGGAAACCCAAAGCTTGCAACAAGCCTAACTAACAACCATAAAATGAGAGGGTGAGGCGTACGATTTCAAAAGTCCCGTTTGGCAGCTATCAAGGCGAGCCCGTCTGGCGCTATACGATTGAAAATGCGCGCCACAGCCAATTGCAAGTGCTCAGTTATGCCGCGACCTGGTATGACTTCATCGTGCAAGTTGACGGTCAGCCCCAGTCGCTCGTTTGGCACTTTGAAACGCTAGACGACTATCTCAAGACGCCGTATCAGGTTGGCAAAACGATTGGGCGGGTGGCTGGTCGCATCGGCCATGCTCAGTTCAAGTTGCATGACCAGACTTATCGATTGCCACCAAACGATGGTCAACACCTGTTACATGGCGGCGATCACGGTTTACAGACGCATAATTTTGACGGCCATTTTGACCCCACTGGGGATACGGTGACGTTAACGACGACCTTATTGTCCACTGAAGATGGCTTTCCGGGTGATTTGAAGGTCACGGTGAGCTATCGGCTGACGACGGATGATACGGTGCAAATCACTTATCATGGGGTGACGAGTGCTGATACGCTGTTTGATCCGACTTGTCATGTGTATTTCAATTTGAATGGCGGTGCGGCCCTGATCAATTCGCAGCAATTAGGCATTAATTCGACAAAGTTAGTGCATACCGACCAAGACAAGGTGCCTACGGGGGTCTTCTACGTGCCGTCACCAGCCTATGATTTTCGCGCCCAGCCTGTGATTCAAGCGCAACTGGACCGATTAAGTCAAGAAACGGGGCAGCTAGGTTACGATGACTGCTACGTCATTGACCATCAGTCTGAACCGGCAGGCAGATTAGTCGCAGCACACGGTCAGCTGATTTTCAACACCGACCGCAATGGCATGGTGATTTTCACTGCCAACCCGGATCATGGCCAAGCGACCACGGCCGGAAAGTATCACGCACTGGCAGTCGAACTGCAGACCTTACCGGATGCCATTAACCATCACGGCTTTGGTGATCCGATTCTCAGGGCGGACACGCCGCGGACATTTATCAATCAGTATCGCTATGTGGGCAATCAAACGCGCTAAATTCGAATAAGTCCGATAACACCGTCAACCATATTTTAGGCTGACGGTGTTATCTTTTGCACAAAATTAAATGACGTACAAGTTAATATAATTCGTCAAAATGCTGTGGATTAATGTTAATTGGCCACCAGGCAACCGGAAAAAGTGGGGTTAAATGCTTAATATTATAATTTAATTAGAAAATGAATTGAATGACATGAGACCGCATGTTATATTAATCACAACAAATTTTAAGGGAGGTCATGATGATGACTAAAATGCAAATTAAATCAGTAACCATGATGACCACCTTATTAGCCTTATTATTATGATGCAGGACTCAGACAATTTATGTCGAGTCCTATTTGCGTTATGGAATGGGGCTCGAGCAAGCATCCCATTTCACGATGGGGTGCTTTTTTCTTTGTTCCGTTACTTCTAAGTTAGCCGGATAGAAAGGTGATTAATATGAGTAAAATGATTCAATTTTTTGATACGACGCTCCGAGATGGGGAGCAGACGATTGGCGTCAATTTCAGTGTCGCCCAGAAGGTCGCAATTGCCAAGCAGCTTGAACGCTGGGGTGTCGACTGCATCGAAGCGGGTTTTCCGATTGCGTCTACGGCCGATTTTGAAGCCGTCCAGGAAGTATCGAAGGCAGTCAAACACACAACTGTCACGGGTTTAGCACGCGCACGGCAGGGCGACATCGATGCTTGTGTCAGTGCGACCAAAGCGGCCCGGCATCGTCAAGTGCACGTGTTTATCGCAACGAGTCCGATTCATCGTGAGGCTAAATTACATATGACCAAGGCCCAAGTGCTAGCGACGATTGACGAAATGGTGCGCTATGCCCGTCAATTTTTCGAAGTCGTGGAATTTTCGCCTGAGGATGCGACGCGCACCGAAGCAGATTTCCTAGCGACGGCGATTCAGACGGCCATAGATGCGGGCGCCACAGTGATCAATATTCCGGACACGGTCGGTTATACGAATCCCGTTGAGTTTGGTCAATTGTTCGATTTCTTACAACAACACGTCGCGAGTTTCAATGAAGTCACTTTTTCAGTTCATTGCCATGATGATCTTGGATTAGCCGTTGCCAATAGTTTAGCCGCGATTGCACACGGTGCGACCAGAATCGAGGGCACCATCAACGGCATTGGCGAACGGGCCGGTAATGCCGCACTTGAAGAAGTCGCAGCCGCTTTACACGTGCGCCATGATTATTATCAGGTTGACGACCATATTCAATTAAGCGAGACCTGGGCGACGAGTCAATTAATCAGTCAGGCCGCTGAAATGCCGATCCCGCATAATAAAGCTGTAATTGGGGCCAACGCCTTCGCACATGAATCTGGCATTCACCAAGACGGCATGCTGAAAAATCCGCAGACGTATGGGATTTTGACACCTGCTAGTGTCGGGGCGCCGAAGACAACGTTACCATTAGGCAAGTTATCTGGCTCCCACGCGGTCATGCACAAATTACAGCAATTAGGTTACCGGATCGACCCACAACAAATGGCAGCTGTGTTTGCGCAATTCAAACGGATCGCTGAACAAGTCGATATTGTCTGTGATGCTGATTTGAAAACAATGATGGCCAATTTTGAAACGGGGGTGGCGTAATGACGACAACTTCAGTTGCTCAGATTGCGATCCTAGCTGGTGACGGTGTCGGACCAGAGATTATGACCGCGGCCTTAGCGGTGCTTAAGGCAGTCAGTCAAGATCAATTCCAATACCAGCTACAAGCAGTCCCCTTTGGTGGGATTGCAATCGACCAGTGCGGCGAGCCGTTACCCGCAACGACTTTGGCGACCTGCCAAGCGAGTGATGCTGTGTTATTAGCGGCGGTCGGTGGCCCAAAATGGGACCTGTCCCCGCAACGTCCAGAAGCGGGGCTACTCGCTTTACGTCAGGCGTTAAACTTATTTGCAAATATTCGGCCAACACGGATCACTGAGGCGAATCAGCACTATTCACCGTTGAAGTTAGCGGCCCCGGTTGATTTCGTTATTTTCAGAGAATTGACGAGTGGGATTTATTTTGGCCAACCACGGACGTTCAGTTCAGAGATGGCAGTTGATACGATGCGTTATCAACGTGAAGAGATTGCCCGTATTGCGCGCTTAGCTTTTCAATTTGCGACCACCCGCAGCCAACATGTGACGTTAGTCGATAAGGCGAACGTATTGGCTAGTAGTCGACTCTGGCGGCAAGTCGTTGCAGCAATTGCCGCTGAATTTCCAGCAGTCACTTATGATACCAAATACGTTGACGCGACGGCCATGCAACTGATTGCTCATCCGGAACAATTCGATGTGATTTTGACGGCCAACCTCTTCGGCGACATTTTGAGCGATGAAGCCGCTGAAATCACCGGGTCGCTAGGAACGATCCCATCAATCAGTCAGGGTAGTCAGGGGCCGGCCTTATATGAGCCGATTCACGGTTCAGCACCAGATATTGCCGGGCAAAGTCGCGCTAATCCGATTGCGATGATTCGCTCCGTCGCCCTGATGCTCGTACATTCATTTAAACGGACTGATTTAGCCAATGAGATCACAACAGCTATCGATGCGGTGATGGCGGCCGGAATCGTCACCCCTGATTTGGGTGGGTCAGCCACGACGACCGCAGTGACCGCTGCCATTATTAATCACATTCAAGAAAGTAGGGAAGTCTATGCCACAGACCATGTTTGATAAACTTTGGAATCGTCACGTCATCAGCGGTAAAGCTGGTGAGCCACAATTAATTTATGTGGATTTGCATTTATTACACGAGGTGACGTCGCCTCAAGCCTTTGAGGGCTTACGAGAAAATCATCGCCACGTACGCCGGACCGACAAGACGTTTGCGACGATGGATCATAACGTGCCAACCGAGGATATTTTTAACATTAAGGACGCGATTTCACGCAAACAGATTGAAACGCTGGCCCACAATGCCGCCGAATTTCATGTTCGGCTCGCGGGTATGGGCGATGCGGATCAGGGTATTATTCACGTGATTGGCCCACAATTGGGCTTAACGCAGCCTGGGATGGTCATCGTATGTGGTGACTCACATACCGCGACCCACGGCGCCTTTGGGTCAATCGCGTTTGGCATCGGCACTAGCGAGGTTGAACACGTGCTCGCGACTCAGACCATCTGGCAAACGAAGCCGAAAACCATGGGGATCCACGTTCATGGCCAGCTCGGACACGGCGTTTATGCGAAGGATATTATCATGGGCATCATCGCTCGTGAAGGGGTCGCATTCGGGACGGGTTACGCGGTCGAACTCTACGGTGACACGATTGAACGCATGAGCATGCCCGAACGAATGACCCTCTGCAATATGGGGATCGAAGGTGGCGCAAAAATGTGTCAAGTTAAGCCAGACCAAACGACTTTTGATTACGTCGCCGGTCGTAAATATGCCCCTAAAAACATGGCCAAAGCGATTGCCGATTGGCGGCAGTATTACACGGACGACCCAGCCGCCTTTGATCGCGTGATTGATTTTGATGTCAGTGACTTGGCGCCATTCGTCTCCTGGGGAACGAACCCCGGCATGTCGATTCCGATTGACCAACAATTACCACCGATTAAGAACGCGGATGACCAAAAAGCATACGAATACGTGGGCTTGCATCCTGGTCAAGCCGCCGTCGATATTCCGATTCAGTACGCCTTCTTTGGTTCGTGCACCAATGGTCGCCTGTCAGACTTAAAGATTGCGGCCAATGTCTTATGCGGGCATCATATTGCACCTGGTTTGACTGCACTGGTCGTTCCTGGGTCTCGGGCAGTCAAAGAAGCTGCTGAACGTCTTGGCTTAGATAAGATTTTTAAGGACGCTGGTTGTGAGTGGCGTGAACCGGGATGTTCAGCCTGCTTAGGGATGAATCCGGACCAGGTTCCCGCTGGTCTGCACTGTGCGTCGACCTCGAATCGGAACTTTGAGGGTCGCCAGGGTGCGGGCTCGCGAATCCACTTAGCTAGCCCAGCGATGGTGGCGTATGCCGCAATTAACGGCCACTTTGTTGATATTCGAAAGGAAGCGCTTTAAGATGACGCCAATTACCACGATTACGAGCACGACGATCCCATTGATGAAAGAAAATATTGATACTGACCAGATTATTCCAAAACAATTTTTGAAGAACATTTTAAAAGTCGGTTATGGCGACCATCTATTTTATGACTGGCGCTACCGTCATCCCAACGATCCGGACCCGGAGTTCATTTTAAACCGACCGGAACGGCAGGGAGCTCATATTCTAGTGACGGGTGCGAACTTTGGCTGCGGCTCCTCACGTGAACACGCGGTGTGGGCCCTTAAGGACTTCGGCTTTCAAGTAATCATTGCTGGCAGTTACAGTGATATTTTCTACATGAACAGCACCAAAAATGGTGTACTGGCGATCACTTTGCCGGAAGCAGACCGGCTTCAATTAGCACAAATTGCGCCGAATGCGGAAGTGACGGTCGATTTACCCAACCAGGTCGTTTGCTACCAAGATCAACAGTTTCATTTTGAAATTGACCCGTTATGGAAACACAAATTTATTAATGGCTTGGACGATATTGCGATTACGATGGGATATGAAGACCAGATTGAGGCCTATGAAGCGAAGATTCCAACTTATGATTGAAAGGGTGGTTCATGCGCATGGAAATTCAGACAGAGACACAGTTGCGACAGCGAATCGACCGGACCCATGAGTCACCGCTGTTTTATAAGATTTTTGCGTTAGTTGCAGGTGGCATGTTCTTGGATGCTGCGGATGTGTATATGGCAAGTGCCGTCGCGAGCACGTTATTGAAGAGTGGCTGGTCAACGATTGCCACCAACTCGTACTTCCTATCGAGCGGCTTTTTGGGCCTCTTCATTGGTTCATTGACCGCTGGCTTTATCGGTGATTTGAAGGGACGCCGGGTCGCATATCAAGTTAATTTGTTACTATTTGGCGGCTTTACCTTTTTAGCAGCCTTTGCACCCAACATGGCGGTTTTGATTGGCTGTCGCTTGATTGCTAGTATCGGCTTAGGATCCGAAATCGTGACCGGGTATGCGATGATCAACGAGTTCGCACCCGTGCATCGGCGCGGACGGTGGTGTGCCAGCGTGTTGGTGATTGCCAACACGGGCGCCCCAGTGACGATGCTTGCTTGCACGATGATCATTCCGCGCTTTGGTTGGCGGGTGATGTTTGCCGCGATTGGCATCATTGCCGCAATCTTGTGGGTGCTCCGCCGCGACATTCCAGAATCACCCCGGTGGTTGTTGAGCCACGGCCAACCAGTCGCTGCGGCTGCGGTGATCAAACGTTTGGAAGTCTCAACGGGGCAGGCACACGTGGATGAGGCACAAACCACATCAGTCCGGCCCAATGCACCAGTTAGCCGGCACCTAGGCGTCAGTTTATTCGTCGCCATCGTTGCCGTTTCAGCCACGATTATTTGTCAGTATACATTTACTTCCTGGGTACCAACGTTATTGGTCAAACGCGGCATCAACGTGACGGGCTCCCTAGGGGTGTCAACCGTCATGATGTTAGGCGCCCCAATCGGCTGCGCAGTCGGTGCTTACTTGGTCGATCGTATCGGCCGCAAATGGACCATCGTGCCATCCTTTCTACTGACAGCGGTACTGGGCATGGGATATGGACAACAAACTGCGATCCGTGGCGTTGTCATGGTGGGCTTTGCACTGACTGTTTGTTTCTATATTCTAATGGCAAGTGTCGTCGCGGTATACGTCTCAGAGTTATTTCCGACTAAATTCCGCTTTCGTGGTTCTGGCATTGCTAATGGGACTGCAAAATTATTCACGGTTGCAATGCCAATCGTCGTTGCTTGGCTACTACAAGTGACCAGCGTCAACGTGATTTTCTGGATCATCAGCGGCATCGCATTGTTGGCTGGACTCGTCGTCTGGGGACTAGGTGTTGAAACCAGTCAGCGGCGGTTAGATTGAGTCGGTGAGAACGGGGGGTTAACTAGTGTTGATGTGTGGTGTGCGCAATGGATCATATGGGTTACGCATGGTGCTAGTTAATTCGTCATGATTAAAACATGCTAATTATGTGGCTTACTGTTCGTCAGCCGAGAGCGTCTTAGTCCGACCTCCGGGGCTGGCTGACAACGCTGGAACAGGGCGGACATCGATTTGAACTCACGCAGAAACCCACTGCGCAATTTCAAATACGAGTCTTCTTCTAGCCCGGGAAACCCCACCCGGACAAGAAGAATTTCGCTCTTGAGCATTGTCAGCCAGCCCCTCCAGTCGGGAACCCGCTCGAATGGCGGATGAACGGCCACTTATCTGGGTACGATTTACCACTGAATATTAGGGCCTTGTCCTTCAAGCAAGCTTTGAATTGATATCGCTGATGCTTTATGACATTTGAGTACTGAGAAGATTACTGAATATAATTCACTAATTTCAACGGACACTAGTCTTGCATTTAGTCGATAAAACGACCTTCGCTTATAATTCAAAATTTTGCTATCTCAGACGACTAGATAAAATTCTGGCAAGTTCAGTAAAGTCGCTTGTCAGAGGCCTTAAAACATGAGTAGGAAAGGTTAGCGATTGGTAGAAAACAGTCTGACAGTTCAATATCAAAATTCTCGTGGACCAATGAACCAACGACCAATTCAACAAAAAGTTGGGTCCACATATGTCTGCCTTTCGAATACCATCCCGGCTGGAAGGTATTCTGGGCAAGGCCCAGTGGTGAAATTTCACTTAGCAAGCGTTTTTGGCTTGGTTAGTGAAAGACCAGTATTTAAGACGTGGGTTGTCGGCTTAAATCTGTGTCCACCACGTTCCGGCCATTGCCCAGAATGCCTGGAAGCCGGCATAGGACGTCGCTACAACAGCAGGTTTACGCTAACTCGCCTTATTTCCAGCGATTCTCAGCTGGCCGCATTTGAACTTAATAATTGGCACGATTAAATCATGATTCATGCTAAATAATAATTAGCAAATGCATCGGCAGTCTATTATTGTTGTTACATACAAAAATCACGACTAACAAGTTCCAACGTAACTTAATACGTGACTTGTCAGTCGTGATTTTGTCGCTTTTAAAGCGTTTGTTTGTAATTAACAAGTTCCGGTGATAGTAGGATTTTATCACCCATCTGATGTAAATCAGCAATCGAGGTTGCACCGACCAGTGCTAAGAGCCGTTTTAATTGGCTTTGCCAGTCAGTTAGCATTGCAATAACTTCATCGTCAGTATGGTGGAGCAACGCGTGGAGTACGGTCCCAGCCATTCCGACAGCATCCGCTCCCAGCAACAGGGCCTTCAAGACATCGAGTGGCTGGCGAATGCCACCAGCTGCAAAAATCGTCAAGTCTTGTGGATGACCTTGAACACTCAGCAAGGATTCGACGGTGGTCAATCCAAAGTCATGGAGATAGGCCATGTCACGCTGCGGTCGACGCCGATTTTCGATATCTACGAAGTTGGTCCCGCCATGACCACCGAGATCGATGTAGCGGACACCGGCCTGGTAAAGTTGTTGCATGGTTGGCTTAGAAATGCCAAAGCCGACTTCCTTGACGATCACTGGTACGGGTAAAGCTTGGACCAGCGCTTGAATATTGGCCAGCCAATGAAAGTCGCGGTCTCCCTCGGGCATGACGATTTCTTGGACGACGTTTAGATGCAATTCGAGCGCATCAGCTTGTAACATTTTGATTGCCGTTTGGGCGGCTGCCAGCGGATGACCTGCGCCGAGGTTACCAAAAATCAACCCATCAGGATTATTGGTCCGCATACTGCTAAAGGTGTCAGCTAATTGGGGATCTTTGATGGCGACACTTTGCGAGCCGGTCGCAATCGGTAGGCCACACGCCGCCGCAATTTTTCCAAGCCGTGCATTTAGTTCGCCAGTGTGCGGGGAGCCGCCAGTCATGGCTTCGATATAGAGCGGACTGTCCCAGTGCCACTGTCCAATGGTCGTCCTTAAATTGACGTCGGCGACTGCGGTTTCAGGTAGGGCATCGTGGCGAATCCGGACTTGGTCGAAGCTATTTGGTTGATCCCCATGATAGTACTTCTCGGCCAGGGAAACGTGTTCGTCTTTACGATGAGATTGTTGACTTTGTGGCATCAGGCCACCTCCAATATCAGGTTAATCTGAAAACGAGTCTGGCAGGGTGTGCCAGGCTCGTCAGTAACAGGCTTAAGAATTTGGTAAGACGGTATCTTGCACCGTGTGAACGTTTAAATTGAGTTGTTCGATACCTTCAGCGGCCCAAGCCGCTAAGAGCGGTTGGGGGTCGATCGCTTGATTGATCAAGACGATGCCGCAATCCCCACCGCCAGCACCAGAAGTTTTAGCCGCTGCGCCGGCGTTTTCAGCCAATTGAATCATGCGTTGTAATAGTGGCGTTTCAATCGTCACGTGACTAAACGTACCGAGCTTTTGTAGCAACTGTCGGTTGAGCCGCAATTCCGTTTGAATCGCATCCAGGTCACCGTGGTGAAAACCAGTGATCATGCGTTTCAGACAGGCTTTACTGGCTTGTAAGAAGGTTTGGTATTCACTGCGCTGTTTGGCCTTGACCAATGCGACCTTATCGACTAAGCGCGAGGTTGAAGCCGGCGAGCCGGTCCAGCCAATCATCAAACGCAAGTCGGCAGGTGGCGTTAAGAGTTCAATGCTCAAATCTGGCCAAGTCATTGCCAATAGTTCGCTGAGACTGGATTGGGCTTGTTGTAGCTGCAACCAATCACGATCAAACGAGTGGTAGGCGATCCAACCGCCGTAAACACTCGCCGCAATATCGCCCAGTGAACCATTTCCCTGAACAGAGAGGTGGGCAATCGCCGCTAGTTTGAAGAGCTTCGGCTTATCCATTGGTAAGTGGTAAAACTCGCATAACGCCTTGACGGTGGCCACGGTGACCGCAGCCGAAGAACCAAGACCGTATTTTTTGCCATCCGCGCTATCAAGTTCACTGTTGATCCCGAGGTGGTATACCCCGAGGTCACGGCCTAGTTCGTGGGCATAGCTTTCAGTGTAACTGATTGCTGCCAAAATATAATGGAAGGGGTTATCGCGATTATCGAAGACCATCGCATCGCCCTGACGTCGCCAAACGATTGAGTTTTCTTGGTATTGTTCTGAAACGATACTCCCAATCGTTTCGCTAGGTGAAATCGTTGCGGTCACGAACTGGTCGAGCGCAACGATAATTGCTGGATAACCGCTTTCCACCACTGCATATTCGCCGGCAATGTAGAGTTTTCCAGGAGCTTTCACCGTTATCATGCCATCATGTCCTTTCATGGCCAGTCATGACCATTTAAATTAAACTGCATTAATTTTCTGTTATCGTGATTCCAGGACCGGGTTTGGCAACAATCAGTTGTTCAGGTTCGAAATATTGTTGTAACGCTGTCTTAATCACGTCAGTATCCTGACCCGCACAAATGATTTTAACGTTCGGGCCAGCGTCCAAAGTATAATAACAGTTTACCCCTTGTGAACGCAAGTCGGTGACCGCCTGAATTGCGGTTAACGTCTCAGCGGTAAAATAGTTAAACGCGGGTTCGGCACTCAAATTAAGCGCGTGCATCCGCATCGCATTGGTCTCTGCGATTTGTCCGACCTGCTGTAGATCGCGGGCCGCGATCGCTTGTCGCATCCGTTTCAAATCGGCTTCGGCGGTCTGGACCCAAGCTGGATAGTAAGGGGAGGTTTGAACGACTCGTGCCATGCCAGCAGTCGAACTGATTGGTTTTTGCGTGGCCTTGAGTACGACGGCAATCATCTGAATATCCCAATCCACCGGGTCCTGTAAGACTTCCGCGTAAGAACTAGCATCATCATGTCCGGCGTGCCATTCGACGAAGCCACCAAAAATCGAGCGGGTCGCTGAACCAGACCCCCGACGTGCGAGTCGTGATAAGTCGGTCAAGTCGAGTTGCAAACCGGCTGCACGACTGGCCGCACCCGCTAAGGCGGCAAAGCCAGAAGCAGAGGAAGCTAGTCCCGCTGAGGTCGGCACGTGATTTTCAGTGACGACCTTGGCGTAGGCTGTCTGACCGCTTTGTTGGCGAACCAGGTCCAAAAACTGACTGATGCGGGCCGCTTTTTGGGCGGTCAGGCGCTGACCATTGAACTCAATTTCGTCGGCAGTCAGTTGTGTGGCAAAAGTCACGCTAGTTTGCGTATAGAAATGGTCTAAGGTGAGTGAGATACTGCCGTTTTGGGGTAGCATCAAGTCGGCATCCTTTTTGCCCCAGTATTTGACCAGTGCAATGTTCGTGTGGGCCTTTGCGGTTACAGTTTTTGCCATGAATTTTCCTCCAAAAGTTAATTAATCATCAGTCAAAAGTGGTTCGACCCAAGTTGCCGTGGCCCCCGCAGCGCTTAATTCTTGCGCGAGTTGGTTGGCGATACTAGCCTCAGGGGCGAGCGCGATCAAGCAGCCACCTTGGCCACTGCCAGTGAGTTTTGCAGCTAAGGCACCGTGCTGGCGGGCAACCGCGAGCAACTGTTCAAGCGCGGGATGACTGACACCTAGTGCCCGTAAATCATCTTGTGCGCCATTGAGTGCTGTTGCCAGTGCGCCCATGTTACCATCTGCTAACGCGGTTCGTGCTTGGCGAGTCACGTCACCTAAGTGGTCGATCCTTTTTTGAATCGTGGCGCCCTCAATCATCAGTAAGTTACGGACAGTTGCAACGGCAATTTTGGTCTGACTCTTAATACCAGTATCCGCAATGACTAAATATCCGGGCAATTTGACCGGAATTGGGAAATTTTCTCGTCCCTTGACGAACCAGACTGGTGATTTCGCGCTGGCCGTCGCCACGTCGAGCCCACTCGGTTGTCCATGGGTATAGCTCTCGGCAATGTTGGCCGTTGCTAATAACGTTTGGTGTGAGAGTGGGCGTTCGAAAAAATCATAGAACGCGCGGGTGACGGCAACTGCCGCGGCGGCTGAAGAGCCCATTCCACGTTCGGAAGGAATATCGCTTGTAATATGAATATCAAAGCCTTGATCTGGCGCGTCGAAGCGTTCCAGCAAAGTTTTGATGAGGGTCTGAATACCCCCTAAATTGGCGGACATCATGTTGAAGTCGCCGTTGAAGTACCGACTTTTAACGGTCTGAGCGGCATCGCGGCGATGAATCGTCGCCTGCATTTGAATCGTCGAAATTGGTAAGGCAATCGCGGGTTGTCCATAGACGACGCCGTGCTCCCCAATTAAAATAATTTTGGCATGACTAGTACCGGTAGCTAGATTTTTCAATCGTGTCGCTGCCTTTCTGTAAGTAGATTGATAATAGCTTCATAATACCTTATTCGCGTGGATTTTGCCACGGCAACTACGGTTAGCGGCTGGATTTTAAGCTGAAATTAAATTGGACTGGTTTGGAAACTAACAAATTCAAGTGGCATGCAATACCTGTCGATTGTTTGTGCCATTAAAGGATGGCAACTAGTGGCGACTAGGCGTGAATATGGTAGAATTAGAAAATAATTAGAAATGAGGGTGATTCCATGCCAGAGACAGAAGTTTATCTGATTATGACCGGTTATGTCGAAGAAACGCCGAAGCAAGTCGGGGTCGTTGCCGCGGTCTACGTTTCAACAGATCTAAAGCGGACACGGTCAAAACTAGCAACATTGCGACAAGCTCATCCCCAAACCTTCTATGAATTGTATCATTGCCCACTGGATACGGACTTAGACCAGCTCAGTCATTATCCGTCAGTTGAGATTAGCCCTGCTGATTTCACCTAGACGAGGGGTCCGGGTCAAGCTCAGTGCATGAATATGCTATAATTTAAAATGGTATGCGATAAGGCTGTCAATAATCCGTATGGCGCACTAATCAAATTGCTAGTGCGCCGCGGATACAGCATGCAACACGACAGCTTTACAATCAATAATCTGGGGAAATGACCATGAAACCAAACACAACTTATGCGGTCGTTGATATTGAGACGACCGGGACTAGTGTGAAGGACAGCGACCGCATCATTCAGATCGGTTGTGCGTTTGTAAAAAACAATAAAATAATTAATACCTTTGCCGCGGACGTTAACCCGTTAAGAACGGTACCCGCCGTGATTGAGAATTTGACGGGTATCAGTAATGCGCGGGTCCGCAAAGCACCGCCGTTTGATGACTTGGCGGGGACGATTTATAGCTTGTTGCAAGGAACCGCTTTTGTTGCTCACAACGTTAATTTTGATTTGCCGTTCATTAATGGAGAACTGCAGCGAGTCGGCTATCCGGAACTACCTATTCAGGCGGTGGATACCGTTTCGCTCAGTCAAATCTTATTACCGACCGCGCCGAGTTTTCGTCTGCGCGATTTGAGTCACCAACTAAAGATCGACCACGAACATCCGCACGCTGCGGATAGTGATGCGATTGCAACGGCACACTTGTTTATCAAATTGCAGCAGCGCTTGGCACAGTTACCACTGATTACGTTGCAGCAGATGGTGCAGCTCACACCGGAACTACCGCGCGAGACCGCCGACTTATTCGCCTACGCTTTCCAACAAGGCAAGCAGCATCCGCATCAACTGCCGAGTGGCTTAGTTATCAAAAATGGGCTAGCCTTACGAAAACAACGACTGCCACAGCAGCCCGTTGGACGCAAGGCCGCCCGCTATCCGTTGACCAAAGCGCAGAAGCAACACTTATTTGGTGACCGTTTAACTTATCGACCACAACAGGCACGGATGATGAACCAAATCTATCGTCACTATGCCAAGCAGCCGGCCGAACAACCGCCATTGTTAATCGAAGCACCGACTGGGACCGGTAAAACCTTAGGCTACTTGTTACCATTAGCCTATTTGGCACAGGACGGCCAGCAAGTCGTGATTAGCACGGCGACGACGGTGTTGCAGACGCAATTGCGTGATCAAGGCGTCGGGCTGTTAAATCAGCTTTTGCCCGAGCCAGTGACGGCAGTCGTCATCAAGGGTAACCAGCATTATGTTGACCTGAATCGGTTTGCTCGTGGATTAGCGTTACACGAACATTCCAAACAGACGCAATTGCTGAAATTACGGGTGCTCGTGTGGTTGACGATGACGACGACCGGGGACCTCGACGAATTGCACTTGAGTACCTATCAGGCGCCGTATTTTAGTGAGATCGCCCATCACGGGGTAGCGTCACTCAAGGCGGATGACCCGTTCTTTAAGGAAGACTTTTTACGATTCCGTGACCAATTGACGGCTCAAGCAACGTTCATTATCACGAACCATGCTTACTTGATGCACCACGTGGCACAACTAGGTAGTCGCCAAGAACGGCCATTGCTGGTCTTAGATGAGGCTCAGCATTTAGCAGACGGCGTCGTCCGTGATTCACGTCAAAAATTCGACTTCAACGGCTACATGGCGACCTGTCATAGTTTGATCAGTCGCATCGATAGTGAACACCGACTGAACTTACGGGCGTTGTTTGCCGAACAGCCACAAGCCGATTATCGACTCAAACTGTTAGACAATTCGCTCAATGATACGGATCTGCATTTGCAACAATTGCAGGCGGCATTGGCACGCGCCTTCGTACCAGCGCAAAAGGGTGGCAATCAACCCGTGGAACTCGGCATCACGACTGATGAGCTGACCGAATTCTTTGCGGCCCATAATCCACTGATCAAACAATTACAAACGGCGATTGAAAACTGTTTCTTGCAATTTCAACAATTGAATGAGCAGTATCAACATGACCAGTCGCAAGTCTTACCGAGCGAGCAACACGTGTTAGACGATTTTGATAATCGCCTCCAACATTTGCGCCAAGGCTATGACTTGCTACGAACCTGGTTAGTGCCAGCCTCCCGCGAACAACGGGTCTTTTGGGTGAGTTTGAATCAGTGGCACGACCGGGGAAGTTTAACGCTGGCAGGAAGTTTAATCGATACGCAGGGCTACTTTAAGACGCAACTCTATCCCTATTTCAGCGCACCACTGTTGACTGGGGCGACGTTGTTTGCGACCGGTAAGTCTCAGTACGTTTATTCCCAGTTGGATTTGGACCAAGAGACTGCCAAGCATCACAAGTTGTCGACACCATTTGACTTAGCCCATCAGGCTCGTTTGCTGGTGGCAACTGACGCACAAGCGAATGAACAACCGAGCGGTAAACAACGCGTGGCCTATTTGACACGCGCGATTCATGACATTGTGACGGCTACACCGAAACAAACGCTGATCCTGTTCAATTCACTCAGCATGATTGAAGCGGTCTTCTATAGTTTGCACCAGACCAATTTGCCTGGTGACCGGGAAATCTTGGCACAAGGCGTCAATGGGAGCCGTGAAAAACTCCTGCGCCGGTTCACACAAGGCGACAACGCAATTCTGTTAGGCGCCGGCAGTTTCTGGGAGGGCATCGATTTGCCGCAAGAACAGTTGGAACTGTTGATCGTGACCCAATTACCGTTTGAGTCGCCCGACCAAACGACGACCAAAGCACGTTATCAGCAATTGCGGCAAGCCCAGCTCAATCCGTTCTATAATGAGGCCTTGCCGAAAGCAGCTTTGAAATTACGTCAGGGAATCGGTCGTTTGATTCGAACAGACCATGACCGCGGGGCCGCCGTAATTTTAGATGACCGGCTAATGACTAAGCGTTATGGGCAAACGATTATTAAGGCGTTGCCGAAGACCTTACCGCCGACAGCTGGGACGATTCCGGAAATTACCGCCGAACTTCAAAGTTTTTTCAAAACTAAGTAAGAAACCATTCCGCAAACAGATAAATTTGCTATAATTAATTTATCTGTTTTTTGAAAGGAAGAGCATATGCGAGTTCAACGTAGAAGGCGCCCTGAACGGCTCATTATGATTATCTTGGTTGTCATCTTGGCAATCATCGTAGCCGTATATGGGACGTTATGGGCGGCACAGCGACCAATGCATCAAGCCCAAAAGACCGCTTATAGTCTGGCGGTCAGCAAAGGTAAGCTAAAGACGACCACGGCATTTTCACAGTACAATGGGACGAGTAGTTATTACGTTGTAACTGGGACTAACAGCAAGAACGTTCCAGTCTACGCGCTGATCAACACGAATAAGCATCATAAAACGACCGTTGTCAAACAGTCCGCTGGGATTTCACGGACGAAGGCGCTTAAAAAAGTTTGGTCGAAACGTAATCCTAGCAAGGTCATTAAGGCCACCCTGGGTGAATATGATGGCACCACCGTCTGGGAAATTACCTACTTGAATCAGAAAAAGAATTTGTGTTATGAAATCTTGCAGTATTCGAATGGGAATCAACTGAAATCGATTATTAATATTTAACGGTTAAAGGAGTGCGGATGTACATGGAATTATCGCGTAAAGTAATGCAGATTCAACCGTCAGCAACACTAAAAATCAGTGCAACTGCCAAGCAAATGGTGGCGGATGGCATCGACGTTATCAATTTGGGTATCGGCGAACCCGATTACCAAACCCCTGATAATATTAAGCAGGCTGCCATTGACAGTATTCAAAATGGTCAAGCTAGTTTTTATACGCCAGCGACGGGCTTACCCGCACTGAAGGCGGCAATTAGTCAACGCATTGAAGCGGATCATCATTATCATTTTGATCCCAGTCAAATTGTCGTGACGGATGGCGCCAAAATGGCGTTGTTCACCCTGTTCCAAGTTGTCTTGAATCCGGATGACGAGGTTTTATTGCCCGTTCCATACTGGGTCAGTTATTCGGAACAAGTTAAGTTGGCTGG
This sequence comes from Lactiplantibacillus sp. B652, assembly GCF_023806745.1. Lineage (NCBI taxonomy): Bacteria > Bacillati > Bacillota > Bacilli > Lactobacillales > Lactobacillaceae > Lactiplantibacillus > Lactiplantibacillus sp. B652. The sequence goes on along the minus strand of NZ_JAMSKY010000002.1, from coordinate 22,416 downwards.
TGGGGTACCAGTTGAAGTACCGACCGATGACCAACTGCGGTTCACGGCCGCTGACTTAGAAGCCCATCGGACAGCGAAGACCAAAGCATTGGTCTTGAATTCACCGCAAAATCCATCAGGGTTAGTCTTCAGCCGAGCTGAATTGACCGCCATCATGGACTGGGCCAATGAACACGATGTTTTGGTCGTGGCTGACGAAATTTATGAAAAGCTATTATATAACGGTAATCAATTTACATCCGTGTTAGAATTAGATGCGGCCAATATGGATCACGTTGTTTTGATCAATGGTGTTTCCAAGGCCTATTCAATGACTGGCTGGCGAATCGGGTATGCGGCTGGTCCTAAAGAAATCATGGCGAAGATGGGTGTCGTACTCGGACACGCGGCCAGCAATCCGGCGGCCGTCTCGCAGTATGCGGCCATCGAAGCGTTCAGTGGTGATCAGTCTTCAGTCGAAACGATGCGTCAAGGGTTTGAGGCGCGGTTGAATGAACTTTATCCGCTGATTGAGAGTCTGCCAGGCTTCAAGATGCCAGCTGGTAAGCCAGCAGGGGCCTTTTACTTGTTCCCAGACATCACCGAAGCCTTGCGCTTGACTGGTTATGCCGACGCGCCCGCGTTCGTGACGGCGGTGCTGCTTGAAGCACACGTCGGGTTAGTTCCTGGGGAAGCGTTTGGGTTACCAGGTTGCTTACGATTGAGCTATGCAACTGACATGGATTCGTTACGCGAAGCCCATCGACGTTTAGATAAATTTATGACAGAAAAAATTGCTGAACAAGCAAAGTAACTGGAGGATGGAAGTAAATGGTGCAACAGATCAGTATTATCGACGCTAAGGACCATGTTGACGAAAAAGTTAAGATTGGGGCTTGGCTAACTAATAAGCGTTCAAGTGGGAAGATTGCCTTCTTACAATTACGCGATGGTTCAGCCTTTTTCCAAGGGGTCGTCGTTAAAAGCCAAGTGAGCGAAACTGTTTTTGAGCTCGCTAAGGAAGTCAAACAAGAAGCTAGCATGTGGATTACGGGTGTGATTCATGAAGATAGCCGCTCCAAGTTTGGCTACGAAATCGAAGTTGAAGACATTGAAGTGGTCGGCGAGAGTGAAGAATATCCAATTACACCTAAGGAACACGGGGTTGATTTCTTATTAGACCATCGTCACTTATGGCTTCGTTCAAAACGGCCATGGGCAATTATGAACATTCGTAATGAAGTTACCCGGGCCACATATGAATTCTTCAATCAAGAAGGCTTCATCAAGATGGATCCACCAATTTTGACCGGGAGTGCGCCAGAAGGAACGACTGAACTGTTCCATACGGAATACTTCGACCGGGACGCCTACTTGTCTCAAAGTGGTCAGTTATACGCTGAAGCTGGCGCATTAGCTTACGGCAAGGTCTTTACGTTTGGCCCAACTTTCCGGGCTGAAAAGTCTAAGACGCGTCGTCATTTGATCGAGTTCTGGATGATTGAACCAGAAATGGCCTTCATGCACCAAGAACAAAGCTTGGAAGTTCAAGAACGCTACATTGCTTTCTTAGTTCAAGGTGTCATCGACCACTGTCAATACGCCTTAGATATTTTAGGTCGCGATGTCGAAACACTGAAGAAATACACGAAGTTGCCTTACCCACGGATCAGTTACGATGAAGCCATCGAATTATTGAAAGCCAACGACTTCGATGTTGATTGGGGTGTTGATTTTGGCTCGCCAGAAGAAACTTTCTTAGCAGACCACTTTGACCAACCCGTCTTCGTTTTAAACTATCCAAAGGCCATCAAGCCATTCTACATGAAACCACATCCAACGCGTGAAGACGTTGTGATTTGTGCGGACTTATTGGCACCAGAAGGGTATGGTGAAATCATCGGTGGTTCTGAACGGGCCACGGACTATAACTACCTGCTGGACCAAATCAAGAAAGCTGGCTTGAACCCTGACGATTACGCTTGGTACTTGGACTTGCGTAAGTATGGGAGCGTCCCTCATTCTGGCTTCGGGCTTGGTTTGGAACGCTTCTTAACGTGGATTACCGCTGAGGACCACGTACGGGAGACGATTCCATTCCCACGTTTATTGAACCGGATTTACCCGTAAAACAAATTGATATTTTTATTAAGAGCGTGGGACCTGGTCTCACGCTCTTAATGGTGAAAGGGTGTTGATTGAATGGAGTCTTTAGCAGCGGCATTAGTGAATGATGGTCAGACCACGATTGCCAATGCCTTACTGGCGCATTATCGTGAGATTGGCGTCACTAATGATGAGTTATTGGTTTATCTACAATTCAAACGGTTGATCGATCAAGGCAATCAATTCCCGGATGCAGCGGTGATTGCCAAGAGTTTAGGTGAGTCAACGAACACCGTTTTTCAGCGCTTGCATGAAATGTTGGCTAAAAAGTTACTAACGATTGAATCGATTACTGGGGATGATCAAAAAATTCATGACCGGTATAATTTTGACGGTCTCTACGACAAGTTGGCCGTGGCTCTTAAAAAGCAACCTGTCACGGATCAGGCTGAAAAGCAAGCCGCTAATGAGAACAAACGACAGAAAGTATTTCGTGCGATTCAGACTGAATTTGGGCGAGACTTGTCGCCAATCGAAATGGAAAGCATTAGTAAGTGGTTTGATGAAGACCATTACGACCCCGACGTTATCGAGTTGGCATTGCGTGAAGCCGTATTACGGCAAGTGTACAACCTGACTTACATGGACCGGATCCTGCTGAATTGGCAGAAGCGCAACTTGAAGACTGCGGCTCAGGTCGAAGCTGAACGTCAACGCAGCATCGAACAACGGCTGAATTCCGCGCCACAACCGCAACGCCAAACTGGTGAGAACGCCCTACCTAAAATCCCACTCTTTAAGTTGGGTGATGAGCAGTCTTAGGGTTGGTTTGTCGCAAAAAAACGAATACGTGTCATAACTGGATTTAAATCAAACTCGCGACTAGCTATTTCGGATGGCTGGTCGCGAGTTTTTTTGGCTGGCAGTTGGTATCGATGATGATAAAAAAGTGCGCATTGTTTGGTTTACTGTTCGTCTGCCGGTGATCTCCTTATTCCGACTTCCGGGGCCGGCTGACAATTGCTGGAACGTAAGCCGACGTCGATTTGAACTCACGCAGAAAATCACTGCGCAATTTCAAATACGAGTCTTATTCTAAGCCGGAAGAAAATCACTTCCGACTAAGAATAATTTGGCTACTGAGCATTGTCAGCCGGCCACTCCAGTCGGGAAGCCACTCGAATGGCAGATGAACGACCACCTATCTGGGTACAATTGACCTCTGAACATTTAGTGATTGGCCCCTCCGGTAAAATCTTGATCGGTACTGTTAATGCTTTATGGCCTTTGAGTAGTGAGAAAATCACCTGAATATCGTTCACTATTCTCAATGCCACTAAATTCAACGGCCACTGGTCTCGAGTTTAATCGATAAAATGGCCTTCGCTTAGAATTCAAGATTTTGTTATCTCAGACGACTAGAGCAGATTCCGACGAACTCAGTAAAGTTGCTTGTTATCGGCTTTAAAAAATTGGGTATGGAAGTCTAGCTATTGTTAGAAACTAATCTGACAGTTCAATATCAAAATTATCGTGTGCTGAGGAACCAACGACTAAACTAATAAAAAGTTGGGTCCGCATATGTCTGCCTTTCGAATACCATCCCGGCTGGAAGGTATTCTGGGCAAGGCCCAGTGGTGAAATTTCACTTATCAAGCGTTTTGTGCTTGGTTAGTGAAAGACCAGTATTTAAGACGTGGTTTGTCGGCTTAAATCTGTGTCCACCACGTTCCGGCCATTGCCCAGAATGCCTGGAAGCCGGACTAGGAAGCATCCATCACTGCATGTTTACGGTAACTCGCACTGTTTCCAACGGGTCTCAGCTGGCTGTTTTGAACTTAATAATCGGCACGTTTTTATCATTTTGATGCCAGATGGTTGTACTACTTTAGTAAATCAAAACTAAACATCATAGAATAATTAAAAACAGATGATAACTAGTTATTGACTTCTCATCATAAGAGCGCGATACTGTAAACAAGCAAGTGAATATATCGATAAATACGTGTAAGATGAGTAGGCGTTGTGTAGATTGGTCAGAGAGCTGTCGGGTGGTGTGAGGCAGTCAAACCGCAACGTCGAAGATGGTCTTATAATGCAAGTTTCAGCGCTGAGCAGTTGATGAGTAAGGCGTTGACGGGTACGCCCGTTATTGGGTTAGAGTTACGGCAGTCATAAAGACTGGCGTGACTTGAAGTGCGGTGGCCTGTGAGGGTCATTCGAAGTAAGGTGGTAACACGGAAAAACGTCCATTCGTCCTTAATCTGGCAATCAGATTAAAGATAATGGGCGTTTTTTAATGGAGAGGATGCAGAAGATGACAGAAGCAGTAATTGATTTAACGAAGATTGGTGTAACGTTTAAGGATGGCCAGCAGACGATTCAGGCCGTTCAAGACGTGGATTTGAAAATTGAGGCTGGTGACATCTATGGCATTATCGGCTATTCTGGGGCTGGAAAAAGTACGTTAGTCCGGGTCATTAATTTACTACAGGTCCCAACAACTGGGCGGGTGGTCGTTAATGGTCAGGCTTTGCAAGAGCTTTCGCCAGTTGCCTTGCGACAGGCACGTAAACGGGTCGGTATGATTTTCCAACATTTTAACTTAATGCAGTCGCGGACGGTACTTGGTAACGTGGTCTATCCACTACTCGGGCAAAAAATCAGTAAGTCCGAGCGCCGGGCTAAAGCGCTACGGTTACTTAAACTGGTTGGCCTGGAAGATTACGCTGACAGCTATCCAGATAAATTGTCGGGTGGGCAAAAGCAACGGGTGGCAATTGCCAGGGCACTGGTGACTGATCCGCAAATTCTGATTTCAGATGAAGCGACCAGTGCACTCGATCCCAAAACGACCGCGGCGATTCTGTCGTTACTGCAACAGGTGAATCGGGACTTAGGTGTTACGATCGTGCTGATTACGCATGAGATGCAAGTGATCAAGAGTGTTTGTCATCACGTGGCCGTCATGGAAAATGGCCGGATCATTGAACGCGGCCCTGTTGCGCAAGTCTTTACGGCACCCCAAGCGCCACTGACGGTTGATTTTGTGGAAACATCGACCAACGTGCGGGCAGCCATTGAACGCATCACGCGGACAATCAAATTGAGTGAACTGGCAGATGATCAAGAATTAATTGCGTTTAAATTCGTGGGGCAATCGACCAAGCAAGGCATCGTTTCCCATCTTTCACAAACGCTCGGTGTGGATGTCAACATTCTGTTTGCCAATATTGACCAGATCGATGGTCAAAATGTCGGTGATATGATTGCGATTATTACGGGTAATTTGCCCGCATTCAATCAGGCGATTGCGCAACTCGCTGACCAGGGTGTGCAGACTCATGTGATTAATGAACAAGATGTAAAGGAGTTGGTGGACTGATGAGTGCCTTGATACCAAACGTGTTACAAATGAAAGCAGAATTTATTCAAGCAACCTGGGAGACGCTGTACATGACCGCAATCAGTGCCATCGTAGCGGGTATACTTGGCCTGGGTCTCGGGGTCTTACTAGTCGTGACCCAACCCGGTGGGATTTTGGCGGACCGGCCGTCTTATGAATTATTAGATAAACTAACTAACTTATTGCGGTCGGTGCCATTCATTATTTTGCTGGCAGTCATTTCGCCACTGACCAGTTACTTAGTTGGGACGACGGTGGGGACAACGGCTTCACTGGTGCCATTAGTTTTTGGCATTTTTCCATTCTATGCTCGGCAGGTACAAAATGCCCTATTAGATGTAGATGGTGGCATCGTTGAGGCTGCTCAATCGATGGGCTCGAGCCCGGCCGCGATTATTTTTCGCGTGTATCTCAAGGAAGGCCTACCAGATTTAGTCCGAGTTTCCATCGTCACCGCCATTAGTTTGATTGGGTTGACCACGATGGCTGGCGCAATTGGTGCTGGCGGTCTTGGTGACATCGCCATCAGCATTGGATATGCCCGGTTTGAAAATGACGTGACGTTGGTCGCAATGATTATTATTCTAGTGATGGTGTTTGCCGTTCAGTTATTCGGCGACTGGCTCGTCAAACGAGTCTCACACCAGTAAAAGGGGAAAGTGTCGATGAAACGATTAGCATGGTGGTTATTAGGCATTGCAGTGATTGTCGGCGTGTGCGTCGGCTTACACGAAATTACAAGTTACTCCGCACGGGCGCAACAAAGTGCCACGATTACGGTGGGCTCGATGGGTTCAGACTATGAGGTCTGGCAGCATATTGCTAAAAGTACCGAAGCCAAGCAAATGGGACTAACAATTAAAGTTAAACAGATCACGGATGGTGTTCAGTTGAACAAAGCCACGGCGGACGGCGATGTGGACGTGAACGCGTTTCAGTCATGGTCGTATTATGAAACCTACAATCGGCAAAATCCCAAGGCCAAATTGGCAGCGTTAGGAACGACCTATCTAGAACCGATGGGAATTTATTCTAAAAAATATCAAAATGTCGATGAAATTCCAGACGGCGCAACGATCGCAATTGCCGATAATCCGTCGCAAGCGTCACGGGGACTGCTGTTGTTGCAAAAAGCGGGACTCATTAAATTATCGGCGAACTTTGGCGTCCTCGGAACGATTAAAGATATTACTAGCAATCCACGACATTTGAAGTTCAAGCAGATTGATGATACGACTGGACCGCGAATTATTAAGAACGTCGATGCCGTCCTGATTTCGAACACCGTCGCCTTGGAAGGACATTTACACGTCTTACAAGATTCGATTTATCATGAAAGTATGAATAAAAGCACCAAGGACAATGTCAATATTTTGGCGACCGCGGCGAAAAACAAGCATCGGGCCAGCTATCTCAAACTGGTCAAATTGTATCACCGTGCGGCTATCCAGAAATATATCAAGCAGAAATATTATGGGACGAAGATCAACGTCGAAAAGCCCCTCACTTATTTCGATAATTGATGAGCATATTGAATGCTAAATGATTACGTTCAAGTTATGATTATGATAACAAATGTCGTAAACTTTGAACTTGATCAGGAGGTCCTCAATCATGTATGAACGAATTTTAGTCCCACTCGATGGTTCGGATAATGCTTACTTCGCGTTAGAACATGCGATTGAACTTGCCAAGGTATTTGATTCACAGCTGTTCTTACTCAATGTGATCGATACGAATCGGTTTGGCGTCTATAGCCCGGATGTGTTTACAAGTGCGGCCCCAGATATGATGAGTTTTGATGAAGCACAGAGTAAGAAGCTGTTGGAGCAGGCGCAAGAACGTGTTGAAGCCCACCAGCTACACGCCGAAATTATTCGGCAGACGGGGGTCCCAAAAGTGGCGATCGCGGTCGATGTGCCTAAAGCACAAAATATTGACCTGATTGTGATTGGCCGTTCTGGAACCAACGCGATTTCACGACTATTCTTAGGGTCGACCACGGCCTACGTGGTGCGCAATACAGAAGCCAACGTGACAGTCGTGAACATGCCGAATGACGATGCTGAGGAACTGGAACGGACGGATGCCACTCAGGATGAGACGGAATAGCCAATCCAGTGAGAGGGCAGCGGTCTGAATTTTCCATGGTAGGCCGCCTTGGGTCGTAAGTTAGCGTTTCGATGCAAATACTGCTTTTATAAAAAGACTTACCACGCTACCAATTGGCGCGATAAGTCTTTTTGGTGTCCTGTGATAGTTGTGTTAGCGCGTTTGAATGGCACGCTAGTCGTGGTTGTTATCAGCGCGGTTTTAAACTGAAAGTTCGTGAACTGATCACAGGCGTCCCGTCCGTCAAAGCTGCAATTCAGGTGAACAAAGATTAGCGACTATCTCAAATTATCGATCAACTTTCAGACGTCTGGCTGCGGTCGTGCCCAATAGCGTTAGTACGACTGTAATCACCGCCAGTGCCATGCCGGATGCCGCTTCACCTTGTTCAAACGATTGGTAGATGTAGGTGGAAACGGTTGTCATGCCGGATGGTAATAACAGTAGTGCGACGACGAGCTCACGACTCGTGGCAATGAAGGCCATGATCAAACTATTGGCCAGCGCTGGCCACAAAATTGGTAAGGCAATCTTACGGATGATCCGTACAAAGTTGGGTTCAAAGACGCGCGCACTTTGGAGCAGGCTCCCATCAAATGTTTTTAATGCGGCGGTCAAATATTGTACCGTGGTTGGTAAAAAGAGCGTGATGTCTGCAATCACCAATATTGCGAGCGTCCCATATAGTTTCGTGAAAGCCAACCATTGTGAGAATAAAATCATCAGGCTGAGTGCCAAGACCACGTTTGGTATTGCCAGTGGCAAGGCGCCTAAAATCCGGTTGACTTGTCGTAACCAGTTGGGCAGATGGTTAGTGAGACTTCCAAGACTTAAATATAGCCCAATTAGGACGTTGAGACTGCTAATTAAGAGTGCGAGGCCCAGGGTCGTCAGCATCGCTTGAAAGGCCGGACTGTCAAAACGCAATAGTTCCAGATAATGCACCAGGGTCAAATTACTTAGCTGCCAGCCGAGACTGCGCTGCTTGAACAACGACTGAGCCAGAATTGCGCTATAGGGCAGAATGATGGCGACACCGACCAAGAGCGCTGTATAGCTACTGGCTAGGCCGATTAAGCCACGCCGAGTTGTGATGATAGGTTCTTGCCCGGTCAAAGTAACGCTGGGGCGCCGTGAGAGCCATTGCTGAACGATCCATGCGGTCAGTGCTAGGCCGAGCAATATTGTTCCCGTCAAGACGCCATTCTGGAAGTCGAGTGGCCACTGACTTAAATCCTTTTGAATCGTGGTCGTCAGGACTTCGAAATGAATGTTACGGCCAAACGTCGCCGGGGTGCCAAACTCAGCCAGAGTCTTGGTGAAGACTAGTAGCCAGACTGCTAGATATGGGACTGCCATCACGGGTAAGCTAATGCGGGTCAACTGACGCCATTTGGACACACCATGAACAGTAGCCGCCTCCGTCCAACGCCGGTTATATTGACTGAACGCCGTCTGTAATCCCAGGTACGCGATGGGATAGAGATGCAGGCTCATAATCAAGACCATGCCAGCTGGAGAGAAGAGCCACTGGAAGTGCTGATGCCAAGTCGGACTCAATTGGGCTAACAGGCCGTGTGGTTGGAAAAAGTAGATCCAACCCATCGCGTTGATATATGGCGGTGTCATAAAGGGAACTAATAACAGGCCTTGTAACCACCGATATTGTGCGAGTGGTGTGCGGGTCATAATCAAGGCCAACGGGGTCGCAATCAACGTCGTTAGGACCATTGTACCGACACCTAAAAAGAGACTGTGCTGCAGACTCGTCTGGTTCTGTGACTGTATTAGTTGGTGCCATAAAGCCGCTGGTGCCTGTCCGAGTAGCGTTTGGCCTACCAAACCGATCAGCGGGCCAATAATTATGGCTGCTAAGATGAGCGAGCCACCAACTGAGAGACCAATCAGTCCTTGCCGTCGATTCATCAATTAAAGACCTGCTTGAAGCTGGCTAAGTTGTCGGTCAACGCCGTATTGGCACGTTGCCAGTTGACGCGATAGGTGTTGATCGGCTGGTTGTTCAATGGGTTCGTCAGCTTGGTCGTTGTCCCGGCAATCAGATGGTTTTGTTCGACTTGTTGTTGCACCTTAGCTGATAACAAGTAATCCACAAATTTCTTGGCGGCAGTCTGGTGGCGACTTGATTTTAAAATCATTGCTGGTCGCGGATTGACGAGCGTTCCGCTTTTAGGGTAGACGAAACCGATTCGTTCGCCTTTTTTGATGGCGGCGATGCTCATGTAATCAACGCCCCCGAAAACAGCGGCTTTTTGGCCAGTGACGACCGCATCGAGCACTTCCTTGTTCGCGCCACCCATTTCGGCCCCATTCTGTTTGAGGGCCTTCAGTAACCGATTACCATGTTGCATTTGGTAGGTGTTTATGAAATCCAGACTGGAACCAGACGTTTGGGGATCCGGAATGGTGACTTGATTGCGAAATTCCGGCTTGGTTAAATCGGACCAATCCGTCGGTGCTACTTTGACTTGTTGCTTATTGTAAGTGATACCGACTGCAGAAGCACTGTAACTAAAGAGTTGCTGGTGCTTGTCCTGAAAGGCTGGATTAAGCTGCTGGGCGCGTTTGGCATTATGGTAGGTCAATAGTTGATCGTTGCGTTGTAAGTCGACACCAGCGGCCATTGAGGCGAGAATCAGGACGTCTGCTTGGGGGTTCGCCTGTTCTGCCTTGACTTTACTCAAGATTTTACCGGTCGTTCCATCAAAACTTTTGACCTTGATCCCAGTCTGGTGTTCGAAACCTTTAATGATTTGATCGGACAACGGCTTGGGACCAGCGGCGTATACCGTCAAGGTTTGTTGCTCGGTTGCATTGCTAGCGGCATTTACGGCTTTGGAACGGTGGCTATTCGTGTAGATGGTTGCACCCAGCGTCAAGACACCTAAAGTGGACAGGGTGATGATTGCTAATTTAGACATTGTATCAGCTCCTAATAAGTAAGAATTGCAGACGAGTCGACGGTCATCGTAATCGTAGCGGGGGCGTACGGCAGGGCAGTTTTGAGGTGCCACTGATAGTCGGCCATCTGGACCAGCGTGTCATAGTGATCACCCATGAAGGTTGAAGTCAGAATTTGTCCTGGATAACATGGACCATCCGCGCCCTGTTCCACGAGATGCACGTGTTCCGGACGAACCGCAGTGTGATCGTCGATTTGATTCAACGGACCCATAAAGCGCGCGGCAAACTGGTTACGCGGATGCTGATACAAATTGGCAGCGGTATCACTTTGGACGACCTGTCCGGCATGTAGCAGCACAATATTATCTGCGATTCGTAACGCTTCTTGGCGGTCATGAGTCACAAAAATGGCGGTCAAATGATGCGCCTTAACTAGCGCACTGATATCCTGTTGCAGTTGTAGCCGTAGTTGTGGGTCGAGTGCGCTCAGGGCTTCATCAAATAAAATTAAATCGGGCTGAGTAGCTAGTGCCCGGGCGAGCGCCACGCGTTGCTGCTGGCCACCGGAGAGCTCCCGTGGATAGCGTTGGCCGTAATCAGCTAAGCTGACTTGCGCGAGCGCCCACTCGACGCGTTTTCGGCACTCAGCTTTAGACAAGTGGGTCTCAATCGCAAACGCGATGTTCTGATGGACCGTCATGTGTGGCCAGAGTGCGAAGTCCTGGAAAACCATTGCTAATTGGCGCTTGGCTGGTGGGCAGTTGAGCGACTGGTCAGCATCAAAAATTGGTTGTTCATCGAACCAGATTTGACCACTGTCGGGCGTCGTTAAACCCGCAATGAGGTTTAGCAGGGTGGACTTACCTGAACCGGATGGGCCAACCAGGGCAGTGATCTGCTGCGTCGGAATCGTCAAGTTGAGGTCCTCAATGACGGGTCCTTGGTAGCTTTTTGAAACGTGTTGTAATTTAATCGCGACCAAAATGGATAACTCCTCTAAATTGATAAAATTGGTTAAGTCACTTTGTATTGTAGTGGTAAATGCTGGGTGATGCGTTGATTTTTGGTATCGTTTGTGTAAAGTTTGTGTGTAATTTAGGCAAAAAAAGATCACTGGTTAGATTCAACCAGTGATCAGATGGTGCGATTAAGAAGACTTATTGGCCTTCAGTGTTGGTGTCCGTTGTTGGTGTTTCAGTTGTAGCTTCCGAGCTAGCGGCAGAAGAGCTACTTGCTTCGGTAGAACTGCTCTCAGAACTTTCCTCAGATGACGAACTTTCAGCGCTGCTAGAAGAAGCAGACGATGATGATGAAGATTCTTCAGAGGAACTACTTTCACTGCTCTCAGAACTGCTACTGCTTGAAGCACTCGTCGCTGAGCTGCTGGTTACGGACGAACTGGAACTAGCTGAGCTAGAAGTGCCGGATGACGCTTCACTACTTGAGAAGAGGTGACCGACGACGTACAATTCTTCAATTCCATTACGTTTAGTGGTCCCGACCGTACTTGGTTTGGTCCAGTCAGAGTTTGGTGAGTATTGTTGCAAGTAACTCATCATCGCCCGATAGATTTGTTGTGAGATCTTCTCGTTGGAACTGTCCAAGTAACCGCCAGCTTCAGTGGCTTTGTCGTAACCAGTCCAAACAGCGACGGAATAATTCTTCGTATAACCAGCCATCCATGAATCGACGACGGCGTTAGAAGGAACTGAATTCTTGTATTTCGAATCGTAATCATCAGTCCCAGTCTTACCAGCTTGATAAACGCCGCTGATTTTGGCAGTCGTCGCAGTCCCAGTAGAACTATTGATGACACCTTTCAGCATGTCAGTAATCATGTAGGCTGTCGACTTCTTCATCGCCCGTTTACCGTTGCTCGTGTAGGACGTTGTCTTACCGTCTGCGGTCGTGACTTTGCGGATATAGTATGGCTTGTGGTAGACACCACCATCTGCAAAGGCCGCATACGCGCCAGCCACTTGCAGGGTACTTACGCCCGCACCGATCGCGTTGGCGTAGTTGACCGTCTTCAAATTGATACCGATGCCCTTAGCAAAGGTCTGTGCCCGCGTCTTACCAACGGCTTGCAAGGTCCGAACAGCGGGGATGTTCCGTGATTGAACTAAGGCTTCCCGCATGGTCATATTGCCCAGGTAATTGTTATCAAAGTCATGAACCGAGATATTAGTGCCAGGGTACTTATACTTAGTATCAGAAAGTGATTTATAAGTTGGCCAGTTCAAATATTCAATGGCTGGGCCATAGTCCAAGATTGGTTTCATCGTGGAAGCGTTCGAGCGATCGGTTTGGACCGCCCGGTTAGTCCCATAAACGACGTTCCCAATCTTTCGACCACCAATCATGGCAGAAATTTTACCCGTGTAGGAGTCAACCACTGAGACCCCTAACTGGAACGTCTGCTTGCCATTGTTGGGATAGGTGACGTATTTCGACGTATTGGCAATCTCATAGAGGCGTTTCTGGGCGTCCATATCCAGGTTGGTATACACTTTTTCGCCATCGGTCAATTTATAACCTTTTTTGAGTAAGTCTTGACGGACTTGGTTCAAATAGGCGTCCAGAATCTTGTTGGTCTTACTGTGAGTCGTCAATCCGGATCGACCTGCACTAGATAGGCCGGTTTTAACGCTAACTTTCTTGGCAGCCGTTTCCTGAGACTTCGTGATGACCTTATTGTCGTACATCGCTTCGAGCACTAAGTTACGACGGCTCGTCGCATATGACGGGTAGGTCGTCGGATCATAATAGGTTGGCGACTGCGGCATCCCAGCGAGCAAGGCTAATTGACTCAAGCTCAAGTCTTTGAGCGACTTGTTATAGTAATACTTCGCAGCGGTTCCCATCCCGTAGATCCCGTTGCCCATGTAAACCTTGTTGATGTAAAATTCCAGGATTTGCGATTTGCTGTAATGTTTTTCCAGGTTAAGTGCTAACCAAGCTTCTTGGGCCTTAACTTTCAGGTTCCGGTCGGACGTATCCGTCGAGAAGACGGCCAACTTGACCAGTTGCATGGTTAAGGTACTCCCACCTTGCATCCCCAGGGAACTGCCCTTAAGGTTACCAACTGCAGCCCCCAAGATCCGATAATAATCGACCCCGTGATGTTTATAGAAGCGACGGTCTTCAATCGAGACGACGGCGTTTTTCAAAGTCGTCGGAATGTTACTAGACTTAACGTACTGAAGGTTGCTCGTGCCCAGGTTCGTGATGTAGTTGTCATCTTTACCGTAAATCTTAACGGCACTGGTTCCTTTCAGGTCAGATTCAGTGATCGTTGGGGAAGTTTGTGCATAGTAGAAGAAGAGACACAGTCCCGCCAGTACCCCGACGACAAATAAGCCAACTAATGAGAGGAAAATTCGTCGAAACCAGTGTTTCTTGGGTGGTTGGGGTTGGCTCTTACGTCGCGCAACCCGTGAATTCTGTTCATTGTTACCTGCCATGATGTTCTCCTTTAATGAATTGATGAGGCCTCATCAATGATGTTATCAATCGCATCCAAGTATGGAATTCGTGGATTGATCTGATAATGTAGCTCCACGGCCAAGTGTTCAATATCCGTCAGTGGAATTGATTTGCGACCACCATCTCCTTGATGATCCCAATAAGTAAATAGGTCGCTGGCTGTCAGCAAAAATAGGCGTCCCAATGTAGCAAAGCGAATAATAACGAAGCAAATGCCGCTTTGTGACAAGCACTGACGCATGTGCTTGATTTGGTGCTCATGAAAGTTTTTAAGCGGAAAAGCCGTCTTACTCTTGGTCTCCTTGGCTTCAAAATCCAAATACCTGCCACGGTAAACGCCGTTGTAGTCAGTTGTTGAAGCTTGTTTGAAGTAGGCTTCGCGAATAACTGCTGCGCTCCGTTTTGGATAATCAACTTTAACGATTTGGATGGGCGTTGGCTTTTTATGAATAACTGCGATATCATTTTCAAGATAGTAGGTATTGCTATCGTTGATTTCTTGTTCTAAGCTCATCCCGCGATCGCCAAAATTAACATTGGCAAATTTGGAAGTTTTGGATTTGGTTGGGCCAGGTTGACGATAGACTTTACCGTTGGGATAGCGAATCGTCACATTAATCAACCTCCTAATAATGTTACATTTTACCATTAACTAATGGGGAATGTGAAATATCTGTGAGTTTTTAGCTGATTAAGCGTGAATTCTACCGCGAAAGGAGCCTTTTTATGAGTCGGTTATGGCTTAGTGGTTACCGGAGTTACGAGTTGAATGTCTTCGGTGATCAAGATGACAAATTGAAAGTTATTAAGTTTGCGTTAACTAATTACTTGAAGACCCAAATTGAAGATGGCATGGACTGGCTCATTACCGGTGGTCAATTGGGGATTGAACAGTGGGCGGCCGAGGTCGGGCTCGAACTGAAGCAGACCTATCCGGAACTGAAAGTTGCGATGATGCTTCCATATGGAGAATTTGGAGGGCGCTGGAATGAAAATAATCAGGCCAAGTTGCAGACGTTACTGGCCCGCGTTGACTTTCACGCATCCGTCAGCAAGCAACCGTATGAAAATTCGCAACAATTAAAAAATTATCAAGAATTTATGGTGACTCACACCGATGCGGCCACCTTGGTGTATGACCCGGATAATCCCGGTAAGCCTTCCTACGACTACGATTTGATCAAGACCTTCAGCGAGAATCATCCGTATCCATTGACGCTGATCGACTTCGATTGGTTACAGGAAAGTGCCAACGAATATGCAGAAAAACAGAATAATGGTTTTAATTTTGAATAAAGTCTGCTACAATATTTTAAGTAATGCGGATGCCTTATGGGTGTCGCGCGAATAACAATGAGGTGTTTTTAAATATGGCTAAACGTAATTTTACTCCCAAAGACATCCTTCAAAAAGAGTTTAAGCCAAAGATGCGGGGCTATGATCCCGCCGACGTGGACGGCTTCTTAGATAATGTCATTAAGGACTATGAGTCATTTACTAAAGATAACCAACAACTTTCAGATGAAAACGAACGGTTACGTGCCAAAGTTGACGAGCTGACTAAGCAAGTCGCTGTCGGTGCAACCAGTCCATCTTCACAACCAACGAGTACGGTGACGAACATGGACATTCTGAAACGGTTGTCTAACTTGGAACGCCACGTCTTTGGTGCCCAATTAGATAATAATCAAAACGAACCACACCGCCTATAATTGTGATTCGATGTAAATTCTGGGTAATCGCGGTCGGCTTATGTCGGCTGAGGAAGGTCCATGCTCGCACAAGCTGCGATGCTTGTAGTGTTCGTGCTCGGTGAAAAAATAAGCCGGGGTGCCGATTTATCGGTAACGGCGGGAAAAACGGCTAAGGTTTCGGCTATGCCCGAGTATCCCTGAAAAGTGCCACAGTGACGATACTCAGTTGGAAACGACTGAGTTGGAACGCGGTAAACCCCGCGAGCGGGCAACCCAAACTACGGTAGGGGCGCTTCACATATGGAATTGAACTGAATGTGGGGGGAGATTTGTAATCTCGAGATAGATGATTACCGCCTAGTTAACAGACCCTGTACTTTGACTAGGTACAAAACATGGCCTACAGGAATTTACATTTAGACAGGAGACTGGGACAAAAGTTCGCTTTTGTCCCAGTTTTTTTAGCTATGAAGCAAGTCAACCAATAACTTATGCTAAACTAGATGGCGGGAAAACGGTTCGCTTTCGATGAGGAACCAACACTAGAGATATTAACAATTGCAGTAGGAGGAAATTATGCAAAAATTTAGATTAATCGCTACCGCGGCGAGTGGGATTGAAGCGCTCGTTGGTCGTGAATTACGAGACTTGGGTTATCAAGTGCAGACTGAAAACGGTCGGGTGCGGTTCAATGGAACGATCAAGGATATTTTACGGACGAACTTGTGGTTGCGGACTGCGGACCGGATCAAAATCATTGTCGGTGAATTTGACGCGACCACGTTTGACGAGTTATTCGAAAAGACGCTGGCTTTACCATGGGACCAGTTATTGCCGATGGATGCTGAATTTCCAGTTGAGGGTAAATCGCGTAATTCTAAGTTACACAGTGTGCCCGATGTGCAGTCGATCGTGAAGAAAGCCATCGTCAACCAATTATCAGAGACCTACCACCGTAGCGGCCACTTACCAGAGACTGGGGCGTTGTTCCCACTCGAAGTTGCCATTAATAAGGATCACGTTTTGCTGACCTTAGATACCACCGGTTCAAGTCTGTTCAAACGGGGCTATCGGGTCGAAAAAGGGGGCGCACCACTTAAGGAAAACATGGCGGCTGCCTTAGTTATGTTGGCTAAGTGGTATCCAGACAATCCGTTTGTTGACCCCGTCTGTGGTTCCGGAACGATTCCAATCGAAGCCGCCCTGCTCGCTCGCAACATTGCCCCAGGTTTCAACCGGGCCTTCGCTTGTGAGAAATGGGACTGGGTACCTAAAGGGTTGAGTCAGGAATTACGTGACGAAGCCGATAGCTTAGCGGATTATGATATGGAACTAGATATTAGCGGCTACGATATCGACGGCAAAATGATCGATATTGCCAAGCTGAACGCGCGTGAAGCTGGTCTGTTACATGACATTCACTTTAAACAATTAGCCGTGAAAGACTTCACCACCGATAAAGTTAATGGCGTTATCGTCGCCAACCCACCTTATGGGGAACGGTTGAGCGACCGTGACAGCGTCCGGATTCTTTATCGCCAAATGGGCCAAGTCTACGGTAAGCTTCCCAGTTGGAGCAAGTATATTTTAACGAGTGATCTAGAGTTTGAAGACTTCTACGGTCAAAAAGCCACTAAACGGCGCAAACTTTATAACGGGGCGTTACGGACCGATTACTTCCAGTACTGGGGGAAGCGTATTCGGCCAGCGCGTAACTAAATAGGAGCAAGAGACAGCCTCAATTTAGGTTGATGTTGTATTTAGGTTAGCATGAGAAATAAGCGTTCAATCGGAAAAAATTCGGTTGAACGCTTATTTTAGTCATCCAGGATAAACAACCGCACATGAGTTTAGTGGGACCCAATGACACTAGCAGACACGTCGATGACTCAAATGGCGCGTCTAGTTCAAATAGTAATCAAAGAAATTGGCAATCTTATCCATTAACGGGATTTTAACCAAGTGTTTAGCTTGATACCCGGTAATAAACGCGACCTGCTCAGCATACGGTGCAGTATGAACGCGGTCGAAGAAGTTGCGGGACTGGGCGTAAGGAATTCGTTCGTCGTCCGTGCCGTGCCAGAAGAGAACTGGCCGGTGGTTGATTGTTTCCGGCTGCAGATTCAGATCGTAATGGTCTAGCCAGCTGGTTAGGAGGCCGAGGTCACTTGGAAAATAAATGTGGTGTTTGGTGGCGTGCTGACGAACCAGTTGTGCGTAAGCATTTAGATTAGGGGTGCCCATGATAATGGTGGCCGCTTTGATTTCTGGGTGGTGCGTTAGTAGGGCGCCGGTCGTCATCCCGCCCATCGAGTAACCGCCGACGCCGATTTGATGGTTTAAAATCAGATGGGCTTGTTCATAGTGGGCAATGATGAGGTCGAACTCGGCGAGGTTGCCCTGAATGCTATTCCAGAAAGTAAACGAGGGAATGCGACTGACGGGTTGATGGCGATTGCCGTGATTCATCGCATCTGGGAGAACGACGCGTAACCGTTGATGCGCCAACTTGCGGGCTTGCGTTAGCACAAGTTCTTTATTAGACTGCCAACCGTGATAAAAAACGACGAGTGGTAAGGGCTGCTGTTCATCCGTTGCTTCGACAACTTCCAAAACGGGGACGTCTTGCAACTGATAGCTTTTGATGTTGATCATGATTTTCGACTCACTTTATGATTAGAATTGTTATTAAATTAACTCTGCCAGAAATACCTGCAGAATACAACTGATAGGTTCGATGGTGCACGCTCAAGTGATTTTGGGGCCAGCAATGCTGTTATAATTGAGTTAATAATTGGACAAGTAGCTGCTAAAGATAAATCAGCAAGTGAGGGCAACATAAAATGAAACCAATCGATATTGCATCAACTCAAAGAAGGACAACCATTATTCAACGCTATTTCAGCATGTGGCTGACCCGTGATTTTAGCAAACTCAAGCAGGTCATCGCCACGGATTGTTATTACCAAGAATGCTACGGACCAGCATATTGTTCGTTTGCCGAAATTCAGGCCTGGATTCAGCATCAACTTACCGTGCAACGAGTCATCGTCTGGCAAATTCAGCGGATTTGGACCGCGACGGATGGGACGATGTTTGTTCAGTGGCACTTTGAAGCGCAGACACAACGACTAACCGTCTTTGATGGTCTTTCGTCGATTCACTTTAATGCCGCTAACCAAATTGATGACTTACGAGAATATCAAACGACCACCCAACACACTTACCCTTATCATTAGATACAGCTGTCATTGGGATAGCGATTGTGCCATAATGAAAGCGAAAACATTAATCTGTTGGGGGCATCAGGATGCAAGTTCAGGTTTCAGTGATCGTGGCGGTTTACAATGAAGCACGTTGGATTCGTCGATGTTTGACGTCATTGCGGCAACAAACGTTGGTGGGATTAGAAGTGATTGTCGTTGATGATGGCAGTACGGATGGCACCGCTGCTATTTGTGATCAGTACGCGCAGCAGTGGCCACAGACGTTTCGAGTTATTCATCAGTCCAATCGTGGACAAGGGCCTGCCCGAAATGTGGGGATCGCGGCTGCTCAGGGGCGTTATCTGGGGTTTGTCGACGGTGATGACTGGGTCGAACCAACGATGTACGCCACGTTACTGGCGACCGCTGAGCGCAGTCATGCCCAAATTGTGGTCTGTGACGTTCGCAAATTGTATGTGGCAACTAATCGCGAGACTAGTTTGCAGAGCTTACCGGCTGCCAGCGACCACGTGGATATCGCCGCTTATCTCAAGTACGGGCTGAA
Organism: Lactiplantibacillus sp. B652; assembly: GCF_023806745.1. Classification (NCBI taxonomy): domain Bacteria; kingdom Bacillati; phylum Bacillota; class Bacilli; order Lactobacillales; family Lactobacillaceae; genus Lactiplantibacillus; species Lactiplantibacillus sp. B652. The sequence continues at coordinate 2,940 of NZ_JAMSKY010000002.1, read as the reverse complement.
CAATGCCTATTCAGGCAATAAGCTGTATGCTCGTAATTGTTGGACAAATTGTCGCTATCAGCCGATGGTTTATGAGGATTTGGATATTTTACTAGACATGCTGAGTCGCTGTGAGCGCGTGGCCTATGTTCAACAACCCTTTTATAACTATTACAAACATGCTGGTTCGACGACCCTTGATTACACCAATCCACGTTTGTTCGATATTATGACCGCTTATCGGGATGCGGTTGCCCATGCAGCGCCACGTTACGTGGATGCCGTGACGTATTGTGTCGCCAAACGAATTTTGATCAACCTGGCGACACCCGGTTTTATCGATTACTTGGCACCGTTTACCGAACTGATTCGTGGCCTAGCAACTGCCTTTAAGGCCAGTCCGTCTGTGATGAACGACCCCGCAATCAAGCGAATTTTATATTATGCGACGCAGCCGACCTTGCCGCCATATTTGATTTGCACCGTGCAAAATTGGCTGGATTCGTGGCAAACCTATAGTCGTGGTTTAACTGTAATAATGCCCAAAACTGGTCAAACACCAGGACAGATAAAAGCACGTCCGGATGCTGTCAAACGTGATTATTGGCAATTACAAGGTTTGTTTGATCATGGTGGCTTACTAGTTTTGGGGCCTGTAACGTTGCAGCGGCCGTTTGGTCAGTTGCGGGCCGGTGGGGACGTGGTGGTTTATCGTGGTGAACGTTGCGTTGTCTTGGGTGCCCAACCGCAGTCACCATTAGTTTTTGAACTGTGTCAGCGGTTGTTGTCAGGGCCTCAATCGCTGTCGCAGTTACTCACGAGTATCAAAACGCAGCCGCAACAATGGGCGCTGGTGACGAACAATTTACGTCGAGTTGCGGTCACGCACTGGGTGCACTGAACTTGAAATCCGATTGACAGAAATACGGCTAGGAGCCACGCGGCCGTCTCCTGGCCGTTTTTGAGTACCCTAAAGTAGCGAAAATCTTAATCACTGGATTGTTGACATTGGAAATAAATGATAACATTAAGAAACGATGAAATTGGAGGTGGTCAAATGTTAAAACCAGCAGCGTTATTGCCGGGGGCCCATTTAGCTGTGGTCAGTCTTTCAAGCGGAACGCTTGGCGAACCGTCAAGTGAGCACCAACTAAAGTTAGGCTTACAACGTTTACGCCAACTTGGCTTAGTACCCGTCATAATGCCAAATGCACTTAAGGGGCGCGAAACATTACGCCGGCACCCGGAATTGCGGGCAGCAGATTTGAAAGCGGCGTTCTTGGATGATCACATTCAAGGTATCGTGGCAGCGATTGGTGGGGATGAAACGTATCGGACTTTGCCATATTTGTTGAACGACGACGAATTTACAACCGCGGTTCGCCGTTCTCCCAAGCTATTTACTGGTTTCTCTGATACCACGATTAATCACTTGATGTTTTATCAGTTGGGACTTCAAACGTTTTACGGTCCTAATTTTCTTAGTGATTTAGCTGAGTTAGCCCCAGAGATGCTGCCATACACCGCCGCGACTTGGCACCGCTTTATGACAGACAATGCTCAGACGGTGATTAAGAGCAGTCCAGTCTGGTATGACGAGCGGGTTGATTTTAGTCCCACGGCTATTGGAACCTCTCGAACAAGCCATGTGGAAATGCATCACTATGAAGTGCTGCGAGGAACTGGCGTCGTTAAAGGGCCATTACTAGGAGGGTGTTTAGATAGCTTTTATGATCTATTGACGACGACTCGCTATCCGGATGAACAGCAAGTTGCCAGGACCTTCAAGTTGATTCCGGCCGCTGATGAATGGCGGGGCAAAATTCTGTTTATGGAAACTAGTGATGAGCAGCCGGCACCGGCATTGTTCCAGCGGATGTTACGCTGTATCCGCGATGCGGGTATCTTGACCAATGTCGCTGCTGTCGTGGTCGGTAAACCCCAGAATGAAAATTACTACGCAGAATATCGCCAGTTGCTGATTGATGAGACCGCAGCGCTCGATCTGCCAATTCTTTACAACGTTAATTTTGGCCACGCCTTTCCACGAACAGCGTTGCCATATGGTGCCCAGGCGGCAATTAATTTCGACCAGGCCAGCTTGACGATTCTTGAACCGTGGTTTCAGTCCGAGTGAGGTCATTGGTTCGGGTTGCCTGCTACGATGCAGGACGCGGCCCGTCTGCAGCTTTTACCAAGTAATACATTCAAGTCAAATTTGACACTTTTTCTGAACCAGTCACCGGTAACTGGTTCAGCGAAGGGTCAAATTTTTTAGTCTAGCGCTCAAATCCATGACATCTCAGCAAACAAGGTCCGCAAAAATCGTGAATGCCAGTTTCCAATCTACATATCTCACTGCAGTTTTGGCGCCCACCGAAAAAACTAAATCGCACTTTCCAGCATTAGTTCACAATGTAAACAAAACGTAAAATGAATGCAATCAGTTTGTGAACCTTTTTGCACATTTTATGGGTACGATAAGTAGTGCAGGGAAAGTGGTACATATTTAGTTTAAGGATGGGAAGGCGAAGATTTTGAAGAAGCACAAAAAATGGCAATTAATGTTGCTACTGTTAGGGAGTTTGATTGGTAGCGCTGGCGCGGTGAAGGCCAGCGCCGCGGTGCCGGATATTTCAGAATGGCAAGGAAAGCTGACGAGTACGGAAGTCAAGAGTCTGGCGAGCCAAGCGGACTTTGTCATCAACCGGGTGCAGTACGGGAGTAGTTACGAGGATTTGTATCATTCTTCTAACGAAAGTTTATACGTGAAGTATGGGATTCCGTTTGGCTCATACGACTATGCCACGTTTACCAGCACCAGTACGGCCAAGGCAGAAGCTAAGAATCTGTTTAAAATCTTTTTAAGAGTAATATCAAGAAAGCGAGAATAATCATTTGGCGACTTGAATTAAGGTGCCGCTCACAATTTTTCCAGAGCCGACGACATTTATCTAACCA